>CAZGFX010000001.1:0-62383 GCA_964524845.1 uncultured Gammaproteobacteria bacterium
TACGGTCTATGGTAACGGGAGAATTATATGCTTTTGGTAAGAATGTGTCAATATTGGAAAATGGTTGGAAATAGTAGTCTGGATTTGGTAAAAATTCCAGAAGCCTAAAACATATTATTCCAAATAAAAAGGCAGAAAAGGAAGGGGTTTAAAAAGGATTTTTGCAGTTTATTTGGGTTTCATTCTCAAAACTTTTCGGCGGGACGGCGGGACTACTTTTCAATTTCTAAAATCAATAATTCGATTAACTCCAAAAAATGTTTTTTGTATAATTTCTTCCGTTCAGAATCCCCGCAAATCTTTTTTATTTCTTCGCTTTCAATCTCCGCTTTTATTTTTTCTAACTTTTCTTTTCTAACTTTTTTCTCTATTGATTTTATTTGTTCTTCTGTGTAGCTTCCCCAATTTTTAGATTCATCTTCGCTTAAATTATCTTTATAAATCCTGAGTATCGGCCAAAAATGAAAGAATTTAAGGATAATTTGAATAGTTTCCTCTTTTTGTGAAATTTCTTTTATATTCATCATTTCAACAAGTTTTTTATCTCGATCTTCTTCGCTTTCATCAACAGATTCAGACCATAACACACTTACATCTAAAATGTAAAAATTAGGTTCTTTTTCTAGGGCATATTTTATTTCACTTTGGAAAAACAACATCAGGAAAGCTCTAAATAACGACGAATGCACATTTGGAAAGATTCCATTTATCACCTCTGTCAAATCCTTGTCAAAGTTTTCCTCGTTTTCTTTTTTGAAAATACGATCTCTCGACCATTGTAAAAATTCAGGCAAGATAACACGAGCTATCATGTTATCTTTATTAGCAATTGTTATCTTCCACTCTGTAGGAAAATCGTGTTCCCAAATTCCATAACTTGACAACGCGCTATTTATTTCATTAAAAAAAGTAGGGCAAAAGTTAGTAAAAAGCCCAGTAATGTAATCCAAATAATTTTCTTTCTCTTTTTCATCTGTAATTTTTCCTAATTTCTTTTCGCTTTCCTCAATATGTTTCTTAAATGAATAAAAAAGCTGATATGGTCTATGTCTGTCCTTTAGCAGTATTTTAATTATTGCTTGAAAAAATTCTCCGCCAAAATAGTGCCAATTCCAAAAACGCTCACTCTTTGAATTCAGTTTTTTATAAATCTTCAAAGTCCAACCTCCGAAAGTCGTAAAATGTTTTTGAGAAAAGAAATTTTGAATTCTTTTCTCCGTATCATATGTTTTTAGCCAAAGTTGTTGTTTATTCCAAAGAATCTCGTTCCACTCAAAAATCTTTGGCAGAATTTCATAACCGATTAAAAAACTATCTCGCTTTTCAATGTTGTTTACGTAAACTTGTGCAAGTTGAACGGTAAGATCAAGTTTCCCGAATTTTATGGAGTCGTCAACGTGAGATATAAAAATACTTATAAAATCTCTTTCATTTATTTCTGATTTTTCTGACCAAAAAGAATTCCACGATCGGAATATTTTTTCTGCCCTGTTTTTGTTTTTAAAATTGAAAAACTTCGAAAAACTTAGTTTTTTCAAAAAAGGTATTTCAAATTCTGACTTATATCCTTCTGAAAATCTCAAAATTTTCTTAAAAGGTTTCCAAAAAAGGTAAATTAAAATTATTGCGACAATTATAGACACAATTTTTGCTGACGACGAAGTATCAACACCAGAAAAAAATGCAAAAAATACTATACCAACAACAGAAAGACAAAAGACCTTTTTCGTTCCTAGCACTTCATCATTTAAAACCATTTTTTCAAATTCGCTTCTTTTCTCCTTTTTGGAATTCAAAATATCTGTAAGAAAAACAATTGCAAAAGGAATAAAAATTGCCAAAACACCCAAAATAATATTTTGGAAAAACGAGGGATCAAGTCTTTGTAAAAAAGGATTTAAAAAATCTTCAAAACATTGCAAAAAGCATGTCAGTGATATCCATAATTTTTGAATTAACTCGGTCATATTTAATCTTCGTTTAAAACACCATTGTTTTTCTAAACGCCTCCGCCAATTGTTTAAAACTAGTCGGCTTATATTTATCCCATTCTTCCTGCTTCACATAAAGCATTTTGTATACAATCTTTTTCTGTCTCTCGCTTGCGTCCTTGCACCACTGTTCCAGTCTCTTTATCTTTTCAATATCATCTAAATCTTCTCGTCCCTTTGTTTCCACAATATAAATCGTTTTGTTATCCGTTTTTATGAAAAAGTCGGGATAATAACTGGAAATTGCGCCACTAGCATTTTTGTAATCAATTTTGAAATGAATTTCATAATAATTTTTTGCGAAGGAAATCACATCATCAGCATCTTCCAAAAAGTCGGCAAATTCTAACTCAAAATCACTATCGCCAACAATTTTATTGAATACACTCTTTTTGGGTAGCAAATATTTTTTATCAGTAACAACAAACGGTTTCGCACTGCTTATTTTGAGATAATTTTTTATTTCCGTGTCTCCAACATCTTGCACAGTCAAGTTATTTATTTCTTTTTTGAATGTTTCCACGATAGTTTTAACTGCTTCCAACTCGGATAAATTTCTCAAAATATTTGCGTCATTTAGATTAACTTTTTCATTAAATAAATCGTCGCCGATAAATTCTTTTACTTTGCCGAAAAGTATATCGTAGCACCCAAAAAGACGCAGTTCTTTCATTATTCTTTGCACAAAAAACCCGACGACGCTTTGGTAGTTTGGTTCAATAGTGCTATTTAAAATTGTTGTGTGATGAAGTTTGTCGTCAATCACTTCCTTAAAAACAATTTCTTTCTTTTCTTCTTCCGAAAATTGTTTTATTGATATTTTTTCGTGCTTAAATCCGGCAACATTCAATAAATTAAGATTTTTATATTCTCTCTGTATTCTCGGCGTTAAAACCGGCAATTCAATATCTAAATTTTCAATGTCTTTTTTTACATTCTGATTATCAACTTCAATAACTGTCGGTGTAATTGGCGAGCCTGAACGATCCATTTTTCGTTTTTCCAACTCAACGCCTTCGGCTTTGATAGATTCCACAAACTCCATAAAGGCAGGCGTACCGATAACGCTCACATATTCCTCAACATCTTGGCCGAAAAACATTCGGCGAAGACCACGACCCAGTGTTTGCTCCGGTAATATCTTTGAATCTGAACCAAAAGGGCGCAAACCAACGATTGTCGTTACATTTTTAACATCCCAACCCTCTTTAAGCATTAAAACGGAAACTATCACCTTGTAGGGGCTTTCCATGCTGTCTATCTCATTGGCTTTCTTTCTCAAATCTTGCAGTTCTTTTTCTTTTTTGCCGGTAACTGTTTCCGATATTTCACCGCTCTTGTTTGTATGAATGGTTAAAACCGCGCCTTTTAATTGCGGATAGCTTTTTTCCAAAAACTCCGCCACGTCATCGCAATTTTTCGTGTCATCAGTCATTATGAAAAGAATTGATTTTTTGCCTGTCGGCTCAAGTTCTTTATATGTTTTTTCCCATTCTTCAACTCCTAGCCGGATATAGTCTTCATATTTTTCGGAAAATATAGAACTTTGTTTTTCTTGTAGCTTCGCTCGGCTGGCTTGATCCGGCAAAACCGGATTTTTTACCACTCCCTGATGTATTGCTTCAACCAAAGGATAATCAGAAACAGTTTGCACAAAAATTTCCCCACGATTATTTTTTGGCGTAGCCGTAACATCAATTTGCAAAGCTAATTTTTTGCCCTTTTGCAATAATCTATTATGTATATCTTCAATAGATTTAAACCACGCCATTTTTGGATCGTGGATATGGTGGGCTTCGTCGTTGATAACCATTAATTCATCAACATCGCGGACTATTTCGCCCAAATCAATTTTTGAATCATTGGTTTTGCCGACAACTTTACTTCCCAAAAAATAATCCGATGTGTCTTCATCTTCAAAACTCGCTTCGTCGATACTGCCTTCATAAACTCTGTGAATGTTGGTAAGAAAAATATTTCCCGATTTTGAAATTGTGCCGACTTCGTCCTGTAAGTGCAGTTTGATTTGAAAATCATCTTGCCAATTTTGCCCACAATATCCGTTATCTGGTAAAATCGGATCTTCGTAAAATATTTTTAATCCTTCAAAATCAGTTTTTATCCTATCCAAAACAATAATGTTCGGGGTGATAAGCAAAAAGTTTTTAGACAGCTCTGAGTTTTCCTCGTAGAGCTTATGGAAATATGACCAAGCCAAGAGCAGGCTCATAACTTTTGTTTTTCCGCTTCCTGTCGCCATTTTTATCACAAAACGGAGCCAATCCTCGGTAAACATATTCGGACTTACCCGCCCTAATTTATCAAACTTGATCAAATCGTATTTGTTGGCGACTTTCTCAAAATCATAAATCCAAATAATCGTTTCTACCGCCTCTCTCTGGGCGTAATAATATTGGAAAGCAATACTTGTGCCGTCTTTGGCAAAAATTGTGTGTGGTTCTTTAAACCACCAATTCAAAAGAGCTTTTGAAGTTTCACTTGCGCCATCATAATTATTTTTTCGCCACTCTGCTACCTTTTCCCTCAATTCCGGCACAAAAGGAGGCAAAAGCTTTTCATAACCCTCCTTGCGCAAATCCTCATCAGCCGGAAACCACCTGATTGATGGATCAAGGATTTGAAATTTATCTTTTGGAAAATTTTTATGTAGTGCCATAATATTTATTTTTTCTTATTACATTGATCGAGAATATATTTAGACATTTTTTCAGCATCAGTACTTATTTTATTGTGCTTGTTCTGAAAATAACTGATCGAAGACGCGATTATACTCCTATAGAATGCATAAATAGATATTAATATTGCAAAAGATATATACGCCCCTAAAACAACTTCTGACGAGACAGAAAAAATATTTTTAAAATTTGAAGTAAAAATCGGAACCCAAACTGCAGCTAATGTTATTAGCAAAGAAAAAATTGAATCAAATGAAAAAGCTTCCGCAACGGCTTTTTTAAATTTTTCTAATTGTATTTGAAGTGATGATCTCTGTATCGATATATTTTCTGATTTTGGAAATTCATATTTAACATCACTAGATTCACTTATTGTTGGTTTTATAACTGACATATCATTAAGTTTTATTCTACTTTTTACTCTCTTCTTTATTCTCTTCCTTAGTCGGCAAAAGGCCAAAATTTCCAGCGGCAAATTCCAATAAATAACCGCAATTTTTACATATTAATGGAATTGTCGGAATATTTATACCACCAATTGACCGGCTTTTTAAATCTTCTTGTAAATCATGTGCAAAATATCCGCCGCCAAAATCAAAATTTTTACCATGACAAATTGGACATTCTAAATTTGGAGCTTTTTTTAGCAACTCCTCAATTATTTTTTTCTTGTTGTCTTCAAATTTTGTTTCCATATATTTTAAATATTAATTTCAATTAGTTTTGTCGTATCATTCCCAAAAATATCAATCACTTTAACAGCGATTTTTAGCTTACCCTTTCCGACCTCCTTGAAAGCCGAAGTTAGCTCAAGCGATCGGTCTTTTTTGGTTCTAAACGATTGCCATTCGTTTTCAAAAATATAACTTCCAGTCCATTCCTCTTTTTCTTCGCTTGTTTTTTCGTCAACTACGCGGACAATTTCTTTCTTGCTTTCGAAATCAAAATCCACTGACCAATAATCAATCCAATCCGTCCATTTTTTTGTTAAAATTTCTCGCTCAATAATATCCGTATTTTTATCTTTAGAAATTTTTATCACTTGTCCATTTTCAATCACAATTTTACTTCCTCCGGATTGTAGTTTTTCTTCCACTTCGCCGGTATTGTCTTGGTTATAGAAAACGGAAAAGTCAGTCAGCTCAATCGCTACTTCTTTGGAATTGCCTCGTCCGCGAATAATCGGCTTAACCTCAATATAGGCGACATCGTAAAATTTAACCTGTCCTTTTTCAATCGCTTTTTTATCAAACACTTCGCGTGGAATAACCTTGAATTGAACATCTATACCAAGTTTTTTCGCGCTTTCAAAATCAAGCCCCATTTCATAATCAAATCCCAAAACATCTGCTTTAGTAATGTTCTTTTCCTTACATTCGATGATTATTTTATCCAAAAAGTCGTTCGTTACGGGCATGTCAACTTGTCCTACAGCGACCAATCTATCCCTTTTCTTGCCGACAAAAGTATTGAAAGAATTAACCGGTTCGGCTTTGTAGGCGGATAAAATAAGTTTGATAAATTCTTTTTCTTTTTTATTAGCAATTTGTTGTTGAATGAATTGTCTTGAATTAACTTCATATTTTAATTCTTTGTCTATAGTAGTATTATTAATATAGTATTGACGCTCATATTTACCGATGTTCAAAATTTCAAACGCCCGAAAATCCTTACCCGCTTTTTTGAGCTCTCTTTGTACACCAATCATTCTTTTGCGGGTGGTATGAATTGAAAACCTGCCCAAGTCCGAGCCAATCCATTTTCTGCCCAGTTTTTCAGCCACCGCCAAAGTCGTCCCTGAACCTGCAAAGAAGTCAGCAATGAGATCACCTTCGTTGGATGAGGCTTTGATGATACGTTCAATTAACTCTTGTGGTTTTTGAGTTGGATAGTCTAATCTTTCTCCACTTGTTGAAGCTATAAATGGTATATTCCAAACATCGTTAACTGTTATATCATATGACAAGTCATAGATTATCTTCCCAGAATTATCTCTTGCCCGCATGTTCTTTTTATCCTTCCATACGCGTTTACTTTGTTTGACTGGTGTATCGCGTAATTCCTTTTGTTCATTAAAAATATTTGTTTCTGATTTAGAATAAAATAAAATGTTATCTTTAAATTTTGGGTAATTAGAACTACTGCGACTCATCTTATTCGGATAATACCAAATTATTTCGTTTCTAAAATTATTTTTCCCAAAAATCTCATCCATAATCATTCTTATGAAACTATTCACTCTCCAATCACAATGTACATAAATACTCCCATCCTCCGCTAAAAGTCCGTGCATTAGTTTCAATCGTTCATAAATCATGGCGATAAAACTATCAGCACCTTTACCCCATGTGTCGCGGTAGGCGATTTCTTCAATCACGGATGGCTTTTTGGTAAAACTTTCCACTTGTCCTGAGCCTATCGAAGGATCGCCGATTTCTATATTCATCGAAAAATCCGCACCAACATCAAACGGCGGGTCAATATAAATCAATTTCAGTCCGCCTTCGGCTTCGATTTGTTTTCTAAGCGGGCCATTTTTAAGCGATGACAAAATCAGTTTATTGTCGCCCCAAATAAGTTTGTTTGACCAGCCCTTGATCTGTCTGCCCGAAGTATCAAACAAAGTGGTTTGTGCCGTGATTTTTTCTTCGCTTCTCGGTTCGTCAATATGTTCAATTGTTTGAAAAGGTAAAACAGTATTTTCCACTTCATCTGTTTTTCCATTCCATAAAAGCTCAACTTCTCGATCTATATCAAAAAGCAAAAAACGATATTTATCCGGCAACGGTTTGCCTGATTCTAAATATTTTATAACATCTCTTTTTTCGTTATCTGTGAGCTTCATATATTGTAATTTTTAAAAGTGTTTACGACAACAGGACGTTTTCTATCGGGATAAATTAAAACACCTGTAATTTTACATTTAGGACAATGATAAAACTCGGGATTGCCACATGGTAACATTCTTATTGTTTTTTTCTGATCATCCCAACAACACGAACAATATGGCCCATCTTTCTTTCCGTCTTTTGATTTCCAACAAGCGTTATTTTCATAAATCAAATCATCTTGAAATTCAAGACTGTCTTTAATTTTTTTGTTTTCTATCTCAAGACTATCTATCTTTTTCTGCATTTCTAAAATCTGCTTTTGTAAATCCGAAATAACACGATATTGCTCAATCTTTCCAACTTCTTGAAAAACTTTCCAAATTGATTTTAATTTATCAAAAATCACCATAAAATATTCATTACACTTAATATTCTACACCTATTCTAAAAAAACTCAACAATAAGCCATTTTTGAGGTGTGGGGTTTTATAAAAATTTTATCTTTTTCCACAAAATGCTTTTGTATAGCCAAAAATAGTTTCCGCATCAGCAATGTAAGTTTCTATTATTTTTCCGTCAGCAGACGGCAATTTCAGGTGGTCACATTTTGTGACCAACTCACTTCCTTCATTCTTTAGACGGTTTTTTAGTATGATCCAATATGTTTTTGCCCTCTTAATAATCTAAAAACTCAATAATAATGGAATTGAATGAATAGTTTGTAATTTTAAACCATTTCTGTGGAGATAATACGAAACTATTAGAACCAACTTCATTTCTAAACTGGTCGAATTCGACCCCTTTGAAATTTGGGTTGTTTAAAAAAATTATTTCAATTTCCTCGCTGATTTTTTTGGTAAATAGTTCTTTTTAGATACCACCGATCTGCCAATTTCTTTTTCCAGTTCTTTTCTGGCTATTCCGGCGATCTTACCTCCTCTCTTTGCGTCTTTTTTTAATTTTTCTTTTCCTTTGGAACATTCCGTTCTGTGAATTTCCGTGGTAGATCTTTCTCCTAGCATAGTAAAAATAAGTTCGAAGTCATCCATATGATCTCGCAAATTTTCTCGCTTTAAGCCTTTGATCTCTTTATATTCATTTGGCGTTACACCAAAAGTTGCTTTGGAAATTTCAGCTGTCAAAATTTCATAATCTTTTTGTTCCTTTGCTCCTCGTTTTTGCCATTCATCAGTAAGCTCTTCGCGTATAGCGATACCCCTCATTCTTTTTTCAATCCAATCATCAGAATACCCTTTTAATTTATAAAGCATCCTTGTTCTTTTGGTTGCAAGTTCAGGATTCTCAATTTCCTGGACTCTTTCGTAACCGACTTTCGCCAACCAACGCTTAAACGGCTCGGCTTTGGGCGATGGGATAGATTGTATAATGCGAAAAATGCCTTCAATATTTGCACAATTAATTTTCTGCTTCCCTCCTTCTGTATCAATCAAAAGGGGGTGTTCAATTTGAACCCACCCTTTGGCCAGTTCTTCGTCTCGGTTTAACATGTTTTTTAAATATTGTTTCGGGTTAGCCGAATCCGTCAAAACTCCTATAATATCAACAATTACAAACCACCACTCATTTTGAAAAAGTGTTTTTCTGATTTTCTGGCCTTTAAAAAAAGCGATCTTTGTTGTTTCTGCTGGTGTTAATTTCTTTGATTCACGCATAATTTAGATCATGTAATTTATTATGTGGTTTTACTGTAATTCAATTCTACTCTCATATTGCAAAAACTCAATAATAACTTCGAGATTCACGATTTTGTCAACATAATCGTGAAAAATAGATAAAATTTCTATATTTTCACGCTTTTGGCTATAATTTTCCATTAAAAACCCTTTTCAACACGGTTTTTTTAACTCTTCTAAACTTACTAATTTTTGTTTTTTTGGTGGCGGAGCCAAAACAAAAAACCCCTCTTTCGAGGGGTTTGTGGTTTTAAAATACCAAAAAAATTACCAGGAGATTTTTATACCGGGACTCATCGTAGAACAGACCGTTACCATTTTTATATAATTACTCTTTACAGATTCAGGTTTCATCTTTTTTATATCATCAACAAATATTTTGCAATTTTCAGCTAGCTTGTCCGCGCCGAAGGAAATCTTGCCTATAATTTGATGGATATTTGCCGTACTGTCGTTTTTAAACGCCACCTTGCCTCCTTTGAGCTCTTTTACAGCACTTGCCACATCGTCAGTGACTGTTCCGTTTTTTGGATTAGGCATAAGTCCTTTCTGGCCAAGAATACGAGCAATCGGAGCAAGTGCTTTCATCATATCAGGAGTCGCTATTGCAATATCAAAATCACACTTTTCAGTGGTTTTTATTTCGTTAATAAGCTCCTCTCCTCCTACAATTGCAGCGCCGGCCGCTTTTGCATTTTTTTCCTGATCAGGACCGCAAAACACAACGACTTTTTTATCTTTACCAGTTCCATGTGGAAGTGTTACGGTACCTCGCACCAACTGATCTCCTTTTCGAGGATCAATTCCGAGGCTTATATGTATTTCAACAGATTCATCAAACTTCGCCTTATTTACCGAAGACGTAAGAATTGCCATAGCATCAGCAATTGAATAACGCTCGGTTCTTTTGATTGTGCCACGATATGCCGTGGTTCTCTTCGAGTGTTTCATAAGTGTAATTTATTGTGGTCAAACGGATATGCAGACAAGCGTATCCTCCCACGTGATTTTTAAATATAAATAATTTAATCAGTAACTATTAATCCCATTTGACGTGCAGTTCCTTCTACTATCTTCATCGCCTTCTCAACATCTTTTGTGTTGAGGTCAGGAAGTTTCTTTTCCGCAATTTCACGAACTTTTGCACGCGAGATCGATCCTATTTTTTCCTGCAATGGTTTCCCTGATCCTTTTTGTATGTTCGCTGCTTTTTTCAGCATGTCAGGTACAGGAGCGATTTTCGTAATAAATGTATATTTTCGATCGTCATAAATAGTCACAACGGTCGGAACTACCTCGCCCATTCTGTCCTTCGTAGCTTCGTTAAACTTAGTACAAAATTCCTGCATATTAACACCGGTTGGACCGAGTGTCGTACCAAGTTGTTGCCCAGGAACAGCCTTGCCTCCCGGTAATTGAAGCTTTAAAACCTTTACTACAATAGCCATATATTTTCTTGATTAACTTGTCTTCTGAACTTGGAGAAAATCGAGTTCTACCGGAGTCTCGCGACCAAACATATTTATCAATATTTTTAGTTTACCGCGAACATTGTCGATATCTACGATCTTCCCTTCGAAGTCTTTGAATGCACCATCAACAACCTTTACGATGTCGTCCACCTGAACATCCAGATTGTATTTCGGTTCTTCAACTCCCATACGGCGCATAATATCCTTTACCTCGTCTTCTGAAATCGGCGTCGGTGTATTTCCAACTCCTATAAATCCGGTTACATTCGGAGTATTGCGAACAACATACCAAGAATCATCATCAACAAGAAGATTGACAAGTACATAGCCAGGAAAAATTCTCTCGCGTACCGTCTTCTTTTTCCCATTACTGATTTTGATTTTGGTTTCTGTCGGTACAATTACATCAAATATTTTGTCTTCCATGTCTAGTGATTCGATACGTTGCTTTAAATTACTGCAAACACTTTCCTCGTATCCGGAAATTGTATGGATGACATACCAGTTTCGTCCACGTGTAGGATCTTGCTTTCCCATATGTTTTTTTGTATTTTTTTCTAATTAAAATCTTAAAACTTCTGCAAGAGAGTACTGAGTATTCTATCAATGCCAAAATCAAGAAGACCAAGATAGGCGGCAACAAGCAATGATCCAATAATAACAATAATCGAATCACTGATTGTTCGTTCCTTGCTCGGCCATGAAACTTTGCGTATTTCAATTATTGCTTCTCTGAAATACTCAATACTGGATCTAAATCCAGCTGTAATTTTTGACATAATTTTAAAATATAGATAAAAAACAACAATACCGTCTTATAGAGAGGCATCGGTATTATGTTAGCTAATTTAATTTAAATAATCAAGTAATTTCTACGAAAAACAGAAGAATTCGATTTTTTGTTCGTTAAAGATATTTTTGAATAAATGATAAATTGAACAATTTTATTCTTCAGATATAAACAATGGGATATTGGCTAGGTATCGATATTCTCTACATCTCTAGCATGGCTCTGAATAAATTTTTTACGCGGCAAAACATCTGATCCCATGAGCATACTAAACGTCTCATCTGCCAATGCGGCGTCTTCTATTGATACCTGTCTTAATAATCTAGTAGTTGGATCCATAGTTGTCTCCCAAAGCTGTCCTGGGTTCATTTCTCCTAGACCTTTGTAACGTTGTATATTGAACTTTATACCGTTAAAAACACTACTTGCTGTAGTCTCCTCGGCTTCTTCTACTTCGTTTTCTAAGTCTGTTTCTAAATCAACATCTTTAACAGAGACTGCTTCTTTTTTCTTTTCCTTCTTTTCTAGTTTTTTCGATGATATTTCTTTTGACCAAGATGCCAAAAGCTTCTCCTTCTGGTCATCTGAATATACATATTTCACATCCTTACCAATTGATATTCGATACAATGGTGGACACGCGAGATATATATGTCCTTCTATAATAAGCTCTGGAAAATGACGATAAAACAAAGTAAGCAGAAGAGTGGTGATATGAGCACCATCAACATCAGCATCAGTCATTATAATAATACGATCATAACGAAGGTTTTGCATCATAAACAACTCTCCTATGTTCGTACCAAGAGCTAATACCAATGCTCTGATTTCACTGTGAGCAAGCATCTTATCAAGTCGGGCGCGCTCGACGTTCAATATCTTACCCTTCAATGGAAGAATAGCTTGAAACTCACGATTTCTGCCCTGTTTTGCGGAACCTCCAGCGGAGTCTCCCTCAACAATATAAAGCTCCGATTTTTTCGCATCACGAGACGAACAGTCCGCAAGCTTTCCAGGAAGTGTAAGACCGTCGAGCGCGCCCTTGCGAAGCACGGAATCACGCGCAATGCGTGCCGCATTGCGCGCCTCAGCTGCTAGAACACACTTCTTTATAATTGCCTCTCCGTCTTTTGGATGTTCCTCAAGAAAATCTGTAAAAGCTTTGTAACAAATATCCTCGACAATGCCTTTTACCTCTGCATTTCCTAACTTGCCTTTCGTCTGACCCTCAAATTGTGGTTCTGGTAAAAAGACAGAAACAATTGCTGTAAGACCTTCTTTCATGTCATCTGCGACAAGATTCTCGTCTTTTTCTTTTAGAAAGTTTTTTTGACGAGCATAATTATTAATCGCTTTTGTGAGCGAGGCTCTGAAACCGGCGAGATGAGATCCTCCTTCGTTTGTCGTAATAGTATTAACAAATGTGAGCATCGTTTCTTTATACTCATCACAATATTGAAAAGCTATTTCAACTTGCACACTTCCGTCGTGCTTTGAAACAAAAAATACATTCTCGTGAAGAGGTGTTGAGTTTATATTTAATTGTTGAACATACGAGCGAATGCCTCCTTCAAAATAAAAAGAATATGAGTTGTTTTTTTCTTTCGAACGAAGATCGTTTACTTCTATGTGGACCCCTTTGTTTAAATAAGCCTGATTTCTCAAGTGTTCTAGAATATATTCCCAATCATACTCATGAACCAAAAAGAGATCTTTATCAGGAAGAAACGTAATCTTCGTACCCGTTGTTTTCGCGGGACCTGTTGATTTTAATTTGTGTTGTGGCACACCATGTTTATATGTCTGCATGTAGGCCTTACCGTCGCGTTTCACAACAGCCTCAAGGTGTATGGAAAGAGCATTAACAACTGAAACCCCGACACCATGAAGACCGCCTGATACTTTATATCCCGAAGCATCTCCTCCGAACTTTCCACCTGCATTAAGTTTTGTAAGAACCGTCTCAAGAGCCGACACACCAGTTGTCTTGTGTGTATCAACTGGAATGCCTCTTCCATCATCTTCCACAGATATGGAACCATCTGGGTTCAAAGAAACTATTATCTTAGAACAGAATCCTGCCATCGCCTCATCAATTGAGTTATCAACAACCTCCCATATTAAATGATGAAGACCTTTTTTCGCAGTATCCCCAATATACATACCAGGACGACGACGAACATGCTCTAAACCCTCTAAAACAGTTATGTGTTCAGCTGTATAAGCTTTTTCGGTCTTTGCCGCAGCTACTCCTATTTTCTTTTCTTTTGCCATACAAAACAATTAAAAATCAAATTTACGCTCTAATATTAGCAAAAAAATAGGTTTTTTTCAAGAAATAAGTGGGTAAATATGTGTATAAAAAACTTTATTTTTAGCCATTTTTTATTAGTTATCAACTCTTTACGAACCCACTTATTTGACATTAAAGCAATATAGATGTATAAATATATGATAAACATAATAGTCAAAATTTAATCAAAAATATAAAAAGTGAGGTGTGTGATGAATATTTTAAATAAACGCATTTTGATGATTGAGACAGACGAACCAACACATGTCGTTTTAAGTAAATTACTTCAACTGTCTCTTTGTAATTATGGTATCGAGTTCGAATTCGCATCAAATAAAGATGATGCGATAGAAAAGATTCAGACCAGAAAATATGATTGCATCATCATTGACAACGAAGTATACGAAAATAATTTTTCGCTCAAGGTCGGATTGTTTGGCAATGAAATTGCCGAATTCGCTCGTAAAAAAACAAAAAATATTATCGCATTCGCCGGAAAACCGTGGATGCTGAACAAGGAACTTTTTTACGCCGTCTTTAACAGAATGGATTACAGTTCTTTTAAAGAATCATTAATCGGTTTTGTGGCATAAATCTCTAAACAAAAAGCGTGTTACTCTCTAACACGCTTTTTTAATACAAAAAAATAAAATTTATCTAGGAACTACAGCGCCACACTTCGACTCAAGTGCCTTAATCACTCCTTCAAATATATCATCAATTTCTGATGACTCCCATGTTTTGTCGTCTCGGCGCATAAAGAACCGTACAGTAACAGACTTTTTATCCCCTTTTTCAAAAACCCCAACAAGATCTATTTTGATAATCCTAGGATCAACTGTTAAAATTGTTTTTTCAATCATCTTATAAGACACTTTTTTATCAACAAGAGGAGAAAGATCCCTTTTTACAACCGGATAAAGTGGCAACTCCTTAAATGATTTTCTCTCTGATGCGCCATCAAGAATCTGGTCAAGATCAAACTCGCAAACATAAGTATTTTTTTTGAGGCCGAGCTTATCTAATACATTTGCGGAAAGAGCTCCTATATATCCGACTGTTTTTCCTTGAACCAGAACGTTTCCATAGCTACCTGAATTAATATATGCCGGAGCTGATTCAGGTGCTTGTTCAACTACAATATTCTCATTACATATGCGCGAAATATCATTCAAAATATTTTTTATATTTTGAATTCCATTTTCATTTCCATATAAAACAATACTTGTGTGATATGGTTGATATGGTAGATTGTGTTTAGATTCAGGATACTGATCATCGTCGCCTTCTTTTTTTATAAACACCCTTCCTATTTCAAAAAAACTCAGGGCATCTGCTCTATGCATATTATCAGATAGTGATTGCGCCAGGTTTGGTAATAAAAGTGTACGAAGGTTTGTCGCCTCTGCATTAATTGCATTTCTTACTCTGATATGACCATCAGCTGATAGCGAGAAAGCATTCACAAGAGAATCGTTGATAAATGGATATAAAGATTGTTCTGTACAATTATATCGAAGCGCTAGAAGATTTTTTATACTTCTAACAAGATATCTTTTTTGATCGTTTTGGGGTCGTTCTATTTGCATAACCGGAAGTTTTACCGGAATATTCTCATATCCATACATGCGAGCAATTTCTTCAATCAAATCGCTTTGTATTGATATGTCTTTTGTTGCTCTCCACGAAGGAACCGTCACACTCAAAACTCCTTTCTTTTCTTTAACATCAAAACCAAGTCTATCAAGAATATTTTTTGATATAGATGCAGTAACTCTGTCATCTCCGATTGCAGATTTGATTTGTTCTTCTGTGATATTAATTACCTTAGGAACATAAGATAACTTATTTTCATCAATGTATGCATCAATCGTAGCACCTGGAAACAATTCTTTGATAATACATATTGCCCGACAGATCGCATTCTCTGGAAAATAAGGATCCAGGGCTTTTTCAAAACGAGCCGAGGCATCCGTACGAATTCCTAAATTCATAGATGCTCTACGAACAGCAACCGCATCAAAAGCGGCCGCTTCAAGTACTATTGTGTTTGTTGAATCGTTGATACTGTCATTTTTTCCTCCAATTACTCCTGCAATCGCTACTGATTTTTCCTTGTCAGCTATTACCATAATAGATTGGTCGAGTTCGTATTCAACATCATCGAGAGCAATAATTTTTTCTTTGTCTTCTGCCTTTCGAACAATAATTGATCCATCTGTTATCTTATTATAATCAAAAGCATGAAGAGGATTTCCGTACTCAATCATGACATAATTAGTCACATCGACAAGTATATTTCTAGGACGCATCCCAGCCTTCAAAAGACGCTCTTTCATCCATACTGGCGACTCAATAGGAGCAACTCCAGATATTACAGCGCCAATATATCTCACGCACCTGTTGTCTTTGATCGTAACAGATAATTTTTTGCTTTTTGTAACAGATGATAATATTTTTTTCGTTGGTATTGAAAAAACACTCTCATACGACACGAGATTTGCCTTATACAAAGCGGAAACCTCTCTAGCAATACCGTACTGAGACCATAAATCAGGCCTGTGATTTATTGATTTATTATCGATATCTATAATTGCATCATTTTTTCCAAAAACATCAGCAAGAGGTGTTCCTGGTTTAACATTAAAAGAAGTTAGATCCGCTATTCCTCCTTCTGGTTCCGCAACAATACCATCAAGTCCTATTTCTTTAGCAGAACAAATCATACCAAATGATTCTACTCCTCGAACTTTTGCCGCCTCCAAAGTTATCAAATCCCCTTCGCCGTGCCATCTGACACGAGCCCCTGGTAATGCCAACGCGACGATTTGTTTCTCGCAAAGATTGTTTCCACCACACACAACGCTCACATTGCCCAATTTTCCTGCATCTACTGTAACTAGCGAGAGTCTGTCTGCGTTTGGGTGTTTATCAATATGAAGTATGCGACCACATATAATATGATCAAATAACTTTCTTTCATCAACCACACCATCAACCTCAACAACGGAACGCGTTAAGCGATCGACTAGCTCTGAAATCGAAACATCGTTCGGTATTTTTACAAAATCTTTAAGCCATGAATATACTACCTTCATATGTGTTTATGAAAATTGTTCTAAAAATCGAATATCGCCTCCTCGAAGAAGTCTAATATCGTTAATACCATATCGCATCATAACGAGTCGCGTAAGACCAAGTCCAAACGCAAATCCGGAATAAACATCAGGATCAAGTCCTCCTGCACGAATCACATGCGGATGAACCATACCGCAAGGCATGAGCTCAACCCAACCGCTTTGTTTACATACTGAACACCCCTTACCTCCGCAAATAAGACATTTAATATCTAGCTCGAATCCTGGTTCAACGAAAGGAAAAAAACCTGGTCGAAGACGTATATCCACCTCGCGTCTAAACATTCCTGTCAAAAGCTCTTTCATGACAGCTATTAAATTACTTATTGAAAGACCCTTATCAACTACGAGTCCTTCCATTTGATCAAATGTATGTTCATGTGAAGCATCTGTGCTTTCGTTGCGAAACACGGTTCCAGGAACAATTGCTCGAATAGGAGCTCCATATGCGCGCATTGCACGAACCTGCACTGTAGATGTGTGACTTCGAAGTACAAGTTTTTCTTCATTATTAAATACTGATTCAATATAAAAAGTATCTTGCGACTCACGAGCCGGATGATGATCTGGAATATTAAGAGCATCAAAATTATAATATTCCGATTCAAGTTGCGGTCCATCAAGCACGCGAAACCCCATGGCAGAAAACAAATCTTCTAATTCGTACTGAATTTGATAAACAGGATGTATCGATCCGCAAGTATTGTTTGCCGGAATAGTCACGTCTTCTTGTTCGTCCGAAGAAGATGTTCCATTCGATTTAAGAACAAGATCTTGTCTTATTTTTTCAATTTGTTCTTCGATGGTTTTTTTTATGGTGTTTGCAAGCTCTCCAACCTCTTTTCTAATTTCCGGTGCAAGGTCTCGAAGCCCACGAAGAACCGATGATAATTCACCTTTTTTACTCAAAAACTCCTGTTCGAATTTTTGCAGGTCATCGTGCGAAACTATAGATTCAAGACGTTTAAGCGCCTTTTTTTCGAGCTCGTGTAGCGTATTTTTCATAAAATTAAACGTGAGTACATTGTACTGTATATACCGAAAAACGTCAAAGCACAGCCATTTTCATTTTTATAATAATCGTAGTATACTCATAAACGATAAAATACTTTAAAAATATATAATTTAACAAAAAAATAAACAAAAAGACTCTTTATTAAAGTCTTTTGGAGGCATAATATGCTTGTTATACGCACACGAGGAATGCTCACTGTTATATATGGGATAATGTTTTCGGGAAAAACAGAAACACTTCTTAAAATTCTCAGACTTTTAGAAGAACGTTCTAAAAAAAGAATAATATGTTTTAAACCAAAAGCAGATACTCGAAGCGAAGAAACTTATATTGAAGGTCGCGATGGGAACAAAAGACACGCATTTATCATCAATGAAAAAGATCCAATTGAAATAATCAAAATCCTAAAAGAACAAGAAGCACAAAAAGGGTATCGTTTTGATTATGTAGGATTTGATGAAGTACAGTTTTATCCGATCGAAGGAAAATTCTTCCGAATCGTTAGAGATCTTTTAAATAATGGGTACAATGTTATTGCTGCTGGGCTTGATTTTGATTTTAAAGGCGACCCTTTCGGACCAATAGGAGCTCTTGCGCTTCTTGCAGACAAACAAATACGCGGAGACGCTTTTTGTTCTAAATGCGGAAAAGAGGCAATTTACACACAAAGAATTATAAACGGAGAACCTGCTAACATTAATTCAAGTATTATATTCACAGATGATCATACAAAACTGGAAAAACAAACAGAGTCATACGAGGCACGGTGTGAAGATTGCTACACTCTTCCGGGCAAAGAGATCTTCTGGTAATTTTATAAAAAAACCTCATGAACAACGCGTTCATGAGGTTTTCAATTTGCTGTAAATAAATCAATATTTGTGTTCAGATGACCTATTATTAAGCATATGAGCACTATATGAAGCCATAAAATACTCTATGAAAGCGGAACAAATTATCAATAAAGCAGTGAGCCACCATGTAAGATAGTGGTTTTTCTGAAGAATAAGAATGATGACCATTAGAAAAGAAAGAAACATCGCTTGTCGAAAAGAAGTCGAAACTTGCCTATAAACGAGTTCTTCCGAATTAATTAATCTCCTTATACCATACCCGATAAATGTCGCAATACCAAGAACGGACATAAAAAATACAATATAAAAAAGACCTATAACCAAACCACTTGCAGTAAATGGATCAATTAATATTATCATACTAACTAGACTGGCAATTGATCCAATTGTTGCAAAAATACTCAATAAAAAATATATCTTAGAGAATTGCATATATTAATATTCTATCATAATTTTTTCGACTCGTGATCCACCACACTGTGTATTGATTTCTCGAATAATATCCGCCGATCTTTTCGACACCTCGGCAGACGCAGGTCCAGACACGACCGCTATTTTTAATACGCCATTATCAAATGAGACTGGGTGCATATGATCTAGAATATCCGGGCCCCAAATACTCATGCATGCATCCTTTGCTTTTTTTACTATTGTAGCGGCGTCAATTTCTTTTTTAAAAGGAGCAAACTTGCTTCCTCTTCCAATAACATCTTTTATCTGTGTAAACATAATTTATTTATGTTATTTCTTTGCAGCAAGTTGCCCACATGCGGCATGTATCTGTTCCCCGAAACTTCTGCGCACAGTCACGGGCACGTTTTCGTGCTCTAGTGTTTTAACAAAAAGCTCAACAGCACGCTGGTCTGATGGAGCAAAAACAGATTTTTCCTCACGAGTATGTGCGTGGTATCTTATAAGATTCACATGGTACAAAGGGTTTGTCTTCATAAGTGTCGCGAGCGCGCGTGCGATCGATGGCGTGTCATTAACTCCCTTGAGTAAAACATATTCAAAAAATATTTTCTTGTTAGTTAAGTGTACAAAATCATCGCACGCGCGCATGATTTCCTTGATTGGAAAACGATCATTAACTGGCATGAGCTTCGAACGAAGTACATCATCTGGAGCGTGAAGAGAAATTGCGAGATTAACTTGTGGCAACTCCTTCGCATGACGCTTAATACCATCAATAATTCCACACGTTGATATTGAAAAATGTCTCCATCCCAAATTAAATCCTTCGGAATCGTGAAGCACTGTAATTGCTTTTTTGACAGCATCAAAATTTAACATAGGCTCACCCATTCCCATAAAAACAATGTTCGTAATTTTTTCGTTTGTTTTTTTCAAAAAACGTGCCATATACATTACCTGTTCATATATTTCATATGATTCTAAATTTCTAGTAAATCCCATTTTTCCTGTAGCACAAAAAGAGCACTTCATCGGACATCCAATCTGAGAAGAAACACATACCGTTCTCCTACCATCATCGTGCTTTATAAGAACTGATTCAATAGCTCCGTCCTCTGTTTTAAATAATGTCTTTACAGCATCTTCCGTTTCCTCTGTTTTTATCGCGTCAATTGTTGACCATGGAAATTTTTCTTTCAGCTCTTCTCTTAGTTCTTTTGATAGTGTTGTCACATCATCCCAACTATCCCCATACTTCGAAAAATACATATCAAAAACCTGGCTTCCTCTGAATTTTGGAAGTCCTTTTTCGTCGAAAAACTTATACACAGATGATATATCCATATGACCCGATAAGTATGTCATATATAAATAAAAATGTCTAAACATGGCTGTTTTTAGATCCTAAGCTTGATTTTTCTATATAAAAGTGCTATAATTAAATGAATAAAATGAATAAAATAAATAAAATAAAAAAAGGAGTTTGTCATGAAAACGTTATTTTTCGCAATTTTGATAATCATTTTTTCTACGATTTTAAGTACAGAAACTTGCTACGCTCAGGGTCAGCTCGATTATGAATGTTGCTATCACGACGAAGTCGTGAAGGGTGCATTCGCCGGCGGTATGTACAAAGCCGATGCTTATGATGAGCATAGAACCGGAGGAGGATACTTCTTCGGATACTATGATAAAAATCATAAGCAGTTTCGTGCAGATGTTCTCGCAACACTCGATGCGTATCCGAATAACAGAGACGAATTCCGAAACCATTCTGTTGCACAGATGACGGCACGATATGCTTCAGAAGAAACTCTTGAGCAAGAAAATGATTGGACGATACCGAAATGGATTTTGTATCGAACGACAGTGATCGCACGCGCAACATATGGCTCGTATGAGAGGAGTGTTGCCGGAGGCATTGGCTTATCGTTTGAGAACAAAAAGGGTGGAATGTTATCGCTCGCTCAAACGTGGGGACGAGGAATCGGATCAAACTCGTCGCTAAGATATCCAAAAGATGCTTTCGCAGGATTTAATCTGCGATACATCATGGATCGCTTCGGAGCAGAAGTGGAATTTAATCGCTTCATAAGTTCCGAAAACGGTGGACACGCGAGACAGGCATACGTCAGAATTCATTATCTGACAGTGCTAGTCGACCGTCCGATTCATATCTGGCTTTCGACGGATTACTTCAATCCGTCCGAATCGACAAACCCGATAACAGGACAAAGAAGCATACAGGGGAACAAGTACAACCATCCCCTCTTCCAAGCCGGTGTCGGAATCGGGCTATGGAGCGTTGATTTCGTGGAATAACGCTTTATAAAAAAGAAAACAAAAAATCATCAGCTAATATGTTGATGATTTTTTTATTCTTCAGTATCAAGTGGCTTATCAATTTGGAGCAGGTCTACGTTTCCACCAGCCTCTCCGTCAGAAAGTTTATAAATATCCTTATCCACCTTCCCAAACTCCTTATACGCCGTATTGTATGTATTCACAGCGGTTCCGAGATGGCCACCAAGTTTCTGCATATATCCCTCGTAAGTCACAAGGTGTTTATTGAGCTCTTGAACGCGTTTAAGAATAATATGAACATCCTTCTCCATTTGGAGTGATCGAAGTCCATGAATAACAGTTTGTAAATATGCGAAAAATGATGTTGGCGATACTATAATCACACGTTTCTTAAAAGCATACTCTATTAAATCCTGCGAACTCACATCTGCTGTGCCAACCTTGTACATAAGCAGATTATAATATACTCCTTCGGCCGGAATAAACATAAATGCAAAATCAAGAGTGTTCTCTCCCGGACGAATATACTTACTTGTCTCATCGATGCGCATCTTCACATCTTTTTTAAACTCTTTTGCAAGATTCTCTCGTTGTTCTTTGTGTTCTTCCATCTGCATGAGATTGTATTTCTCTAGAGAGAATTTCGCGTCAATTGGAATAACCTTATTATCAATAAACACAACGCAATCTACAATTTCTCCGTCTGAAAACTTGTACTGCATCTGATACTGCGTAGGAGTAAGCACATTTGCTAAAATAAGTTCGAGTGATATTTCTCCAAGCACACCTCGCTGTTTCGGGTTTTTCAGAACATTTTCAAGACTTTGAAGTTGTTTTGAAAAATCAAGCACTTGCTTGTTCGTCTCGTCGAGCTTTCCAAGTCTATCTGTAACATCTTTGATAATAGTCGCGCTCTGCACGAACTGTTTCTGCACAGAATCAGATGAGTGTTGAAGACCTTTCTGGACCTGCTCTGATATACGATCAAGTCTGTCCTGAAGCTCCTGACGCGACTTGCCTGTCTGATCTGTTATCTCGTGACGAAGAGAATCAATCATAGCGAGAAGAATTTTGTGTGTTTCTGATCCTCCTGAATCTTTTTGTTTAATAACAAAAAAGACGGCTCCTACAATAACAACGAGCACAAGTATTACAACGGCTATGATTAAAGCAATTTCCATGCGAGTAGTATAGCAGTTTTTTTATCCGTGTGCCATGAGGAAAAACTGGCAAAAAAAGACTACTTTAAAACATTTCTACACAATTAAGTTTGACAAATACAAATACAAGTGTTATCATTCTTAGATAAAAAACAACAACCAACAAACTAAAACAGCTTTTGGCTGGAAGGAGAAAAAATGAATTTATTAGATTTATTAACAAATCCTTTTGTTATAACCATTTTTTATGCGTACTTTATCATTATAATTATTTTCTCTTTCAGAAAGACGTATAAAAATAGAATAACGAAAGACCAAAAAAAGTACGATCTGAAAAGCCCGCTCTATTACGAACTTGTTTTTATAGGAGCGTCTTTATTGATTGTTATTGGAATTCTTTTTCTTTCTCTTATTAACGAATCTTTATGGAATTTAATTTTGGTAAAATTTGTTGAAATAAGAGAAATAACTTTTTTTGAGGCATTTAATATAACAATTATTATTTCCTCGATAATTCCTATCTTCAGATTTATTAAAAAATTCTTTAAGAAATAAAAGCTATCTCGTCTCATTATTTATGAGACGAGATTTTTATTATAAAAAACCGCCTCGTGTAAGAAGCGGTTAAGATTCGAATTAATTTCTTATTTTTTATTGAGAGAAGTTAGTGTTCTTTCGAATTTATCACTAGCCTCCTTCCCTTTTACTCTTTCTAATTCCGAAATTATTTTTTTCTTGAATATCTTCATATTCGAATATTTGCTAGAAATTCTGGCAATAAGATCCTCTGGAAAATATTTAACGAGCGCTGATTCGTTTCTTATCGTATAATAATAATCACACATCATATATCTAATATCAGGATCTGGGTCATTCACGAAACGCTCACGCATTTTTTCAGAGATTTTTGACACAATATCCATTTTCTCATCATAGTTTATTAAATCTCTTTCTGAACCCATGTTATATGATAAAAGTAGATTTTTTACACTTTTTTCGTCTTTATATAAGTCTGGGAATTCTTGAAGAAGAGCTCTGATAAACTCCTTATCATACAAAATATTTATATCTTGATGAATTGGCATTTTGTATTCCAAAAGCTTTGTCACAGGATCTCGCCAAGGATTCCACGCATTAAGAATTTCTATAACATCAGACGCAGTTGCATCAGGTAATAATTTACATATTCCTCGAATAGGATTTTTCGTGTCTGGAATTTCGATCATCCCAATCATTATTTTGGATTTGGTTACAAGTGTATCAATAAATATACCAATTGTGTCTGCTTGTGCTTCTCTGTCTATGTTTCTTAAACTAAAATTTGGAATATCATCTTGTGTTTTTTTTGAATTTGACGGAGATTTTTCGTTTTTTTCCGATGATCTCTTTGTAACATCATGAATGACTCCTGCTAAAAAAACAACTGTGAAACCAATCAGCACAAACCACACAAATCTCGAGACTTTTTTTCTTAATCTCATAAAAAACTCCTGTTTTTTGTTTAAAACAATTTTTTATATTAATTTTTTAATTTTGTTTTATCAAAAAAGCTTAACAATAATATATATGTTTGTCAAATATCGTCTTTTTTATAAAGGTTATAATCCTTCTTCTTTCAATTTCTCCATCAAAACCTTCTGTTCTTTAGAGAGTTTTTGAGGAGTTTCAATAACCACTCTCACGAGATGATTCCCTCTGCCGCCACGACGAAGATGATGAATTCCCTTCCCTTTAAGTACAAACACCTGTCCTGATGCTGTGCCAGCCGGTATCTTTAAATCAACTTTTCCGTCAAGTGTTTGTATTTCTTTTTTTCCTCCGAGCACCGCGATTGAAAAATGAATTAATTCTTCTGAAACAACGTCATAGCCATCTCTTTTAAAATGCTTATCCGGATTAACACGGATATGCACATAAAGATCTCCCGCGGGCGCGCCATGCGCGCCCGCCTCTCCCTGTCCTGATAAACGAAGGGTCTCTCCATTGTCAATTCCTGCTGGAACAGAAATTTTTATAGTTGATTTCTTTTTCTCTGTTCCTTTACCATCACACTCATTGCATTTTTTATCATATAATTTTCCTGTTCCATGACACGTATGACACTCCGAGACTGTTCGCATGCCTCCTAGAATAGTATTACGTACATGCTCTGTGCGCCCCTTTCCTCCGCAATGATCACACGTATGCATTGTTGATCCTGGTTCTGCTCCTGTTCCGTGACACTTCGAGCATTCGGAAAGTCGATTAAGAGATATATCTCGATCCACACCAAACGCCGCTTCTGAAAAATCAATATCAAGTTCTATCTCCAAATCCCTTCCTTTTCTGTTTCTTTTTGATTGTTGTTCTGGTCCAAAACCTCCTCCAAACATACTTGAAAATACATCTTCAAACCCAAAATTAACGTTATCAAAATTTATATTAAAGCCGCCGGCATTAAAACCTCCTCCCTGAGCAAAATCCTGCCAATTAAAACCAGCTCCACTCGCTCCATCAAAAGTGGTTCCAAATTGATCATATTGTTTGCGTTTTTCCTCATCACCAAGCACCTGGTATGCTTCGTTTATCTCTTTAAATTTCTCCGCATCACCTCCTTTTTTATCAGGATGATATTGGTGAGCGAGTTTATAAAAAGCTTTCTTTAGCTCGTCTTTTGTAGCTGTTTTCTCAACGCCTAATATACTATAATAATCTTTTGCCATACAATCTATAAATTATGACCAAGGCCCTCGTTTCCATACAATTCCATCGGAACGAAGCATACACACACACGAATCTCCTCCTGTTTCCGTACGATGCGGAATTACAGAAGCAATATCAATCGTGGTTTGTATACACGTATGTGCGAATCGTACAGCATCAATAGCGCTCATTGTTTGAAAATTAATCGGAAGAGTTTGTTTCGTCCCATTAATATCAAGCGGGAGCATTAAGCGCGTAATAATTTCACCATCTCCGCTCCATGTCATCGCATACTGTTCCTTGTTCTCTGAATTATGAATACGAGCTAGTGTGTGTTCTCCAGCGATGCCTTTAAAAATGATTTGGTAACAATGTTGTAAACCACCTCGATAAGAACACACATAGAGAATTAGACGAGTCAATGGATACTTTTCGCCAATGTCTTTGGCGATCACATGCGCGATTGATTCTACAGAATCAATCGCGCAGTGTTTTTCCAAAAGCTCACGAAGCACTTGAGCTGTCGGAGTACCTCCTAACACATCATCAATAACATATGAGATTACAATATCTCCGTGTATTATAATGCGTTCCGCTCCATCTGAATATGCTGGAGTTCCAGAAACATTTTGTTGTTCTACTGTAAATCTAGCTCTGCTGTCAGAGGCCATTATGATCGCATGAGGAGCTGTAATGACAAGACTTACACCCATATAATATTTTTATTTTTTCTCTTCGAACTCAGCGTCAACTGTTTTATTTTCATTCGTCGTTGATGTATTCTGTGCTCCTTCGTCGACTTTTTCTCCACCTGTTGTTGGTTGTTCTGTTTGTGCATTTTTATACAATGCTTCTCCTAATTTCATAATTGTATCAGAGAGATCTTTGAGCGCGGCTCTAACTTTTGCAAGATCAGCATCGTCTTTTACTGCTTTGAGCGCATCTAATTTTGTTTGAATCTGTTCTATTAGCGTCTTGTCCGCTTTATCTTTGTGTTCGGTAATTGTTTTTTCTGTCTGAAATATAACTCCTTCAACCTCATTGTGTAGATCAACTGCTTCGCGTTTCGCTTTATCAGCAACAGCGTTTTCTTCCGCCTCTCGTTTCATCTTTTCAACTTCTTCTTTTGAAAGTCCCGATGATGCTGTTATTGTTATTTTTTGTTCTTTTTGTGTTGCTTTGTCTTTTGCTGTCACGTGTAAAATACCATTTGCGTCTATATCAAATTTTACCTCTACCTGAGGAACTCCTCGTGGCGCTGGTGGAATACCTTCCAAAATAAACTTGCCTAAGGTCTTATTATCAGCCGCCATCTCACGTTCTCCTTGTAATATGTGAATCTCTACCGATGTTTGATTATCAGCAGCTGTCGAAAATACCTGACTTTTTGATGTTGGAATTGTCGTATTACGCTCTATAAGCCTGGTAAAAACACTGCCTAATGTTTCAATACCAAGAGAAAGAGGTGTAACATCTAGAAGTAGTACGTCGTGTACATCTCCTTGAAGTACGCCAGCTTGTACAGCAGCCCCAGTTGCCACCACTTCGTCTGGATTTACTGATATGTTTGGTTTCTTTCCAAAAAATTCTTCTACTTTTCTTTGAACAAGTGGCATACGTGTCATACCACCAACAAGCACAACCTCATCGATATCTGCTTTTGATATTCCTGAATCCTCTATTGCCTTTTTACAAGGGCCCATAGTCTTGTCCACTAAGTGTGCTATAAGCTCTTCGAGTTTTGCTCGAGTCAGTGTCAACACCAAGTGTTTTGGTCCTGTATCATCACTTGTAATAAAAGGCTGGTTGATATCAGTTTGAGGTGTGGATGAAAGTTCTATTTTTGCTTTTTCAGCGGCATCTTTAATACGTTGAAGCGCTAGAACATCTTTTGAAAGATCGATTCCTGTCTCTGCCTTAAATGATGATACTATCCAATCAATAATTACATGATCAAAATCATCTCCTCCGAGATGCGTATCTCCATTTGTTGATTTAACTTCAACAGTATTATTTGAAACTTCGAGTATTGAAACATCAAATGTTCCTCCGCCAAGATCATACACTACTATTTTCGCATCTTTTTTCTTATCAAATCCATAAGCAAGCGCTGCGGCTGTTGGTTCGTTAATAATACGCTTTACATCAAGACCCGCTATCTTACCAGCATCTTTCGTCGCTTGACGCTGAGAATCATCAAAATAAGCAGGCACTGTAATTATTACCTCAGTAACTGGAGATCCGAGCCTAGCTTCGGCATCTGCTTTTACTTTTTGTAATATCATAGCTGAAACTTCCTGTGGAGTATATTCCTTATCTCCCATTTTTACCTTTACACCATCTCCTGATTTTACAATTTCAAAAGGAGAATTTTTTATATCTTGTTGAATCATCGGATCTTCCCATCTTCGTCCGATAAGACGCTTAATGGAAAAAAGTGTGTTTTTTGGATTCGTGACAGCCTGACGTTTTGCTGATAATCCTACAAGTCTTTCTCCTGATTTCGAAATAGAAACCATTGAAGGAGTAGTTCTTTGTCCTTCCGAGTTCTCCAAAATTTTTGGTTGGCCTCCTTCCATCACCGCAAACGCGGTATTGGTAGTACCAAGATCAATTCCTATAATTTTACCCATATATTTTCTGTAATAACAAATGATTATGTGAATTATTAAAGTAGTTAACAACATCTATCACATCGTTTGAGGATATGCCTCGATCACCCATCTTATTCGAAATATCGTGGTATATCTTCAAAACCTCTTCAAACGAAAGATCAGTGATAACTGCATTTCCAACTATTCCACCACCAAAAAAATCTATTCGTGCAAAAAGTCGTGCATTACATGTCTTACACGAAAGATACGCGCACAAACGAGCTGATTCCTGTGAAACAAGTTGTACATTAAAACTCTGCTGTGCGTTACACACAGGACATACATCAATTATTTTCTCGCTCATACGTCGCGGATCAAGATTCATATATTTTATTTTTTTATTTCTATTCGTACAATGCCATTTTTAACATTTGGGGCACTGATACGTCCTGTAATATATATTTCAGGAATTGAAACCTCTCTTTCGAAATAACCGTTTTTCACTTCCTTTCGATAATAATATTCATCATCTATTTCAGTTTCTTTTTTTATTTTTCCAGAAATAACTAGATTTCCATCACGAATCACAACAGTAATATCGTTCTGATTAACTCCTGGTAGCGCTGCATCAACAGTCAGTGTTTCGTCGTGTTCGTACATATCAATGGCCGGGAAATTTTTTCGTATAATTAACGCGCCAATTCTAGAAAACAATCCTAAGCTTTTTTCAAACATATGTATTATTTATTCTCGGTTGTTTTATCAGAAACAATTGTGTCAGATATATTAAATGATGGTTCTTTTTCTTCTTTTTCAACATAAACTACAACTCCTGCTGGACGTACAATCATATCTCCAAGTACATATCCGTCACGCAGAACACGAGCTATCGTATGGTGTTTTTTCGGATCATTACTTATTTCAGTATTTAATGCTTCATGTTTCGTATAATCTAAAGTGTCGCCTACATTTGGCCTAAACAATACGACTCCATAACTACGAACAAGATCCTCAAGTTGTTGTTTAATATAGCCTATTCCGACAATACTCGGTTGTTTTTTTTCATCTTCTGAAAGATGATTCCATGCCGATGACCAATTATCCAGTATTGGGAGCAAATCACCGATTATATCTGCTTTAAGCATAAGCGCGACATCTGATCTGTTTTTTTCGACTTCTTTGCGAAAATTATCATAATCAGCCTTCATACGAAGCGACACGTCTTTATAGCGTTCAAGTTCTTCTGTGATTTTTTTAACATTACTAGAAGCACAAGAACATTCTTTGTGAGATAAAATATCGTCTACGCCTTTTTGGTTATTCACTCCTTGACCATGGTCTTTGTGTAACGAATGTGACATATATAATTCTGTTTACATGATTAATATTGATTATTGTGAACGAAAGAATTCTTTGAAAATTCTTACACATTTTCGTGCTTCGTCGTACTTCATGCGAATTGGTCCCAGAATTCCAAAAACCTTATCTCGACCTACACGACCAACGACAGCTGAACAACTTGGTCCAAAGAAATGGTCATCACCTATAATAATAACCTCGCTGTCTTTAAGCGTATATGTTATATCGAGCACAATATCATCAATCTCATCAACGACGCGTCCAATATGTTCCAGTATTCCGTGATGAAAAAATTCCGGTTTTTTAAGAAGATGTGATATCCCCGTATAATATGTTCCGAGTCCTCCTGTTGTTAGAAAAACAGCATTATCTGTTACACGTGCAATTTCTTTCGCAAGAGTTTTTTCGTCCACCGCACTTTGTCGAAAAAGTTCTGTGTCGTGCGATTTTATAATAGGTTCATCCAGAAGATAATCAACATAATATCTATATCCTTGTACTGTTGGTATACGTCCGGAAGAAGTGTGTGGCTGATGTATTAATAAACCGTCTTCTAGAGCTGCCATTTCATTTCGAATAGTCGCCGAACTTACCTTAATCGACAAGCGATTCATGATACTTGCGGAACTTACAGGAGTACAATCATCAACAAACATGTCAACGATGTTTCTCAAGATAATCTCTTTTCTTTTATCAAGACGAATATTATGCATAATATATTATGCGCACGCATAGTATACGAAATAATAAAAAAATTAGCAATCCCCTATGTGAATTGCTAAAAAATGTCTTTTTTTATTGATTTCTAGAGACCTTTTTGATTTCTTCAATAATACGATTTACACTATTTTTTGGAAGTATTTTATCTATTTTTTCTTCAAGAGAGTTTCTAAATGGCACATCAGAAACGATGCGCATAATTGTTGGAACAAGGTCGTTATGAATTGATGACTCTGAAATAGCAACAATTGAGTCTCCGAATCCTTTCAAATTCGCCTCTTGGTGAGTGTTTTCCATTGGAATAATAATTGATGCTTTCCCTAAATACGAAAGTTCTGTCAAAGATGATAAACCGGCTCTGCTAATAACAACCGTAGCACCGCGCAGTAAACACGGTACCTCTTCATAAAGAAATTCAAATTTATGATATCCTTTTGCTATTATTGATGACGATTTACCTTTTCCTGTAAGATGAACGACCTCGCACATCTTGGTAATTTCCACTATATTACTATAAATACATTGATTGATTTTTTCCGCACCTGTTCCACCACCCATAATCACAACAAGTGGCCTATTCGTATCTATTCCAAGAGTGTTTAATATTTTTGTACATTCTAACTTATCATATTCTCGAATGTTTTTTCTAACAGGATTTCCTGTTTTTACAACATGGTATTTTTTGAAATAAGAACGATGATTATCAAATGTACACGTAATAACAGATGCGAAAGGAGCCATAAGCTTGTTTGCAAGTCCAGGTAAATAATCCTGCTGATGAATCAATATTGGAATTCCCATACATCGACCAATAATTACAGGAAGAACAGAAACATATCCGCCTACACTCAAAATAATATCAGGGCCAAAGGAACGAAGTGCCGAAATAATTTTTGGAATACTTGTAATACCTAGGAAAAACTCTGTTATCAGTCTCCACGTAAGAAATCTATGTAATTTAAAAGCATGAACAGTAATAAATGGAATTGAATATTTTTCAACAATGCTTCGCACGGGGCCTTGTTCATCTCCTATCCACAAAGCCTTATATTCTTTCTCTTTGCACAATTCTTCGTGTAATGCAATCAAAGGTATCACCGGCCCCGCAGACCCAGATCCTGTATAAATTACCTTCATACTCATTTTGTATGACGCGATATATTAAGAAGTATTCCCATAGCACACATTGTAGCAGCAAGCGATGATGATCCATAACTGATGAATGGAAGAGTCACTCCTGTAAACGGAAGAAGTCCTACCATGGCACCGATATTCATACACGCCTGAATAACAATCCATGTCGTAATACCAACCGCAACAAATTTTCCGAATAAATCGGGTGTTTTTTTCGCAATCATATACCCACGGTATGCAATAAAAATAAATGCCACTATAACAATAATGGAAACAAAAAAACCCATTTCCTCGCCGATGATCGCGAAAATACTATCACTCGGAGCCTCTGGAAGATAACTGAACTTCTGTCTAGACTGTCCGAGTCCTACTCCAATAAGACCACCAGACCCTATAGCAATAAGAGCTTGATTAATATGGTAACCCACATTAAGCGGATCGAGATCAGGATTCATAAATGCACGAATTCTGTTCATTCTATATGGTGCAACAAGCACTAGTCCCCAAAAAGCACTCACACCAACAGCACCAAGTCCAACAAGATGCGCAATTGAAGCGCCAGCAACAAAATACACAGCCAAAGATAGTGCTATAAGTATTGAAAGAGTCCCTAGATCAGGTTGCGCAAGAATAAGACCCGACACGATTAACAAAACAACAATGAATGGTTTTAATCCTGCATTAAAATCTTTTATTTCATGTACCCTACGCCCCTCAAACCAAGTCGCAAGATATATTAGAAAAGTAAGTTTTACAAACTCAGTTGGCTGAAGAGAAAAACCGAAAATCGATATCCAGCTTGTAGAATCGTGCACTGTTTTTCCAAGTCCTGGAATAAACACAAGAACGAGCAATATAATTGTTATAACAAGTGCTTTGAGAGCATATTCTCTCCATGTTTTATAATAAACCGAGTACGTTACTAAAAAAAGAATTCCGCCAACTATAACTCCCTGAAACATTTGACGCTTTAAGAAAAAATATGGATCATTGAACTTCTCATATCCCAATACGAAACCAGCGGAACTAAGCACAAGAAGTCCAAACACAATGAGACAAATAAAAACGAGACGAAGCGCTTTATCAGGTTCGTGACCGGAACGCGCCTGCCCTCCAAAAATTCCATGAAGCCATGTTTGCCATCTTTGGCGATGAATCATCATATATAATTAATAGATATACACAAGCAATATGATACCGATGCGATACAAAAAACTAAAAATAAATTGTAAATCCGTGCTGATCAATAAATGCAATAATCAGACCTAGCATTGTCGCGATAACACCAATAATCCAAAAACGCATGACTATTTTTGTTTCCGGCCAACCAATTGCTTCAAAATGATGATGAATTGGTGTAATTTTGAATACTCTTTGGCCATTTCTAAGTTTATAAGAAACCTTTTGAATAATTACAGAAACCGACTCCATTAGATATACGAAGCCAATTATTGGAAGAAGAAATCCGTAATTTGTAAGCATCGCGACCACTCCAAGCACAACTCCTAAAGTCATTGCTCCTGTGTCTCCCATAAAAAATTTCGCTGGATTAATATTGAACCACAAGAAAGAAAGAAGTGCACCGACAATAACCGCGCAAAACGCAGCGAGATCGAAACGCCCCTGAAGAAAAGATATAATTCCAAAAGCCGTAAAGGATGCTATAAGCGTTCCTCCTGCGAGACCATCCAATCCATCCGCCTCATTAACAGAAAAAGCAGTTGCAAAAACAATAAAGAAAAACACAGGAATATACCAAATTCCAATATTATAATTACCAAGAAGCGGAATATGAATAAGATCCCAATCAAGTTTAAAATAAAACCAAAGTGCCGCAACAAAAATAACCCCTGCATATATAACAAGACGATGAGAAAGCGATAATCCTCCTCCCTGCCCCTTGTCTCCTTTTCCTCTAACATTGAGATAATCGTCTACCAATCCTGCGATCGCCGCAAAAACAAGCACCCCCAATGGCAAAAGAGTCTCCGATCGTGATAAAAAATTAAGAAAACCAAGTGTACTGTCTGTATATGCATCAACAATACTAAACAAAACAATAAGTATAATTAATGGAAGCCAGATAAGTACACCTCCCATTGTTGGTGTCCCTGCCTTAGCGGCATGCATTTTCATAAGCAAGGCGGCTTCGGAACGAAGGTTTTTTCCTATTTTGTATTTATACAAAATCGTAAGCCACCATGGAGTAAGAGAAAACGAAATAATAAAAGCGAGAGTTGCTAGGACGAGAATCTTTATAATTGATAAATAAACTGTTGCATCCATATTATTTATTGTATTCTAGTAAGAATGTACATATATACGACTAATAAAAAGTTATATAAAAGAGCTCCGACCGCCCACCATACGGCTAGAAGACGGTATTTCGTAATTGAAAAATACGTACACACAAGATTAAAAACACCAACAATAATTCCTGAAGATACGATCCAATACAACTTATCAATTGAATCAATCCATGTAATTCCGAAAATAACCGAATATTTAAGAGCATATACTTCTCCACCAGGAATTTTAATAAACTTAATAAGATTCCAAGCCACAATATTGCACAATACCGTCACGAGCCATATCACAACAAATGTATAATTCGCGACAAATAATTTAAACTGTTTCGGAACAATATAATGTATAGTTGCCATATTATTTAAGGCGTTTCAACTTTTTTTACAAAAGGAAGTACTTTTTTTATTTCTTCTTCTATTCCCATCTTGAGTGTGACCTGGGCGAAACTACAATGAGCACAAGCCCCAACAAGTTTTACAAACAATGTTCCTGTTGATTCGTCAAACCTAACAAATTCAACATCCCCGCCATCTGCTTGCATAAATGGTCTAACTTTCATAAGCGCATTCTCTATTTCTTCTTTGTACTTCGTATTTTCCATCGTGTTTATATTATCAAAAACGGCTTAAAAATGCAAAAACAAGAGTATTTAACGAGACTTATATACAAGTTTATTTTAAATGACTTTTGATATATTATTGACTTTGTTGGTATATATAGTATTATGTTCTCGTTATCAATTTTGTAAATTGGCTTAAGTAGTAATAGATATGGCACACGTCAAACAAAAAGGAGCAAGTAGTAAAAACGGCCGAGATTCCGTTGCGAAACGTCTTGGGGTCAAGCTCTTTGATGGACAGTTTGTAAAAACAGGCGATGTTATAATTCGTCAGCGCGGAAGCAAGTTCCGTGCCGGTACTTCTGTTCGTGTTGGTGGAGATGATACTTTATACGCCGAAACAAATGGCACGATCAAATTTTCAAATAAAAAAATAAAGAAGTTCAACGGACAACTACAACCAGCGACATTTGTTAACGTAATACCTCAGGCGTAATTATTCGATTCTTTATAAAAAAACAACTCGCGATCCCCGCGAGCTTTTTTTATCTTATTATTATCACACCGAACAAACATCGTCATCCTAAACCGCTTCTATCATCCTGAACCATGTCGTCATGAACAATGTCATCCTGAACAATGTCATCCTGAACTTGTTTCAGGATCTATATATCTGTTTCAGGATCTATGGATTTATTTCAGGATCTGTATCTGTTTCAGGATGAAGTTATTTCACAGGGTAAATTCGTAATTATTTAATATACTTCGACACGGCGAATGAGCTGGTCACTATGTTTACTGCGATTGAGACAAAAAGCTGGCCACCAAAAATAAGCCCGAAGTTCTGATTTATAAACACTATAATATCAAAATTATACCCGCTCAAAAAACCATGAAACATACTTTGTAAAAAAGATCCCGCAAAATACACAATTGGCACAACAATAATAATTGCAGTGACCGAATACAAAACCGATTGCAAAATAAACGGCACCTTCACAAACCAAGCATCAGCACCAACTAGACGCATAATTCCAATTTCCTCACGTTGTGAGTACACTCCTATTTTTATAGTATTTGCCAATACAATAAGAGAATAAACTATAAACGCAAGTACTATTATAAAAGATATGTTTGTAATTGTGTTTGATAAAACAATAATTCTTTCACGAAGACGTTCGTAATCATCTTGATTGCTGGTATCGAGATATATGAATGGCGCGAAATTATCTCCACGAATAATCGTATTTAATTCTGTGTATTTATCTTTATCAACAAGCGTAACAACAAATGTCGTTCCAAGAGGATTCTCTCCGAGTGTATCAAGCGCAGATAAGATCGTTTCATTATCTTTGAATTCTTCTTTAAAATGAGCAAGAGCATCATCAGGAGTAATTTCATCAACTTGTTTCACTGTTGAACTTTTTTCTAAAATTTCTTTCAAAACCGAAACCTGCTCAGGAGCAGTATCCGTTTTAAGATAAACGCTTACATCAAGCTTTTCGTGAAATTGTCCTATAACATGATCGAATGCCCCATTAAAAATAATCGCCATGCTAATAAGAACAAGCGTTACAACAATTGTGAAAACAGTTACAAATGTGAGCCATAAATTACGAGCATAATTTATAAGCGCAAATTTCCATATTCTATATAATCCTGTAATCATATTTTTATAAAATGTACTTGCCAGCCAATTCCTGATCCGATACTACACATCCTCGATCAAGTGTTATGACCCTCTTTTTAATCCGGTTCACAATATCACGATCATGACTCACAAGAAGTACCGTTGTGCCGAGAGAGTTAATTTTACGCAACAAATCAATAATTTCTTTTGAATTAATCATATCTAGATTCCCTGTTGGCTCATCGGCTATAAGAAGTTTTGGTTTGTTAACAAGCGCGCGAGCAATCGCTACGCGTTGCTGCTCGCCGCCAGAAAGCTCGTATGGATAATTTCCTGCCTGACGTTCAAGATTAACGATTTTGAGCAGTTGTGGCACTGTTTTCCGCACGTCGGCGAGCGGCGCGCCGCATACTTCAAGCCCAAACGCTATATTTTCAAATACTGTTTTCTTGTGAAGTAATTTATAATCTTGGAAAACAACTCCTATTTGTCTACGATAAAAAGGCAGATCTCGTTTACGAATATCAGTAACATCCCATCCGCCTACTATGATGCGGCCCGCACTCGCGCGCTCCTCGGCAATTATAATTTTTACGAGACTTGTTTTTCCTGTCCCACTCTGACCAACCAAAGAAACAAACTCCCCGGGCTTGATATGAATTGACACTGTATCAAGCACCTTTGTGTCTTTGTTGTAATATTTTGAAACATTTACAATTTTGATCATATGCCTCCGAAAAAAAACTTAAGCCACCTTAACGGATTCGATTCTTTGTTTGATGAAGACTGAACAGAAGATTCGCTTGTCGATGACGAGAAGTCTCCTGTAACACCGTCCGTACTGAGCACAAGCACAGATTCACCTGCTTTTTTATATCCTAGTTTCGTACGGGCTTGTTTTTCAACATACTGTTCTGATTGAAAAAAAGAAACCATGTCACCTAGATCTTTGTTGTTTTGATTGATTCGATCAAGTTCGGACTGTGCCTTTTTCACTTCGTGTCCAATCGCAGTATTTCTTCTTGTTTCTTTAAATACACTAACGGACAACAAAACAAAAATTATCAGCAATGCAAAAAACACATAATTGCTGTTAAAAAAAGAAAATTTTCGACCTGTTCGAGCGTACTGCACGTGAGTATTGTACCATAAATAAGACGTTTTTTAAAATACAAAAAGACGCTCTATACAATGAGCGCCTTATTCTTTTAAACCAAGTAATTCTTCGAGTTCCTCGCGTGGAAATCTTTGTCTTAAAAGTCTAATTGTCTTCAGAAGATCTGCTGTTGGCACCTCATCTAGTTCTTTGTTCTTAAAAGATTCTTGTTGAATTTCCACAAGTTTTTTCTGCATCTCCTCTGGAGCATACACGTATTCCATATCAAAAATTCTTCCTCCTCCTGCAGTAGTAATTCTTATTGTTCCGTATTTCCACAATGATTGCGCTATTCCACTTTGCTCACAAACCACATCTTGAATATTTTTAAGAAGTGCTTCTGACATTACTCTTTGAAAAAGTGATTTTTGATCAATATCTATGATTCGTTGATCTGTTACAATAACAATATCATAAAGCCAAAGAAGATATGCGCGAGTAAGAAGTATCACGCTCAAAATAACCAAAATGAAAAAAACATATACACCCCACGCACCTTGTGCAATCAATGCATACATGAAAAAGAACGAAATAACAAGAAGAATAATTGGAATAATAAACATAGGACTTCTAGGAAGCCAATATCCTCTATGAATAATTCGAACACTTTCCCCATCGTGAAGTATTTTTTTTACAAAACCGGCATAATCCGCCATATGTGTTTATATTAAAACATCGGAGCAATCAGCATCACGATAAGTCCAATAATCACAAAAATGGAGAAAATTTTCCAAATCTTTTTTACCATATGTATACATTATTAATCAACGCTTCAACAAAGTCAAAAATGCTTCTTGAGGTATACGAACACGACCTGTTTCTTTCATGCGTTTTTTACCTTTTTTCTGTTTCTCAAGAAGCTTTCTACGACGAGTTGGGTCTCCTCCATAAAGATGCGCTGTAACATCTTTTCGAAGAGCAGAAAGTCTTTCTGATGCGACTACCTTACCACCTATTTTTGCTTGTATTTTTACTTCAAACATCTCTCTTTTGAGGGTTTTTTTGAGTGCCTCAACTATTGCTCGCCCGATCCTTTGTGCGTCGTCACGATAAACTATACAAGAAAGAGCCTCCACATCATCTTCTGCAACAGATATATCCATACGCACAACATCAACTGGGCGATATTCTTTAAAAGAATAATTAAGCGATGAGTATCCTGTGGTGACACTTTTCAATTTATCATAAAAATCAGTAATCATCATGGAAAGAGGAATATCATAATATAAAATAACGCGCTGATCATTAATATATTCCGTATTTTTATATAAAGCCTTCTTCGCGCTCATGAGCTCCATGACTCCACCAATATATGTTGCCAGAGTGAATATCTCAATCGCCATAAATGGTTCCTCAATATGATCAATATAATTAATATCGGGCATGTCATGAGGATTATAAGCAATATATGGTTCTCCAGAGCCGTTTGGATATACTTTGTAAGCTACGGAAGGAACGGTGATAATAACATCTAAGTTATATCTGCGTCTTAGAAGCTCGCGAAATACTTCAAGATGTAAAAGTCCTAAAAAACCACACCTAAAACCAAAGCCCAATGCTTTGGACTGTTCGGACTCGAAAGAAAGACTCGAGTCAGAAAGTTTCATTTTTTCAAGAGCATCTCTAAGTGATTCATAACTATCCCCCTCTTTCGTATATATGCCCGCAAAAACCATTGGTTTAACCTCTGTAAATCCAGGAAGCGCTACCGCCGGGTGAGAAAGATCAACAACAGTATCGCCTACTTTTGACATTCCAAGCTCCTTGATTCCTGTAACTACATATCCGATTTCTCCCGCATTGAGCTCATTAATTTTCTCAAAACGAGGCCTCAAAACACCAACTTCAAGCACTTCTGTAGGAAATTTTGTTGCTGAAAATTGTATTTTTTGATGAGCGCGAAGCGATCCATTCATAACGCGCACATAAGTAATAACACCTTTATAATTATCAAACTGTGAATCAAAAATAAGTGCCTGTAAAGGACTTTTTGTTTCTCCTTTAGGAGAACGAACGCGCTCTACAACTGCATCTAGAATAGACGAAACATTTTCGCCTGTTTTTGCTGAAACCTTAATAATATCTTCACGCGCGCACCCAATAAGTTTTATAATTTCTTCCGTAACTCCGTCGACATGTGCGGCAGGTAGATCTATCTTATTTATTACTGGTATTATATCGAGTCCGAGATCAAGCGCTAAATATAAGTTCGCAATTGTTTGGGCCTCTACTCCCTGAGTCGCATCAACTATGAGAAGTGCCCCTTCACAAGCCACGAGCGAACGAGAAACCTCATAAGCGAAGTCAGCGTGACCAGGAGTATCAATAAGATTTAATTCATACCCCTTCCACTGCATACGAACTGGTTGAAGTTTAATTGTAATACCACGCTCACGTTCAATATCCATGCTATCAAGCACCTGTTCCATCATTTCTCTTTTGTTTATCGTTCCTGTTAATTCCAAAAGACGATCGGCAAGTGTCGATTTTCCATGATCAATATGTGCAATAATACAAAAATTTTTTATCTTACTATTCATACTATTTTCGAAATCTCAAAAATACCAATTCAACATATTTCATTCCAGAAAGATGGCTACAGTATAAAAAAATCACTCCTGCCGGAATCCAATATACTAGAGAGATGAGCGCCTCCATCGTTTGAGAAACATTTCCTATAGGAACAATCATTTTTACCACATACCAGGCACATACTGCAATACCAGTATTAACTATTAGAATAGCCAAGTTACATACTATTCTTTTCAAATCAAGAGCTATCTTATATTTCAAAAACAAAACAATTAACATGAGAAAATACTGAATAATAATTGTACTCGTGTATACCAAAGCTACCCACTCAGACGATCCGACCACAGGTACCCACTGAAATATGGCTATCATCAAAATCAACATAATACAATTTATAATAAAAGGACGAATGGTGTCTTCGAGCGCATAAAACGCCTTTGCCAATATATAAACACCTCCTTGAAACGGAAGTGATAAACTCAGCCAAGCAAGTGTTCGGGCCGTTTCTTGAATATGTCCACCCTCCCCATACAAAACAACAATCAATGCCGCACCACTTATAATTGATAAGGCTGTAAATGGAATTGTAAAAAATAACGTATCATTAAATGCTTCTGTAACAACTCTTCCTAAAGAAGTGTCACGCGCCGCTCGCACTAATCTAGGAAAAATAGTTGTACTAATTGAAATTATAAATGTACCAATAACTACATAATATATATTGTTAGCGAGATAAAACATAGTAATACTTCCAATAATCGCAAATGACAGATAATAATTAATAACAAATATATTAAATTGTAACGTTATTCCTGACAAAAAACGTGGAATCATTTTTTTTAGAAGCTGTAAAAAATCCAAATAATTAATATGTATATTAGGGCGCCATCCAGTCTTCAGAACAGGAGAAATTTGCACACACATATGAAGTAATGCTCCTAATACTACGCCATATGCGAGTCCAGGAAGTCCGAATACTGGCACAAAAAAATAAAATCCCACGATAATTCCTATATTATAAAGTATCGGGGCTAGCGCATACGCACCATATCGTTCAACAGCATTGAGAACACTTGAAAAAACATTGCTTATCGTAAAAATTAATATAGAAACACTCATAATTCTTATAAGCTCAGCTAAACGAACCAGTGCTTCCGAAGAAAAACCCGGTGATACGATTCGTGCGAGCGGCGTAGCGCCAAAAAATATTCCAAGAGATCCTATTCCCATTATAATCAAAAAACCAATAAGTATAGTATTAAGAAAATTACCTCGCTCATCTTCTTCTTTTTTAAGATATACTGGAATAAATACAGCGGAAAGAACTCCAGCAATAAATATTCCGAATACGAAATCAGGAACTTTAAACGCTGACAAATAAATATCAAGTTCCTCATGAACACCAAAATGTTGAGTTAATATCCTGTCGCGCAAAAGTCCTAATAGCCTACTTGCAAGAGAAGATACAACAAGCAAGATAGTTCCTTTCCATATACTCATACTCTCTATTTTGTTCTAAATTACATTAATTAAAATTCACCGAGACGAACAAGGAGCCGTGCCATACATGTACTACTCTTATGAATGCGTGCGATATGGAAGAGAGAGTTTTGTGAGCCTTTCGTTGAAAGCTCAACGCACGGCATACGCGTACTACATTTTCGTATGGAACGGCTCCTTATCCGCCGTCTATTTTTCAGATGGACGATTACTGTTCCAATATTGTGAAAGCTCCGGAACCCTTGAAATCACCTGTTCCGCCTGATATTCAAGATTGTTTTTTGCATCTTGAAAATTAGTGATTTCTTTATTTATAAGTTTTGTTTCTTCTTTTAACAAGCGTTTTATAAGGGCGAGAAATGTGATCGGATTTTGTCGCTCTGACATATACAAAGGATCCATTATTTTGCTTTGATATACTGATCTCCATCGTTTTGTTTTTCCTATAAATGGAGTTGTTCCTTGTATTAAGCCGATGGCACCGCGATTGAAAATAGGAGCAAATTCCGCCAAAACAATTGTTATTTTAAAAAGCCATGATATGCTATAAAGAAGAAAAACAGCAACAGACAGAAGCTCAAGAGAGTTTTCAACTCTTTTGAAATCTTTTTGATCTATGAGGATATTTTTATTTTCATCAATTCTGTTATTCATATCACCTAATATACCATCGAGAGCATTTGTTCCTTGTGAGATGTCATTTTGTTTCACTTTTGACTCATAAGATTGTACGCCTACAGCCATCAGCTGCGCGGCATGCATTAGTTTATAACGTTCAAACTCTGTTCTGTTTTGATCATCCTCCTCTTCTTTTCTTCCTCCTCTTGCACGATTAAGCTCGCGAGTCCGGTCAAAATCTGACATTGATGTAATAGGTTCTTCTTCATTATACTCATCTTTATCATCTCTTTCGAAGTCCATACCACTATCAGTACCAACACTACTCTGACGACGAAGTTCTTCTTCGTGTGCTTGCTCCTCTGCTTGCTCTTTTAAAGTATAATCAACTCCACCCCCAGGCTGAAAATCATCGGGTCTTTCTTCTTTCTTTGGAATATTAAATCCTCCACCAAGACTCATAAAATTATATTCAGAACCAGTGTATTATACCACAAAAACAAATAATAAAAAATATCAAGTTATTTTTTGAAAGAAAAAATTAATTCAAAAGAGACCTTTTATATGCATCAAGATTTTCGAGTGCAATTCCTGTACCACGAACAACACAAAGCTGAGAGTGTTCTGAATTATAAGCAGGAACACCTGTTCCGTCAGTAATAAGAACATTGTAATTACGAAGCTGTGATGAACCACCGGACAATATCATACCCTTCTCCATAATATCAGCAGCAAGCTCAGGAGGTGTTTCATTAAGTACTGATTTTATCGCGCCAATCACCATATCAAGCGAATTCTTAATAGAGTGTGTTACATCATCAGATGTTACTGCCATAGAACGAGGCAATCCAGCAATTAGATCTCTTCCTTTTATTTCCATCTTTAGAATATCATCATTGTGAAGTAGTGTAGCGGATCCGATTTGAATTTTTATTTGTTCTGCTGTTCGTTCACCAATGGCAAGATTATATTTCTTTTTTATATATTCAACTATATCCAAATCGAACTTATTTCCACCAACACGAATTGATTTACAAGCTACCATACCACCTAAAGATATGACTGCAATTTCTGTTGTTCCTCCTCCCATATCAACAATCATATGCCCAGATGCTGAACCTATTGGAATTTCTGCTCCAATTGCAGCGGCAATCGGCTCTTTGATAATATAAGCTGATTTTGCACCAGCAGAAAGCGTTGCATCAATAACAGCTCTCCTTTCTGTCGATGTAATTCCACCAGGTACCGCAATCATAACTTCTGGTTTAAAAAAACGAAAAGAACCGAGTGCTTTATTAATAAAATATCGAAGCATTACCTCTGTTGTCTTATAATCAGCAATTACACCATCCTTCATTGGACGTTTCGCAATAATACTATCAGGTGTTCGTCCTATCATTTCTTTTGCTTCGTTTCCAACAGCTAATATTTCATTATCAATCGTCGAAATAGCAACAACTGATGGTTCATTAAGAACAATCCCTTTTTTTGGTACGTACACTTGTGTTGTTGTTGTACCTAGATCAATTGCAATTTTTTTTGAAAACATTATATTATATTACTTTACGAATATTATACATCACTGATCCGTTTGGACCAATAAATTCGACGTCTTCTCCTTCTTTGTGTTCAAGAAAAGTTTTTGCAAGAGGAGAATCACAAGATATTTTTCCATTAGAAGGATCTGATTCGTTTGCTCCAACAATAGTATATGTGTACTCCTTGTCCTTCGTAGAAATTGTTATGATTGAACCAATTCGAACGATTCCATCAGATGCCTTCTTTTCTATAACTTGAGCATTTTTCAACAACGTCTTAAGATCAAGAATTTTACCATTTATAATACCCTGTTCTTCTCGTGCTGCATGATATTCAGCGTTTTCACTCAGATCACCATGAGCGCGCGCAGAAGCTATGCGCTGTGCTATCGCAGGCATAATTTCTTTTTCATAACGATCAAGTTCTTGTTTTGCTTTCTTAAAACCTTCTTTTGTAAGAATAATTGTATCGCTCATATTGACAAATACTATATTAAATACATATTAGAGTGTAAACGAAAAAAGCTTAAAAAGCAAGCATTAAATATCTAGTATATTACTCTTTTTCTTTATTAAAATAATACTGTAGAAAACTTTCAGCAATTGGAACCGCGTATCTATCGCCTCCTCCACCAACATGTTCTAACATAAAAACAAAAGCGACTTCAGGATTCTCGTACGGAGCAAACCCCGCATACCATGCATTATACTTTCCTTTGTTTCCAACCTGAGCTGTAGCTGTTTTTCCAGCAGAAGAAATAGAAAGTAATGAGAGTTGCTTGGCGGATCCAGAACGAACAGCCTCTCTCATACCTTCTTGTATCGCAATAAACGTATCAGAATCAATTCCAATAGAAGTTGGATGAACATCATACTCAGAAACAACTTTTTCACCTTCTTTTATACGTGCTAGTAAGTGTGGAACATAATACATTCCTTTGTTTGCAATTACAGAAATAGCCGCAACAACCTGTAATGGAGAAACCGTTAAATAACCTTGTCCGATTGAAAGATTATACGTATCACCTAAATACCAACGTTCTCCAATTTTTTCTTGTTTCCACTCGTTTGTTGGAACATTTCCTGCGACCGCACCAGGAAGATCTGTTTTAGGTAATTCTCCAAATCCAAACTTTTTAGCATATGAAACAATCGCATCGTGTCCTATACCCTCATGATCTCCGAACCCGCCTCCAATCGTGTAAAAATATGTATTTATAGATTCTGCAATTGCTTTTGTAAGATTTGTAATTCCGTGTCCACCGGCTTTCCAATCCTTAAAAAAACTATTATTTACTTGTATTCCTCCTGTACTCATTACAGTCCAAGTTTTTGTAATTGTATGCATATCAAGGGCCCCTGCGGCAACAAATAATTTAAAAATAGACCCGAGTGGATATGCCGCAGAAATTGCTCTATTAAAAAATGGTTGCTTATCTTTATCTTCAATTAGTTTTTTTATTTTGTCTTTTTCTTTTTCAACAGTAAGTATATTCGGATCAAAATAAGGAACACTCACAAGTGCTAATATCTCTCCGTTCCATGGATTTACAACAATTCCTGCTCCACCTCGTGCACCATATTGACGCACATACTCTGTCATTACCTCGGCAATATATTTTTGAAGATCAGAATCAATAGTAAGTACCAAACTCTTCCCCTCGACAGATATCTCTCTGGCAATATGTTTTACAACCTGACCGGACGAATTAACTTCAGAATGTATATAACCGTTTTTTCCTTTAAGATCCTTCTCATATGATGCTTCTACTCCATTTTTCCCGACTATGTCATACCTATCATATCCTTTTTTTACATCTTCATCTGTCACAGAACCAACATATCCAATAACATGCGCAATTGATGGAATATCCTCATATTTTCTAGTAGCACGAACATTAATTTCGATTCCGGGAAGATCAGCCGCGCGCGCCTGAATATATACAACATCCTTGTAATCAATATTATTTTTCACGAGCACCGGAGTATATGCTGTCGGCTCTGAGGCGCGCGCGAACAATTGTAAAAACTCTTCCTTCGAAACCTTTTCCTCCTCTGAAAAAACAGATAAAATTGTATCTTGAATATTTTTCATTTTTTCTTCGTCTTTTTTTGGAAGTTCAGATGGGATGACCCACAATGAATATTGTGGAATGTTTTCAACAAGAGGCGTTCCATTTCTATCAAACAGCAATCCCCTGTTTGCATATAATACCTTCGTCTTTGTACGATTGTGTTCAGCAAGCGAAGAATAGTGATCATATCTAACTACTTGCAAGTACAAAGAACGTGCTCCTAGTACAAAAAGTCCAAACAAACAACAAAGAGATATTATTAAAAGTCTGCGTGCGTCAATCGGAGCACTCATACGTTCATTCGTACTATCGCCAAACCAAAAAAAACTTCCATCATCACGTGTTTCGGAAAAATCACGAACCGCCCAACCACTTTCATTGGATGATAATGGAGTAAATATATCAAAACCATCATCTTTATACTGATGTTTTTTTTGCATTATAAAAATTTTCATTATAAGAAAACACGCGAGAAAGAATCCACCAAAGAACCATACTAATAATTATATTAACGACATATACATACCATTCATACAACACAAAAGGGACATCAACAAACATTACGCGTATAACATACTCAACAACACAATAAACAATCATGTTTGCAACACTTAAAAAAAGAGCGTTTATATATATATTATGATAATTAATGATTCTTTTTATAAATGGAAACAAAAAAACCAATATGAGTGTGGCGCAATGCAAAAAAGGATGTGCCACTTGTTCGCGACGAAGAAATACCAATACAGCAACGAGTGCATACATTGATACCGGCGGGAATACCAGTAGAGCTGCACTTATAATATAATAATCTGGCATAAGTACAACACCACTTACTGATCTTATATATATAGTGCAAACCAGAACGATTAGAATGATAATCCATGCTAACACCATATGATTATTGTATATAAACTTTTACAACATCAAAATAATGAACAAACCGCTCATGTGTATCAACAAGCAACATCTGAAAAAGATCGCCCTCTTTATACACGGCATCTCTGACAGTACCTACTGGTATTCCCGCCGGAATACGTTCTTCTTGACCGGATGTTATAACACTTTCTCCATTATTTGTTTTTTCAGTCGCTGGAAGTTTTTCAACATTCACTCCAAACTCAAGATCTCCTACCAGAAGCCCGAGAGATCTTCCTGCATTTAATACGGTTACAGAAACTTTGCTTATTGTACTATCAAGAGAACGAACTATTGAATATTCTGGAAAAACTTCGGCGATTTTTCCAATCATAACACCAGTATCCGTTATAACGGCGTTACCTTTTTTTATAAGTTGTTTTGATCCGATATTAATTCTATAATAAGTTCCTTCTGGATAATTTAATATTTCAGTAATATAACCCGAAGCGGTTTTTACACCTTTTATAGAAGTGATTGAAGCTGACTTTTCAAGTGATGTTATTCGAATCTCATCTTCTTGAATTTGTGTCTTGAGAGACACTATGCTTTCTTTAAGTTTTTCATTTTCTTTTATTGTATTATAAACAGATTTTCCATCTTTAAGAAAAGTATATATAGTCTTGGCGCGCATTCCATTAAATGCAACTTTGTCTAATGTTTTAGAATCAAAGTATTGTAATCCACGAGAAATCATACTTCCTCCAGCAATAATATCAACAAAAATAAGTATTAACACACACAAACAAGATATGGCAATATATCGTATACTACGCTTTCGTATCTGAGAACGCGGAGAAATATATTTCATACAATGGTTTCAATTTATAAAAAAGACAAAAAACAAAATCTACTCGATATTTGCAAGTAAAATTTCTCCGAGTGAATCAAGATCCTCCAATACAGCCCCTGATCCACGTACTACCGATGTCAATGGATCATCGGCAATATATACAGGAATTTTTACTCTATTACTGATAAGTTTATCTAGGCCTCGTACATATGCGCCTCCTCCGGAAAGTACAATACCTCGATCATATAGATCAGCCACGAGTTCCGGTGGTGTTCGTTCAATCGTATCTTTTACGGCTTCTGTTATTATTGAAAGTGTTTTTGATAAAGCCTCGCGTATCATTGTGTCAGTAATTACAATTTCTTTTGGAAGACCGGTCAAAAGATCTCTACCTTTAATAGTTGATTCGAGTGGTGTATCAAGTTCTACAGCTGATCCAATTTGAATTTTTATATTTTCGGAAGTTCTCTCACCCAATAACATATTAAATCGTTCTCTGGCGTAATCAATAATATCATTGTTTAACGCATCTCCCGCGAGCTTGAGCGATGTGCTAGTAACAATTCCTCCTAATGATATCACAGCGATCTCTGTTGTTCCTCCTCCTATTTCAACAATCATGTGTCCTCCTGGGTCTTGTATATTAAGACGGCATCCTATTGCTGATGCGATTGGTTGTTCGATAAGAAAAACTCTTCTTCCTCCTCCTGACAAAACCGCATCTTGCACGGCCTTTCGTTCAACCTCAGTAACCTCAGACGGAATTCCTATAATTACCCTTGGTTTTGGATTGAAAAAAAGACTTTTTTTCTGTATGGCTTTTTCAATAAAATATTTAAGCATTTTTTCAGTAACTTCAAAATCTGAAATAATCCCATTAACCAAAGGACGCACAGCAACAATATGTTGTGGTGTTTTTCCAACCATTTTTTTCGCTTCAACTCCTACAGCAAGTACAGTATTTGTTTTTGTATTAATAGCTACGACAGAAGGTTCATTAATAATAATACCCTTCCCTTTGCTATACACAAGGGTGTTTGCTGTACCGAGATCAATACTTAAATCAAGAGAAGAAAACATACGTATCCGATTATATGGTAATTAATAAGAACGAGCAAACAAGACCTGAAATAAGGCTTTTTTACCTGTATAAAAACATTTGTGCGACCCTTTTTCGTTATCAGAGAGAATACATCTAATAGTTGCTTTGGTGTCTTCTTTTATTTTCTTTTCTAAATCTTCATCATTACACCACCAAACTCTCAAAAAACCACCCTCCTCAATCTTGTCCTTGAACTCATCATAAGATGTTATGTCAATGGTCTTTTTTTCAACCATCGATCTGTGTTCATTATATAAATCATTTTGAATCTTATCGAGACCGCTTATAACACTAGAAACAACTTCAGCGCGCGGCACACTCGTTTTAACACCGTCAAATCGATCAACAAGCACGACCGCTTCTTTTTCTATGTCTTTCGGTCCAACTTCGATACGAATTGGAACTCCTTTCAGTTCGTATTCATTAAATTTAAAACCTGGCGTTATATAATCTCGAACATCTGTATGAACACGAACACCGGCAGCAATAAGATCTTTTTCAATTTTTTCCGCATAAGAAACAGATGCCGCGCGCGACGAGTCGTCTTTGTATATAGGTATAATCACGACCTGTGTTGGAGCAATTTTTGGTGGTAAGCGCAACCCTTTGTCATCTCCGTGTGCCATAATAATTCCTCCGATAAGACGAGTTGATACACCCCAAGATGTTTGATATGGATATTTAAGAATTCCGTCTTTATCACTATATTGAATACCAAAAACTTTCGCAAAACCATCTCCTAAGTGATGAGATGTGCCCATTTGCAATGCCTTCCCATCTCGCATAAGTCCTTCAATTGAATGCGTATATTCTGCTCCGGCGAATGTCTCAGCGCGAGTCTTTTTTCCTGGAATAACATGAATCGCGCAAAATTCTTTTGCGAACCTCTCATACATCGCGAGAGCTCTTTCAACTTCTTTCGCCGCTTCTTCGTGTGATGCATGTACCGTGTGTCCTTCTTGCCATAAAAATTCCGTAGTACGCAAAAAAAGTCTTGTTCTTTTTTCCCAACGAACAACATTCGCCCATTGATTGATTAATAACGGAAGATCACGATAAGAGTGTATCCAGTTCGCAAATGTATCATACATGATTGTTTCAGATGTCGGACGAATAACAAGTTTTTCAGCAAGTTCTTTGTCACCTACGTGTGTTACAGTCAAAAGCTCTGGAGCAAACCCCTCAACGTGTTTTGCCTCTCTTTCAATAAATTCTTTTGGGATAAACAATGGAAAATAAGCATTTTGAACTCCGGCGGCTTTTATCATTCCGTCGAGTGTTTGTTGAATACGCTCCCATAATGCATATCCGTATGGTTTTATAACCATACATCCTCGCACAACAGAATTTTCTGCAAGATCCGCTTCTTTCACGACTTGCTGATACCACTCAGAAAAATCTTCTTTTTGTTTTATTGTTATTCCAGCCATAATTATATAGTTTGTAAAATAGTATAAATCCTTTTCATCTCAGTTTCAATCAACGGACCCGAATATTCGCCAGAGTGAGCCGTATTTTCTCCATACGTATGTTGTTTATGGTCTATATGCAGATCCAAAATCCAGCCCTTTGGATCACGTTGCATTACATAAACGTGAAATTTCGGAAAAAAACCGGATCCAAGACGCCTACTATAACTTACCTTTTTTGTTCTGTGATCAATATATTCGGAATATCCGCACCTTCTCATAAAAGAGCTTGGTGTTGTCGATAAATAATCAAATATTTCTAATTTCATTTTTTTAAAACAATCTCGTAAAATTATTCCATATTTGCGCCCCATACACTCCAACATCTTTGAATGTCACCATAATAACCAGAATCATGAGTAATGCATATCCGGTCAAATGAACAATGTTTTCAACCTGCTCATCATTTGGTTTTCGGCGAATCATTTCAATAAGAACAAAAAGTATTCTTCCTCCATCCAGTGCGGGAATCGGCAAAATATTCAACACAGCTAGATTAACCGAAAGCAATGCGATGAAACTTATAAAATACGCCAATCCGTACAAAGCAGCCTCTCCTGTAATTACAACGAGCCCGACTGGACCGGTCAGAGATTCTGGAAATCCATTGCCTGAAAGAACATTCCAAATCAAACTACCAAAAGCCTTAAAAGTCATACCAGTATATAAAATAGTATCTTTAATACCATTATATACAGCCAATACTGGACCATATGAGACTACACCAGTATCAACCAAACTAAGACCGACAACAAGATTGTTATTAAATGAAAATATTTTTGCCGTAACGTCTTTCTTCTCAGCTCCTCTTTCAATAAAAAGCTTAACTGTATCCACACCTGACCGAGTAGCAACATATGATTTAAAATCTGTTATATTTTCTACTTTTTGTTCATCAATACGAGTGATTATATCTCCTTGTTTTATATCAATTCCAAAATTCGGTGATTCTTTCATAATTTCAAGCACACGAACCTGTCTGTTTTCTATGTGCGCTGATGACGATATATTATGAAGTCCTTTTGGAACTCCTATCATATATGCGATTGAGAAAAAGATCATTGCAAGAAGTATGTTCATGAGTACTCCGGCCGCGAGTATAAACATTCTTCGTCCAAAGCCCTTACTCACAAAACTTTCGGGATCTGATCTGTCTTCTGATCCTGTCTCGCCTTTTATTTTTACAAATCCTCCAAGTGGAATAAGGTTAATAGAATAAAGCGTTTCTCCGACTTTTTTGCCCCAAAGTCTCGGTGGAAATCCAAATCCAAACTCATCAACACGGACTCCTGCGCGTTTCGCGGCAATAAAATGACCAACCTCGTGCACAAGAACGAGGATAGCCAGAACAATAATAAATAGCAAAATTGACATGGTATTATACGGTCATTATTTCTTTTTCTTTAGATTCGCTGATTTCAGCAAGTGTAGCATTGTGTTCTTTTATTACTTCATCGACATCTTTAAGATATTTAAATTTTTCATCTTCGGAAATTTCTTTATTTTTCTCAGCATCATTTATTTCCTCACGAATTTTTTCACGAATATTTCTAAGTGCCACTCGATTTTCTTCAATATGCTCTTTCATGAGTTTTACAAGTTGTAACCGGCGCTCCTCCGTAGGCTGTGGAATTGATAATCTAATAATAGTGCCGTCGACGTTCGGCAAGGCACCCAGCTCCGCCTTCGTTAGACCTGTTTCGATTGCCTTAACAAGAGATTTGTCCCAAGGCTCAATAACAAGTGTTCTATTGTCCTGTGCTTTAATATTCGCGACCTGTTTTACAGTCATTTGGTTTCCATACGCTTCAATAAATACGCCCTCGACCAAACCGGGGTGAGCTCTTCCTATGCGAAGAGAATTTAGTTGTTCGTGCGTATGTGAAATCACCTTATCAAGTGACTCTTTGTGCGATAAAATAAAACGATTCATATGATTTACTTTAGTTTTGCTACTCCTAAATAAACGATTGAAGGAGTATTTGGGTGAACCAAAAGTCGGACACCCGTACGTTTACTTGGAAGATTTCTCGGAATCCAAGTTTGCCCTCCGTCTTTTGTATGATACAAACGATCATTGCTTATAAAAAACAATTCTTTGTTATTGATCGAATTAACACCAATTGCATATATATTTACAGAACTTCCGACAATTGTCTCGATTGGTTGCCATGTTGTTCCTGCGTCATTTGTTTTTAATAGTCCATATTTAGAAGCATAAATAAGCGTATTTGGTTCATTACTATCAATATAAACATCACGATAAACATTTGCACCGTTATAATTTGATAAGCCTCGATCAAGCGACTTCCAATTAAGTCCGCTATCATCTGAAAGATAAATACCTTTCGAACGCATAAATACATATATACGATTTGGTGTCTTGTCATCGAGAAGAATTTTTTCAATACTGTCATCAAATGTACGGACAAGTTCCCACGAATCGCCGAAGTCGTTCGAGACCAAAAAACTTCCTGCGTTTGTACCGATAAATATCTGTGCCGGATTCAAACGATTGATTGCAACAGAGTTGGTTTGGGTTGTTTTTTTCGTATCAATAAAAACATCGCTAAATGTGCGAGCACAATCATTCGATCTTTTAAGCACATTCCCTGTTGCAACAGTAATAAAACATTTTGCTGCAGGACTCACAGCAATGTCATTAATTTGTTCATCATCAAGCACCGTCGCCGACCATGAGTTTCCACCATCAATCGTATAAAAAAGTCCGTTTGCATATGTTCCGAGATATAGTGTCTCTGGGTCCTGAGGATCAAACGTAATCGTCTTCGTATTGACGCCTTCTATTGATCGTGTTCCTCCAGCAGTTAGTACGGCGTTTTTTCTATCCCAAGTTTCTGCATTATTAATACTTTTATACACGCCACCCTCTATTGTGGTTTGTTTTGCGCTTTGACCAAGACACCCGGTCAAACCGAGTAAAATAACACACACGACACTTGATACGGTAATTAATCGCGATTTCATAAGGTTTTTACTTATTATAAAGCACCAATATTGTATCACCAAACACGAAAAAAACAAGTAATGTACCTTGTTTTATGAACACAAAAAGCTTTTAGAAATTAATGAGAAATCACCTCCTCCCCAAAACTATGTTTTCTAGAATTATGCGTGGATTTATGTTCCTTCTAACTAAATTGCCTGATTTTATAATTAGATTAATAAAGTCCTTGTTCATGTCTTTGTTTTCGAACTTCATGACTGATATTATAATATGCAAAAATTCTGAAAACGAGAATCCAAAAAAATCTTTTTTTATACATTCATCAATCTCTCTAGATGCATCTGGAAACGGTATGGAAAAAATATGTTTTGTCCATTCGTATACATCTATATATCTCTGTCGCATTAAATCATCTTTTGTGAATGAAAAAACAAATCCCGGCTTTCCTTCTGAAACATAAATACAAAACGGGTGAAGCGATGAGATAACATCTTTTGGAAAATCAGAACTTGAACACAGCTCGAATTCAAACTTCATAACACGAGAAAGAATAGTTAATGGTATTGTATCGATCCTAGACGAAATTAGAATAAAATGCGTGTAAATAGGAACGTCTTCGAGAAGCTTGAGAAGACTGTTTGCAGATTCTTCTTGCAAAAGATGCGCATTATCTATAATAACCGTCTTTATTCCACCAAAAAAACAAGATGTCATTAGAGAACTTTTTAGATTTCTTATTTGATCAATTGATATTCCTGTGCTTTCGGGCTCTCGATCAATTACAAAATGGTCTGGATGTCCACCGGAAACAAATAATTTACATGATTGACACTGATCACATCTTTCTCCCACACCTTTTTCTTTACAATGAAGATGTGAGCAAAATAAATCGGCAAGAGTGCGCTTTCCTACGTGTTCTTCCCCAATAAACAACATAACACGAGGACGTTTATCACTCCCCTCGAACATGCGAAGCGCATCAACAATATGCGCATTTCCGATAAATTTATCGTATACGTTCATTGTAATTATAATTTCTTTGTTTCCGCATCAATCGCTTTATTAACCAGCTCATCTGCACGAGCATTACGCGCGCGCGGCACGTGTGAAAAAGTTATATTATCAAAAATACGAATATGATTACAAACTTCTTCGTAAAGTGGTTTTAAACCGACATCCTTCACCTTATATTCCCCATTAATTTGTCTAACGATAAGTTCACTATCCAAAAAACAAGATATGCTATTGATCTTGTGCTTATGTGCCAAGCTTAATCCTTCGAGCAACGCACGATACTCGGCCTGATTATTTGTAGCAACTCCAATATATTTTGAAACATTTCCAATTTCGTTTTCACTGCACAACAAAACAGCTCCTACTCCTGCCGGTCCAGGATTGCCGCGCGCGCCACCGTCCGTAAATAATTTATATGTATCAGTGCTCATATATAATTACAATATCATATAATCCAGCATTCGCATACGAATAGAACGCTCTCCATTCCATTCGTTTTCATCAATTGAATACACGATGTCCATATTCTGTGCATGCGAAATTTCATCGGTCACACTTGGCGCAACATCAAAAGCTATAACCGTCTGCTTTGTATTTGATGCATCGCTTACCTTAAATAAAATATGTTTTTTATCAGCACCAAGTGTACGCACGTCACTCACAAAAACATTTCTGGTAATAAATTTTGGTTCCGGGTTTTCCATACCAAATGGGCACATCATATGTATTTCTTTCTTAACCGGCCACGATATATCATTAAGAGAAATTTCCGCATCAATATCCAAGACAGGAATCATATCAGCCTGTGTTAAATTTTTTGTAAAATAATCATTCGCACACGTTATAAATTCATCATAATATTTATATTCCATGCTAAATCCACACGCCATACGATGACCTCCATATCTTGTAAATAAATTTTTATTGGAATAAAAAAAGTCCATTATATCATGCCTTTGGACCGTGTTTCTTCCTGAGCCAACTATCGTATCACCATTCTTTCCCATGATAAAAGTTGGTTTGTTATATCGTTGAGCGATCTTACCAGCAACAAGCCCTACTACACCGAGATTCCACGATTCATTAAATGCGTATGCCCAAAGTGAATCTGATGATTGTTTTTCAATGTTTTCAATCGCTTCTTTAAAAATTATATCTGTTATTGATTTACGTTTTGAATTATTTTGTTCAAGCTCACGAACATATGCCAATGCGGTATCGTTGTCATCGGAGATAAGTGCGTTAAATGCTATATCAGAATGATCCATACGTCCGGCCGCGTTAATACGAGGACCGATTTGATACCCTATTGTATGTGTGTTTATATTTTCTGTATTAATTCCACCAATTTCATACATGTGTTTTAAGCCAAGTGTTTTTGTTTTTGGAAGAACCTTAAGTCCATAATAAACGAGAAGTCTGTTTTCTCCGATAAGAGGAACCATATCGGCAACAGTACTTATGGCAACATGATCTAGAAGCCATTTTTCAAACGCGATGTATTCGGATTCTTTCATATTACTTCGCCTAAGCAATGCCTGAGCAATTTTAAATGCTACACCACCTCCAGATAAATGTTTAAACGGATATGGCTCATCTTTAAGCCCAGGATGAATAATCGCATACGCAGGAGGCAGTATTTCCGGAGCCGCATGATGGTCTGTGATAATAACATCCATTCCACACTCTTTCGCATATGAAACTTCTTCTACTGTACTGATTCCACAATCGCACGTGATAATAAGTTTCGCATTGCGCGCGCGCATAAAATCAATAGCGTAATTACTTAAACCATACCCTTCACGTTCACGGTGTGGAAGATATACTTCAATGGCGCGCGCGCCTATTGCTCGAAGTGTTTTATACAAAATTGCCGAAGCATTTACGCCATCGGCATCATAATCTCCGAAAATAAAAATTGTTTCTTCATTTTTAATCGCATTATAAATCCTTTCAACTGCTTTTTCCATATCAGCAAATAAAAAAGGGTCGTGGTTTTTTTCATATGAAAAAGACACGAATTTTTCCACGCCTTCTCTTGTTAGACATCCTCTGTTCCACAAACACTGAGCGAGAACGTGGCCATATTCAGATATAGACGATCTAAATTTCGCGTCACAAACAGGACGCACTTTCCATGTATATCTCGATGACATATATTACTCAGATTTAACTTTTACTGATGTTTTGCTATGAGGTAAGTTTTCTTCTCCTTCTTTTATTGGAACTCGTATGCGTTCTTTTTTCTTCATAAGAATGGCGTTTGTGTGCCACCATAAAACCACTAATACAAAAAGTGCGAGAATACTTATAATCACCCAGAGCATCCAGTTTCCGGGATTAAAAAAACTTATAGAAAGTTCAACGCTTTTTACCGTGTTGTTTCCATAATTATCTCTCACGTTTAGTGTTACAACGTATGATCCCCATCTTCTATATGTGTGTACAGGACCACTAAAAGTGCTTGTCGCACCATCCCCGAAATCCCAAGCAAAAGAAAGACGATCGCCATATTTTCCTCCTAGAACAGGAGTGAACAAATATCTATTCCACTCTTGTTTTGTCACATCAATTACAATACTCAAAGTCTCGCTTTCTAAAACATCGAGCGGATTTTCATTTTGAAACGGTATTATTTCTTTACACTTAAGTTCGCATGCGTGATTTACACAACGTGCATCAGCGTCACAAGATTTTTCCTTATCTATAACACTTGCGCAATCAGCGTCTGTTTCACAATATAAGGGTTCTTTTTTGTCTGTTGTGTTTTGATCAGAAATTGGAGTTACAGGATCAGGAGTTGGGGTCGGTGCTGGTTGTGGCTTTGGTTTTGGTGTTGGCTTTGGAATACTAGTATCTTTCGATTTGGTCGAATCAAGTGGAAAAGCATCGTTTACATCAAGAACTCCATCATTATCATCATCGGCGTCACAAACATCTCCTTGGGTATCATTATCTGTGTTCTTTTGATCTGCGTTTGCGGCCAAAGGACAATTATCCTCGTCGTTTATTATTCCATCCTTATCATCATCTTTAATAGGAATAATAATCGGAGTTATGGCAACATTATTCGATAAATTTTGATCTGTTTGAGGAGAAAAATTATTAAGTTCAGCTCGAATATTAAAAGCACCATTCGGAACTGTCCAATCAACAAAAACCTCGTCATCAAGTCCGTTTGCTCTGATTGAAACAGTTTCCGAATCTCCTATTTTCTGCTGACCTTGATAAAAAGTTACTTTTGCTGTCATGTCCTTTTTACCGACATTCCTAACAAGTGCATACACACGCGCAAAATCACCTGATACAAGCGTTCCTTTTGAAAAATAAATATTTCCGCCTTGTACCTCAAGATCATAATCAAGCTTTTCCGCCGCATATATGCTCGACGGAAAAATAAACATCACACACAGCACGCTTATAAAGAAGGTTTTTATCTTGCGCATACTTGGCCTTTTATACGCACATTATATCAAAACAACTCAAAAATATCTAACAAGAGCTTTTTATTGGTGTTTTTTACATTGACGATCGTTTGAATTATATAGTACACTTATATGAAAATAACACTTAAAGATATTTACAACAAATTTAAAAAAACCTGCTATAAACAGGAGAACGGAGCTTATCATGCAGAACTTTATTATCAATGGCGGAAAACAACTTCGTGGATCAGTGTCTGTTGGTCATTCAAAAAACGCAGCGCTTGCTATACTTCATGCGGCGCTACTTACGAAAGGAACAACAACACTTCATAATGTTCCTGATATAGAAGATATTCGTATTGTTCTTGAGGTTTTTAAAAAGATTGGGGTTAAGGTGAAAACACATCCATTAGAAACAGGTCCGTTAAAAATTACCCCTCCGGATCAATATGACGAGACGCTTGTCAACGGCATCATTGGGGGAAAAATACGCTCAGTCCTCTATCTTATGGGATCGCTTATTCATTGTCTTGATTCATTTTCAATTCCTCAGCCCGGAGGATGTGCTCTTGGAGATCGGACAATTGTCGCTCATACTGATACGTTCAAAGAAATGGGAATCAATGTTAGTGAAACGTGCGAACAAATACGAATTGAAAAAACCAAAAGCATTTCCAAGGATCGTAATGTGCGTATAGTCATGATCGAGGCAAGTGATACAGGAACGTGCAATGCGATACTTGCGGCGGTTCTCATGCCAGGAACCACGACTTTAGTGAACGCCTCATTTAATTATATGGTTATAGATCTGTGTGTTATGCTCAAAAAAATGGGCGCAAACATAACAATTACACCACAGGAAATAATCATTGTTGGGGTTTCCAAACTGATGCCTGTTGAATATTTTATTATGCACGATCCGATTGAAGCTTTCTTTTTTATCGCTGTTGGAATAACAACCAAGTCATGTATCGCGATTCATCATTGTCCTCTGTGGTACATTGAGTCTGAAATAAAAATACTAAAATTTATGGGGGCTCATTTCGAAATATCTAAACCTTACAGACTAGAAAACAATGAAGACTCTCCGATTGTTGATATCATAATAAAAACAACGGACATACGCGGACTTCAAAAGGGTGAAAAAATAAAAGCTCGCGCAGGAGGATCTGGAATTAATGTAGATAATTTAATTATGTTTGCCCCAGTAGTGGCAAGCGCGCGAGGAACAACGCTTATCCATGACGATTTATACGAAAAGAGAATCGTGTATCTTGAAAAAATGTCTCATTTTGGGTGTGAGTTGTATATAGATGGCATTCATAAAGCACTTATAACAGGTCCTACAAAATGGCATTCTGCTGATGTAGAATCACCCGAAGGACTTCGTCCTGCAACAAATCTGCTTATCTGTGCGCTTGCCGCACCAGGAAAATCAATAATCCGAAACACCAGGCAGATTAACAGAGGATATCAGGATATAGTAAAAAAACTTAGAGAAATCGGAGCAGATATATCCATGTCTGATGACATCTGATGACACAAAAAAATATAAAACAAAAAACCCCGCTGGAAAAAATCAGCGGGGGTTTTTATCTGTTGAAAAAACTTTGAAATTACATCGAGTAACGAACGAAACGAATCACTTCAATCTTTTCCCCTAATTTCAATGTATATTCCTCAATTAAGGAATTAATTTTTTTTGAATCATCTTTTACAAACACTTGTTCTAATAGACAATTCTCCATATAAAACTTACTTATCTTTCCTTCAAGTATTTTCTCAATCATCGCCTCTGGTTTTCCTTCTTGTTTGAGCGCCTCTGTTTCAATTTCTTTCTCTTTTGTAATAACATCAGAAGGAACATCGTCTCGTTTAATATACAAAGGATTCATAGCTGCGATATGAATACAGAGCTCATGCGCCAGCTCTTTAAAAGAATCGTTGCGTGCAACAAAATCAGTCTCACAATTCAACTGGAGAAGAACGCCGATCTTTCCGTTACCGTGAATATATGAATCAACCATCCCTTGTCCAGCGACACGATCTTGTTTCTTAGCAGCCACTTTCTGACCATGTTTACGTGCAATTTCAATTGCGGCATCAAGATTGCCTCCTGATTCATCGAGAAACTTCTTTGCGTCCGATATTCCAACTCCTGTGATTTCGCGCAATTGTTTAATAAGTTCAATACTCATAAAGATTATGTGCAATTAGTAATAATTTCGGTAATAAAAATGTATGGAAACGCGTTATTTTGCGGCAGCTGCTTTTTTGCGAGCATCTTTACCAGACTTAATCGCATCAGCAATTTTCGCTACAAATAATTCGACCGAACGAACAGCATCATCATTGCCAGGAACTCCATATTGTACTAAATCCGGATTTACTATTGAGTCAATTAGAGCAATGACGGGAATACAAAGTTTTTTTGCCTCGCGAATAACACTACGCTCTTTCTTAATATCAATAACAACAACCGCTTGAGGGAGTTTGACCATATTACGAATTCCACCAACTGATTCTAGAAGCTTCTTGTGTTGTTTTTCGAAATCCATTATTTCCTTCTTAACAAATTTTTTCTTTGTTTCAGGATCAGCAAGAAGACCTTCTAACCTCTGAAGTTCTTTTACGAGAGTTATGATGCTAGAAAAATTTGTGAATGTGCCTCCAAGCCATCTACCAATAACATATGGCGCATCAGCTTCTTTTGCATAACGTTCTATGCATTCTCTTGCTTGTTTTTTTGTACCAACAAAAAGAACAATTCCGCCTTGAACTATAATTTTTTCTACAAAATCAAGTGCAGCTTGAAACAATAAAGTTGATTGTTCAAGATCAAAAACATCAATACCGCCGCGTGTCATTTGAATAAACGGCGCCATTTTCGGATATCGTCGAGCCTTGGTATGTCCAAAATGCGTTCCAACATCCAACATTTCCTTTATATCAGGAGCTTGTACTGGCATATATGTTTCCTTCTATACGTATTAAAGAAAAATAGCTTCGTATCGCCATTTTTCATAAATTATTACCTAAAAATAGTTAACGCACTACATAATAGGATATATATCAGAAAAATCAAGTGTTTATGGTGTTTTTCCCACATTTTATCAAATTAAAAAGTCTTTTGGTTTTTTGTGTTATAAACACTTGATTTTGGTAAAAAAGATTGCTATCATACGCCCGTATGAAAAAAGAAATACATCCAGATTATCACACCGATGCTGTAATTCGTTGTGCGTGCGGAGCAACACTAAAAACAGGATCTACGACCAAAGAGATCCATGTTGATATTTGCTCAACATGCCACCCTTTCTACACTGGAAAGCAAAATCTTGTAGATACAGCTGGTATCGTTGATAGATTCCGTGCACGCGATTCAAAAAAGACAAATATCAAAACAGGAAAAGCAGTAAAAAAATTGAAAACCGCAAGCAGAAAGAAAATCGCGGACACGAAAAAACCAAAGGCGTAGCTTCGGTAAGATTATAGAACACCCTTTTTACAGGGTGTTTTGTCTTTGAAAAAGATAGGAAACAAAATTTTATATAACAATTGGTATGCTTATTGATATAACAAAAGAAAAAAATATTATATCTGAAAAAGAAAAAAAACTGCAGAAAGAACTGCAGAATCCTTTGATTACAAAAGATACAAAACGTTTTGCATCGATTTCAAAAGAATATTCAGAAATTACAGAAGCCCTTGAAAAACTTACCTCGTTAGAAAATATGATATCAGCACTCAATACTGCACGCACCGAACTTCAACAAAGTATAGATCCTGATATGAAAGCATTGGCCGGAGAAGAAGTTTTGCGTCTTCAAAAAGAAATATCCGAACTCGAAAATGAACTCTTTGATTATCTCTACCCTGCTGATCCATTAGATAAAAAAGACACCATCATCGAAATTCGCCCAGGAGCAGGAGGAGATGAATCAGCGCTTTTTGCAGGAGAATTATACAGATCATATAAAAAATTTGCCGATCAGATGAAGTGGAAAATGGAGCTCATTTCAGCAAATCAGACAGGTATTGGAGGATTTAAAGAAGTTATTTTTTCAATCAAAGGAAAAAACGTATATAGCACCATGAAGTTCGAGGGAGGAGTACATCGTGTCCAACGTGTTCCTGAAACAGAAAAATCAGGAAGAGTTCACACTTCTACAGTTACGGTGGCCGTATATCCGGAAGCAGACGAAATTGATATGACGATAGATCCAAAAGATCTTAGGGTTGATACTTTTTGCGCGTCAGGACACGGTGGACAGAGCGTCAATACCACATACTCTGCTGTTCGAATAACTCATCTTCCTACAGGGCTCGTCGTTAATTGTCAGGACGAAAGATCACAGATACAAAACAGAGAACGTGCGATGCAAGTGCTTCGTACGCGTCTTTATGATTTGGAAATACAAAAACAACGCGAATCACATAGTCAAAAGATGAAATCAATGATTGGAACAGGAGATCGAAGCGAGAAGATCCGCACATACAACTTCCCTCAGGATCGCGTAACCGATCACAGAATAAAAGAAAGCTGGGGAAATATTGCACATATAATGGAGGGAAATATCGGAGATATAATCAATACTCTAAAAAATCGTCAGCGCGAAGAACGTGTAAACACACCCTCATAATCACAATGCCCGAAACAACAATAAAAAAGTGGTACGCATACGCAATTGAAAAACTGACTTCAAAGAGCAACTCTCCTGATCTCGATGCTAGGTGTATTATATCTCATGTATTAGGAGTTAGCTCTGAATACGTTTTTGTTTACCCTGAAAATAAAATTGACAACATAACACATGCGAAACTAGAAAGGATTCTTAAAAAACGAATCACAGGAACTCCGATCGCATACATCACTAATTCAAAAGAGTTTTTTGGTAAAAAGTTTTATATTGACGAGAGAGTCCTCGTACCAAGACCAGAAACAGAGCTTCTTCTAGAGTTGTGTCTTTCAGCTATAAAAAACACTCTTTTGAAAAAAAACAAAACATCTTCATCGCCTATTATTATTTCTGATATATGCACGGGTTCCGGTTGTCTTGCTGTTTCATTATCGTGCGAGCTCGCGTCTCTTAATATACCACATCATATATACGCGACAGATACATCAAGTGACGCGCTTGCTGTTGCAAAAATAAACGCGAGCTCGCACCAAGTTGAAAATAATATTTCATATATCAAAGGAGATCTTCTTCTACCACTTATACATGAAAATATTTGTCCCGATTTTATTATTTCAAATCCTCCTTATGTAAGTGAGGAAGAATATATAAAATCACCATCTATAGCACATGAGCCAAAAGAAGCTCTCGTTTCTTCAGAGAATGGCACTACTCATCTCGCTCGTATCATAGAACAATTAAAATCTTTTCCTGATTCGCGTGCGTTTATCGAAATAGGTTCACTTCATGGAAAATACATATTTGATAAAAGCGCTAAATATAATTTAAGTGCAATAATTCACAAAGATCTTGCTGGACTGGACAGATACGCTGAAATAATAAAAATATAAACACTATTAATCTAGTTAATCCCACTATATATAAAATTTTTGTCCGTTTATGAGCGAAGCGAAATAAAGGACCAAAAATTTTATATATAGTGGGATGTTTTACAATTAC
>CAZGFX010000001.1:62483-227280 GCA_964524845.1 uncultured Gammaproteobacteria bacterium
CGAAGCGAAATAAAGGACCAAAAATTTTATATATAGTGGGATGTTTTACAATTACAATTTTATGGGCATTTTTGGTGAATTTTGTCCGCTTATGAGCAGAGTGAAATATATGAACGAAGCGAAATATATGAACGGAGAGAAATATATGAGCGAAGCGAAATATATGAGAAAAGTAAAATATATGATAAAAGTGAAATATATTGGCAAAATAAAAAAACTCGGTCAGCAATATGTTGATCGAGTTTTTTTGAATCAAATTATTTTTTATCCTCCTTTTTCTCTCCTTTAGCCTCCTTTTTCTCATCTTTTGCATCTCCTTCTCCTGCAACAGCCCCCTCTTCAGGAGCCTTTTGTGCAGTTGCCTCAGGCAAAACAGATTCTGCAACTGGTGTTGATAGATCTTCTTGTTTTCTAGGATGACGAATGGTTACGATCACCATATGAGGATCAGTGAGCAATCTAACTCCTTTTGGAAACTTAAGATCACTCGCAAGAATATGTTGATTGAAATCCTCTAGAACCGACAGATCAGCTTCTACGTTCGCAATAAGATCTTTTGGAAGACATGCGACCTCTACTTCGAGTACGTTTGCGGCACGAATAATACCACCTTTGTTTTTTATCGCAGGCGCTTCATTAATAAGATGAATCGGCACTGATATATGCATTTCTTTCGTCTGATCAATCTCGATAAAATCAATATGAATTGGAATATCACGAACAGGATCCCTTTGAACATCCGAAACAAGAACGCCTTTCTTCTCTCCGTTTATATCAAGATCAAACATCTTCGTCTTTCCAACTTGACGATATAATTTTATAAAATCACTTTCATTGATAAAAAGACTTCTTGATGGCTTGCCCGTTCCATATACGACAGCGGGAATCTTGCCCGCCTTGCGCGCAGTTTGAAGCGCGGTACCAATCTGATCTCTTATCACTGCTTGTAATATTACTGACATATCTATTCACTTACTTTTTACAATGCGGGCACTTGAGTTCATCTGTGATGCGCTCGCCCACGATATTAAACACCTCCAAAACGTCATTTGAACTGATGATATCTTTGGTGTAACAACTGTTTATATCATCTGACGAAATATCTGTCAATAAAATTCGCACAAAAGGCTTGTTTATGTCAAGAGAGACTCGAATAATCGAGCCTGATCGGCATATAGGACATGTCATATGAAACGTCTGTCCTTCCTCATTGTATAGCAAAATATCTGCATGCGCATTCCTTAGGCTCTTTTGACAAGCAGGACACTCAATAATCTCTTTGAGTTCGCCCATAAACTGTGGAATATTCGTATTGATCATATATTTAAATTGTATGTCAACCATGCGAAAAGTCAAACGACATTTCGAAATAAATTTATAAAAAATATTTAATAATATACTGAAAAAAATTACTTCTTCTGATTCACGATTACGCTTTGTACTAGACCCAAGCCAATAAGAAGTGCGATCATTGACGAACCTCCTGAACTGACAAACGGAAGAGGAATTCCAATAACAGGAAGGAGTCCGAGATTCATCCCAACATTAACGAACACCTGAACACAAAGAAGTGCGGCATATCCGATAAGTATATATTGTCCGAACAGGTTTTGTTCTCTATTCGCCGCCGAAAACAATCTGTATGCGATTACGGCTACAGAAAAAATAATAAGTCCTGCTCCAAGAAAACCTAGTTCTTCCGCAATAACTGAAAAAATAAAATCATCTTCAATTTCCGGCAAAAAATTAAGTTGTGCCTGTGTTCCCTGCCCAAGTCCCTTCCCAAGCCAACCACCGGAACCTATTGCAACAAGTGATTGCGCCGTATTATATCCTACACCAAGTGGATCAAGCGATGGATCAAAAAGAACGAGAACACGATCTTTTTGATAAGGAGCGAGAAGAAATATCCAACTTATAACTCCAATTAATACAACCGAAACAAAAAGCATTAGAACTTTTTTTGGATCGAATTTGAGTGATAGTAAAAAAACTCCATACAAACAAAGAAAAACCAAGCCTGATCCTAAATCAGGCTGAAATAATGTTAATATGAAGGGCACCCCAACAATCACGCCGGATTTTAAAAGTACCATCCACGATCCTTGTCTCTGTGCATTAAGTGTAAAAAAATGTGCGAGCGCGACGAGAATAATTATTTTTATAAACTCAACTGGCTGAATTGTGAAACCAAAAATATAAAACCATCCTTTTATTCCTCTGATTTCCGGAGCGAAGAAAAGCAATCCGACAAGAAGTATAATACCTATAATATAAAATATATTCGTATACGCTCGCACCGTAAAATAATTAATACGAGCTACAAGTGTCATACAAATAATTCCAATAACAAAAAAAATAGTGTGCCACCGTACAGCGGCAAACCATGATACGTTCTCGTTTCCTAGAGAAACACTATACAAACCAGCTATTCCGAAAAAAAATAAAATACATACGGCCCCAAGCACATACCAATCAAACCGAGTAAACAGATCAAGAAATTTTAAACGCATAATTTAATCCTTCAACAAGTCTTTGTACTTTTCTTCTTGTGGTGCAAAATTATTTTCATCAAACACGTCAAAAAACGGTTCTACAATAACACGATCAATATCGATAAATTCTTGAAACCACGACACTGAGGCTTGGTGCTTCTTCGTTGTTCCAAGTTCATCTACAGTAACTCGATTGACACCAACAATAGTGGCTCCGTTCATAAGAAGAACGTTGAAAGTTACATTTTTAAGAGCAAAAGGCGAAGTATTTTGTACATCAAACGTAACATAGCTTCTCGTAACAAATTGTCCTAGGTCGTTGGTAATGTTTTCTCCAGGTATATACTGAACGTTCGAAATATCAAAAGTTGCTTCGTGCGGTTTTGAGTGAGGGTTTATAAATATCCAAGAAACATCAGTAACAACAACGCGAGCCGTTGATAATGGAGCAGTTCCCTTATAACCGAGTATCAGTATTCTTTTTTGTTCTCCGGGAAGCAATGAAACAACTCCTTGTTGAAGCACTTGTTCGTTGCTTTCAATACGATAATCAATACGTCTAGCTCCCCATCTTTCATTCGGGTTTCCTATACGAGAAACAAAATCATATGCGCCCTCTCCTGCCGGAACCACAGTTGGATTTTCAACAACAACTTCTGAAAGTGGAAACTGCTTCGCAAATGAATTATATTGAATCTGTGGGACAGCCGTCGAATGTACTGTGGTATTATATTTTGACATCGTAACAAGTAGTACTGATAATGAAATAATTTCATAAAAGAAATACAATATAGAAATTGCTAATACTATATACAGAGAGACCTTCCCAACTTTTTGACGATTCAAAAGCCACCAATATCCGAATTTAAGTTCAAAATTTGAAACAGAGTTCTGTGGAGACATACAAAATAATTACTAAAAACACACTAATTTTTTATGTATATAGTATACCATAAATATGCAGTTTATAATACATATTTATTTTTTTTAGTTTTTATGAAAAAAACACAATAAACACACAGAAAGGTTGTAAAAATGTATAATATATCTATAATACACTCGCTTATATAGTATAATTATGAACACACAAGATATTCTCAATCTTACCCTATCAGGATGTGCAGTCATCCTAACTATTGGCATTACATATATTATTATAAATGCCGCAATCATTATAAAAAGAATTCGAAAAACAATAGAAATAATCACATCAGCAATTCTTAATCTTGAAAAACTCGCGGAATTCATCAAGGAAAAAATTACAAACACCAGCACTTACGTGCCTTTGATTGTTGAGGCGACGAAAAAACTTGTCTCATTTATTGAGGACAAGAAGAAAAACAAATAACATATGAGCTTCGTGCATCTTCATGCGCACTCTCACTTCACACTGCTCGGAGGACTCCCGAAAGTGAAGCAGCTTGTTCGCCATGCGAAAGCAATGGGAAATACAGCCTGTGCTCTTACTGATCACGGAGTAATGTATGGTATCATAGAACTCATTAAATATTGTACAGAAGAGGGTATTAAACCCATTGCGGGAATAACGATTAATTGTACTTTTGGCACATACGAACAGTACAATAAATTAAAAGAACCAACACATCATAAGTTGGTTCTTATAGCTATGGACAACGATGGATATCACGAACTTATTCGAATATCAACAGAAGCGATGACGGTCGGAAAGAATGAGTTTGAACATGTTGTTGAATTTTCTTTTATAGAAAAAAATAGCGGGCATTGCATATGTATAACTGATGGGCTCAAATACCGCGACCAATATACTCCTGTATATATAAAGGAAAAAGAAATAGAAAGTGCAATAACAAGTTTTCATACATTATTCGGGGACCGATTATATCTTGAACTATTCGCTGACGAAGATGATAAACGCAGAGATGTGCATAATTTATTTTTATATTCGTTTGGAGAAAAAAACCACATATCATCTGTAGTAACAAATAATTCATATTATATAAAAAAGGATAACGCTCTCGCACAAGATATTGTTTTGTGTATTGGAAGAAAGTGCACACTAAATACAGCTGGTCGCACAAAACTTACAGGAGAACGTTCTCAACCAGACTCGGAAATTATGGATACAAAATTTTCCAACTTTCCCAAAGCACTGGAAAATGTCAATCACATCGTCGATCGATGTTCAATTTCGATCGCACTCGATCAGTGGAAATTTGCAAAATTTCCTATTCCGGAAGGATATACATATGACGAATTCTTACGCAAGGATATTTTTGAAAAAGGTGTACGCGTACTTGGAAGAGATTTTACAGAAGAAGAAAAAGAACGCATCGAATACGAATTTGGTATTATTATTCAAAAAGGTTATTCTCCTTATTTTCTTATTGTTGCTGACTTCATGAACTGGTCGCGAGATAATGGAATTATTGTAACAACAAGAGGATCGGCCGCAGGAGCTTTTGTGTCTTATTTAATCGGAATTACGACCGTAAATCCTCTGACTTACAATCTTCCTTTTGAACGTTTTTTAAATCCGTTTCGCCCGTCTGCTCCTGATATTGACGCCGATATTGCTGATTATAGACGAGATGAAGTAATTGAGTATGTGAGAAAAAAATACGGTCATGAACGTGTCGCTCATATTTGTACGTTCGGTACAATGCTCGCGCGCGCAGCTGTTCGCGATGCGGGCCGCGTATTTGGATTAAGTTACGGGCACTGTGACCGCATCGCGAAAATGATTCCTTTTGGTAAACAAGGTTTTCCTGTCACAATCGCATCAGCACTGAAAGAATCAGAAGAGCTGCGCGCGCTCTACGCGGAAGATGAAGAAGCCGCATCTCTCCTTGATATCGCACAAACAATAGAAGGATCGGCTCGACACGTGTCAATTCATGCGGCTGGTGTTGTTGTTTCTCCTACATCGCTCACGGATTTTTTACCAGTTCAATACGACTCACTCACAACGAAAACCATTATTACACAATATGAGATGAAGTCTGCTGAGTCTGCTGGACTTTTAAAAATTGATTTTCTTGGAATTAGAAATCTTAGTATTCTTGAATATGCTGTTGAAACGATAAAGAAAAGATATAATATTTCAATTAATATATATAATCTTCCACTTGATGACAAAAAAACGTTTGACCTATTAACTGCGGGACGCACGGTCGGAGTATTTCAAATGTCAGGAGATGGTATGACCAAATACATCATGGATCTTCGTCCAACCTGCATAGAAGACCTTATGGCCATGGTTGCTTTGTATCGTCCTGGACCAATCGATTCTATTCCAGAATACATAAGTCGAAAACACGGTCTTTCTCCAGCAACTCCGATTCATCCGGATCTCGAACAGGTTCTTGAAAAATCATATGGTCTTTTGGTCTACCAAGATGATGTACTTCTTACAGCAATTACGCTTGCCGGATATAACTGGCTTGATGCGGATAAATTTCGAAAAGCGATGGGAAAGAAAATTCCTGCTGAAATGGCAAAACAAAAAGAACAGTTTTATACCGGTTGTAAAACGCACGGTCTTTCGGAAAAAGAGATCGATGGAATATGGGAGCGTATCGAACCTTTTGCTGCTTATGGTTTTAATAAAGCCCACGCGTGTTCATATGGTATGGTTGCTTATCAGACTGCATATATTAAAGCAAATTATCCGGCGGAATTTATGGCTTCTGTGCTTACAAACGAATCGCACGATCTCGAAAATGTTGCTGAAGCCATTCTCGAATGTAGAAAACTCAACATCGATGTCCTCACGCCTTCCGTCAATGAAAGTAGTAGCGATTTCACTGTAGAAACGAGAGAAAACAAAAACGCAATCCGATATGGATTACGTGCAATAAAAGGACTCGGAGAACATGTCATCAGTGTAATTGAAAACGAACGAGAAAAAAACGGCAAATACAAAGATCTTGAGGATTTTCTTATTCGTGCAAACAACAAAGACCTTAATAAAAGATCCTTGGAAAGCCTTATAAAATCGGGATGTTTAGATGAATTTCATACACGAGGAGTTTTGCTTCATAACATCGAAAAAATACTTTCTTTCGTTCAAACACAACACGACGAGGTTCGCACCGGACAAGACAATCTTTTTGCAAATCAACCATTAATAGAACAATTTAGAATTAAATTAGATCCGTCTCCGGATATAGAAGTACGCCAAAAACTCGAATGGGAGGCTGATCTTCTTGGATTATTTATGTCAGACCACCCTTTTAATGATATTCGCAAAATACTTCCCCCATCAATTACATCACTTCTAAAACTGAAAGAGTTTAACGGACAAACAATACGCACATCCGCACTTCTTTCATCGGTTAAATTTACAATTACAAAAAAGGGAGAAAAGATAGCGTTTGCTCGTTTCGAAGATGGTCTGACATTTGCGGAAGGGGTAATATTTCCATCTGTTCTAACCGGAACAGAACATGTCTGGCAAACAAATGATTTATATATTATAGATGGTAAAGTGCAAATTGATGAAAGCAATGAAAATGAATCTATTGCGAAACTTATTATTGAAAAAGTAGCTCCTGTCACAAGACAGAACATTCTTTCTGTTATAGAACTTCTTCCTCCTATTGAAGAACGAAAATGGTACAAAAAAGAAGGAAGAACAAATCATATACACGAAGTCAGACCAAAAAAACACGATAAAATAAATGATACTGACTTTATCAAAATTATACTTCCCTCTCATGTTACTCGCGATACACTCAAAACAGTCAAAGATATTATTGCACGACACCCCGGACATATGCCCGTCTATGTACTACTTCCGAATAAAAGCCAATTAGTTAAAACAGACCAAACCACATCATACTCTTCGGATCTTGTTAAAAAAATCGAGCTTTCGATTGGACCTAACACGATATCACTCATATCAAAAAAACAGTAATTTCTTTGATCACGCATCTGTTTATTGAGTCTTTTTTTGGCACGAACAAAGAGAATGAAACATATTTGTAAAAAAAGCAAAAAACGACTATACTTTTAGATGTAAACTCCTAAAACAAACTCCTTGTTTTGAATTATTTTAATAGTATGAAAGCAAAAACTCATAAACCGTTACCTACTCCGCTTATAGTAAATAGAATCTACTCAAAAATAGCGCTTGTGTTTATTGTTATTTCGTTTATTCTGATTCTCATCATATTTTATTTCGCATTTTCACGAGTAACAATTACAATTATTCCTCTAACCACTCCTGCTCAGACAACGTTTTCAATAGATGTCACAAATACATCTGGAAATGACGAACTCAATGCCAGAATTGTCGAAAAAGAAATAACAAAAAAGCAAGAATTCACTGTACAACCATCACCTGCCATAAGTGGTCCAGCAGAAGGAACAATTAAAATCGTTTCTCATTATAGTAAAGAACAACCTCTTGTAGCCACAACTCGTTTCCAAACAAAAAACGGTCTCGTATTTCGCGCAATCGAACGAGTGATTGTTCCGCCATACGGAGAAGCCACGGTACGTGTTCGAGCAGACGGCACAGAAGAAAAGTATGTGATCGAAGCAAATCAATCATTTGTTATTCCAGGTCTCAATCCAACTTTACAGACAATGTTTGATAGTACAAATTCTGAAAAATTTACCGCACCAAGCAAGGATGTTACTATAATTAAACAAACAGATATTGATAATGCTCTCTCGGAAATAAAAAAGATTGTCACAGACGAAGCTCTTAAGGACTTCTCTGCCGAAACAAAGGCCGGAGAAGAGGTGTTTCAATCAAACATAACAGTTGAAATAATTGATTATACAAGTGATCAAAAAATCAACACAAATATTCCACAATTTACTATAGATGCAAAAACAAAAGCCGTGGCACTTCTGTTTAATAAAGAAAAACTTCTAAATACAGCTACTACCCAACTAAAACAATCAGTGCCAAACACACGAGAGCTTATAGCAATTGATAAAGAAAGTTTTTCTTATTCAATTAAATCATACGATCCAAAAAAACAACTAATGACGGTAGAAGTAAGTGTTAACGGCAAGACAATAGGACGAACAAATAATTCTGTTTTTGATAAAACAGCAATTCGAGGAAAAAACAAATCTCAGATAGAAAATTATTTTAAAAGCTTCCCAGATATCCAGTCTGTTTCCATTGACTTCTCTCCATCTTGGATACCTATTGTTCCACAACTCGATGATCATATTACGATAACACTAATAGAAAAAGAGGTTAGTATAGCAAAACCAAAAGAATAAGAAACTTATCCACAATCAAAAAATCAGCTTATATTAGCTGATTTTTTGTATAATTTTCTATTTTAAAATTGACTGTTTGACCTAACCTTAGAAATTGTGTATAATAATAAGATAAAAAAACAAAACAAAGAAAATAAAAAAGGGGCGTACAATGAATACCATTGCAAATTTAAAAATCATCATCGAAAAAATAAGAAAAGAAGAAAAAGAAGAGGGTTTTTATCCTTTATTTTCTTCAATTCAAGAAGCTCTTGATGAGAAGATCGAAAATTTATTCGATTTTAGACAAAAAAACGGCGAACTAAAGACAGCGCAGAAATTAATAGAAATGCAAAAAGAAATGACAGATGAAGAAAAAACTCTTTTCACAACGCTGTTGTTTTCATACTCATACGAAGGAAGATATGATGGACTCACGTCTCTTATGAGAGATTCTGTTGCTTATAAAACAATTATCCGTTTTATAAACAAAGATACAGAAAAAAGAGTTCTCCGTGTAGTATGTCGTGTTGGCGGAGATGAATTTTTTGTCTGTTTTATTAACAAAGACAAAAAAACCTTTGAATTTATTTTCATTGATATGTCATTGTTAAATTTCTTCAATCGAGACTACGATCTTGGTAATTTTGCCTTAAAAATAATAGCAAAATTTATGCTTGAAACTAGCAACTCGATGAGTGACAATGAAACTGGACATGAATTTATTTCTAGTGTCCAGAAAAAGTTAAGAATATTTAATGAATATGTAAATGAAGATGATTCTGACGTTTGTAATGGAATCTACGAATGCACAGAGTACAAACACAGATATCGTCAAATGGTGACTAACTTATTTGGTCACTATCTCGAAACGATCGGACTTCACGCTGATTTTGGTTATATAAGTTCAGAATTACCGGATATGCCGGTAAAAAAAGAATTTATATCAAACTTATCAAGTGTTGCAAGCGACCGATCTACAGAAGAAAAAAAGATGCGTCGCCCTGTGTGGATCACTGATATCCTCGCAGAGTATTTATCAAAAGAATACTCTATGAAAGAAGTTTTAAAAAACGATTTCAACGAGGCGACAATCTATGGAGACATTGATAAGATGCAGGAAACCAGGATTCAATTAGTCAGGGTTGAGAGTAATATTGCTCTTATTGAATCGTCTTTTCACTCTAAAACAATAGAACACGAAGTAGAAACAATGAGCGAAACCGAAAGGATTGTCGAAAAAGATATTAAATTGCATCCTTTCATGGAATTTTATTCGTATTTTGCAAAAAATCTGAAAATTCCATTAGAAAACCTTGTTACAGAAGCCCTTAACAAGGCTCGCGCGGTAACGCAAAATACTTCTTTTCTTAAAAAAGAAGTTGTGCATTAAAAAAACGTACCCCAGAACAATTGTTCTGGGGTTTTTTATTATGCGTGAGATTTTTCATGTATTGGTGCGTCATATATCACGACTTCTGTCTGAGTGGGAGAACCGAGTCTTTTCCTTTCGATTGCTCCGAGTGTTTCTTTAGAATATTTCATAATAATAATATTACATATGGTACGTGTGTTATTATAAATATGAAGCACCACTTCCAAAGGTCTTACAACATCATTGAATACGGAATTATCTTCTATATTGAATGAGTTGGAAACATACAAAGAATAAGGCTCAATGATTGATACGGAATGGCTAGCAAAAACAATAAGAGAATGTTTCTTAATTTCTTCAGAAATAAATTTATGTCTTCGCTCATTAAATTTTTGTACCAATTGAGAGCGCAAAGCTTTTGTTAATTTTTGTACAGAGCTAAGCCTGTCTACAACCATTTCAAGTTCCTCGTCAGATGCTTTTATGTCATCTAAGTATACGACCTTTTGATGTTGTACAGCAAATGGATTAAAACCCATATCATGAGTCACTTCGTATGGTATTGATTTGTTAGTTTCTTTTTGCAACATTTCAAAAACCAGTTTTGTTCTTACAACTTCCGAGCAAAGGTATAACGAATTTTCAGTACCTAATTTTTCAACTAAAGAAGCAATGATATGACTTATGTATGGAACACAAACTTTAAACTGAGCGTCTTGTTCTTCTTTGTTTTTTTCGGTTGCGTGTCTTATGAACATAACAACCTTGTGTTCTGCAGAAACAAAATCTTTCAATTCTTCTTGATAAAGTCCATCTTCACCCATCAAGATGATTTTCACGGTGTTTTTTAAAAACATATTAAATCTCCTTTTTAAATTGCTTTTCATTATAAGTTAGTACAAACTTGCAAAATTGTCAAATACTGGTACCATATGTGCTGTATAGCTTTATTATGTGGATTGTTTATAACAAAGACTCGAATCTTAATCTTTGTCCTATTCACCTCTATCACGACGAATGTGCTAGAGGTATATGTGATATTATCGATAAAAACGTTCAAAATATTGGTGTTTTTATCAAAAACGACGTTGTTTTTTCATTATGCAAAAAAAACGAATGGGAATCTCTGGGGTGTGAAATTGTTCCTCGTTTTAAGAATAATGATTTTGCACAAATGATTTGTAATAAAACAAAGGAATTTGGTGAACAAATATTCGAATTTGCGAAACATATTGAGCAAAAAGATATAAAGACAATATCAAAAGAAGAGTTGATTTCTATAATTGACACTTATATATCTCTTAATAAGGCGTTGTATAAATTAGGAGCCATTATTAATATTGCGGAACATGGTGGTAATCTTTTGGTTTCAAAGAGTATTCTTGATATTTTAAAAAATCGGCTTGAAAAAGAACATATAACAAATTATTTTAACATCATCACAACACCACTTTCACGAACAATGCTTGATACCGCAAACCAAGAAATCGCTCGAATAGCACAATTAATAAATAATGAGTCTTTTTTATTAGAAGATTATGGATATAAGGATTATAATTTAATCAAGAAACACCCTTTTATTTATAGTGCCATTGATAATTTTATAAAAAAACACTCTTGGATCATGTATGGAACACAAGGGCCCAAAATAACTCACGAAGAAATTATAGATCGAGTAATTTATCTCGCAAACCAAGGAACTGGCGCAATTGCAAAACAAATAGTAATGGCCGAAGAATTGGAAACACTTAAGAAAAAACAAGATGAAATCAAAAAACAACTCTTACCAGAAGAGGTTTCATTTATTGAAAACAGTGTTCAAATACTTATGTATAAAAATTATCGAAAAGAATATCAAGCAAGATGTCATTGCGCAATGGATGTTGTTTTTAATGAGATATCAAAATCATTAAATATATCTCCACGAATTCTTCGTTTTTTTACTCTGGACGAAATTAAAAACATGATCCTTTCTGAAACCGTCTCGTATGATGAAATTAAAAAAAGAGAGGAAGGCGTACTTTATATATATGAAAACGGAGTGTTGCGATTTCTTGTTGGACAAGAGGCTGTTGAATTTTTTACGACTATTACAAATAAAACCAAAAATAACAATACTGACACAAAAATTATAAATCTTCATGGAATGCCTATTTATAAAGGAAAAGTTGTTGGAAAAGCTCGAATTATAAATAATATAAAAGACCTGGATACAATTAAAAAAAATGATATCCTTGTTTCCTATACAACAAATCCTCAATATACAAAAGTATTTGATAAAATAGCCGGACTACTAACAGAACAAGGAGGGCTCACATCTCACGCTGCAATTATTGCAAGAGAATATAAAATTCCTTGTATTGTTGGAGTTAGTGGTCTCTTGGACTCAATTAATAATGGTGACGAAATAGAAATTAATTCATTTGAAGGTATAATAAAAAAAACAGGCGCGTAATTATTTACACACCTGTTTATTTTTTTTATTATTTGTCCATTTTATCCAGTTCCAATATTAATTCCAAAAAACCCTCTTCGTTTCGGCTAAATAAATTATTATCATATTTTTTAATTACCGAATGTTTCTTGTCTTTCCACAATAAGTGGGACGATTTAAAAAGAGAGTTGACAACACCACGCAGATTTTCGTCGTAAAGAACATTTAATATAAGATATGGTTCCATATTCTTATCAAATAAGACAAAGGACCATTCACAATTATTAATTGCCAAAGATGCCTCAACAACATTTTTTTTACCTTTTTTACCTACAATAAATGATTTAAGAGGAGCAATTCCACTTACTTCGTGCATAATGAAAAGACTATTATTTGATTCACTTAGTTCTTTTACTTTATTGTAAATAGTCTCTCCTCTTTTTTTGTACAAATCTTCGTGATCATACAAAAGATAAAGAATTTTTGATTGTGCATCATAAAGATCGGTTCTTGTTTTAAAAACCACATCTTTAACTTTTTTCTCGAAGATTTTTTTATCATATTTTTCAACACCCATATTATTTTTTCCAAATAAAAATGAAATTTCTTCTGGTGTAAATGGGTTTAATTCTGAAATTTCTATGATCTTTTCATCTTCAGTGAACTTTGCAATAAGAGGAATTGCTTGTTCTGTTCGATTCGTTTGTGAATGTCCTATTGTTTTTGCATTAATATATTCCAAAACATCCTTCCAATGAAAAAGTAAATATTCTGCAATATCAAATCTTTCAAGATCATCCCCTTTTGCAAAAGGATGTCTCATAATACCAATTATTCGATGCGCTCCTTCTAAAATCGCATAAATATCATCTTTCTCTTTTGGAATGTGTTTCGTAATAATGAAACTATCATCTTCTTCAAATATATTCACCATAAAAACTCCTTTTATTAATTTGTTTTTTGTTTAGTTTTTTATCTATTTATAATATAACTTTTAATAAAAAGTGTCAATAGCGACTATTGATTAAATTGTATTTTGGTGTTATGTTAGTTTGTAATATGAATATTTCATATACAAAAGACTTATCTGAAATACTTAGTGATGATACTAAATACGTCGGCGGAAAAGCGGCGGCACTAGGAGGTCTTATTAAACAAGGTTTTAATATACCCCATGGTTTTGTCATACTCACAAATGCTTTTGATGATTTTATTGAAAAACACAACCTTGTTCCTGAGATTCACGCTGCCCTGGAACATATTAATTATGATGATATATGCATCGTCGAAAGTGCATCTCAGCGCATTCAAGATCTCATTATGTCGCTTCCTATTCAGCCTGACTTAGAAAAGGAAATAAAAAAGTTTGCTGATTCAATGAAAGTGACAGGATTTGCAGTTCGATCAAGTGCAACAAGCGAAGATGGCACAGAACATACTTGGGCAGGACAACTAGAAACATTTCTAAATATAAAAAACGAGAATCTTATTGAAAATATAAAAAAATGTTGGGCATCTCTTTTCAGTCCACGGGCACTAATGTACAAATTCAGAAACATGCCTAAATCAGAATACGTCTCAATTGCGGTGATAATACAAGAAATTATTTTAAGCGATATCTCTGGTATTTCTTTTTCTGTACATCCGGTTACAGAAAATTACGATCAGCTCGTCATAGAAGCGGCATATGGACTCGGAGAATCCGTTGTTTCCGGTGAAGTAACACCAAATTCATATATAGTGGATAAGACTTCAGATGAAATAATCGACAAAAATATTTTTCCTATTTCTCGTAAAATAATTGCGAATCCTGACGGAGGAATCATGTGGAAAGAATTGAGCGAATCAGAAAAAAATTTACAAATACTAAATGATGAGGAAATTCTTTTTCTTACTAAAATAATAAAACAGATAGAAAAAAAACTTGGTTTTCCAGTTGATGTTGAATGGACAAAAAAAGATTCGGTTTTCTTTGTTTTACAAGCACGTCCAATAACAACGCTTTCTAATAATACAAATCTTTGATCTTGCGATAAAGACGAAAAACCTATAACATACTCCTGCTTTATAAGCGGGATTTTTATGAAAAAAACATTTTTTATCGTCGTGCTTGGATGTCAGATGAACGAGTCTGATGCTGAACGCATCAGAGGTTTGTGCTGTTCTCTTGGTATGATAGAAGCGAAATCAGAAGAAGCTGCGGATATAATAATAGTTGTGTCTTGTGCTGTAAGACAAGCGGCGATGGATCGCATTTACGGACGCATAGAGAAATGGAACGCGATACGAAAAGAACGTACGCTTTTTTTAATATTAACGGGATGTGTACTCCCGGCCGATCAAGAAAAACTTCGTGATGTTTTCGATGTTTTTCTTCCAATAAAAGAAATTGGATCTCTTTTTCAAATACTAGCAGATAAACTTGCCGTAAATGTACCAGAAAGTACTTCTTCTCAGTATTTTTCAATTGAACCATCTTATTATCATGACTACAAAGCATACGTGCCAATCATGACCGGATGCAATAAATTTTGCACGTATTGTGCTGTTCCATATACTAGGGGAAGAGAAATATCTAGACCCTACTCTGATATTATGAATGAGATAAATGGACTTGTGGAAAAAGGATATAAAGAAATCATGCTTCTCGGACAAAATGTAAACTCGTATGCCCTTGATCTTCCCGACCAATCAGAAAAATTTCCTGAATTACTTAAATCAATAAATGACATTGAAGGAGATTTTTGGATTAGAATCATGACATCACATCCGTATGATATGAGTAATAAACTCATAGATGTTTTGGCTGAAAAAAAACATATCTGCGAATCTTTTCACTTGCCTATTCAATCCGGAGATGATCATGTTCTGGTAACAATGAATCGGCATTACACAGTTCAACATTTTATGGATCGAATCAAATCCTTAAGAGATGCGATTCCTGACATATCAATATCAACCGATATTATCGTGGGTTTTCCTACAGAAGATGAAATAGCATTTGAAAACACAGTCCGAATAGTAAAAGAATGTGCTTTTGATATGGCATATATTGCCAGATATTCCGAAAGACCCGGAACAGTTGCGGAAAAAACTATAAAAGATAATATTTCTGATGAGGAAAAAATGCGAAGAGAAAAAATAATTAATGATATTATTACAGAAAACGCAATAAATTATAATCAAAGATTTCTTAATAAAACCGTGCGAACACTCGTTGACGAAGCGGCCCCCTCAAAAGAAACAAACGGATTATTTAAAAATACAGGAAAAAACAGAGAAAATAAAACGGTTATTTTCAAATCTGGTCGTGATTATACAGGACTGTTTGTTGATGTAAAAATAACAAAAATACACGCATTTGCTCTCGAAGGAGAAGTTGTATAAGATACGAAAAATGAAAAAACTTTCAATTCATAACTCTTTATGGAACAGAAGCCAAAAATAGTATGTGTTACCGGACCAACATGCTCAGGAAAAACTGATTTCGCAATTGCGATTGCGAAGGAGTTTAATGGTGAAATTATATCCGCGGATTCTAGGCAAATATTCAAAGATGTGTGGATAGTCAGCAACAAACCTTATGGCGAAAAACAAGATGATATACTTTTAGTTGACGGAGTTCCACATCATTTAATAGATTTTGTTGAACCTACAGCTGAATATACACTTTACAACTGGATCAAAGACGCGAAAAAATGTATTGAAACTATTCTATCAAAAAATAAACTTCCTATTATCGCAGGCGGCACGCCGATGTATATATCAGCAATTACTGATGGATATGATCTTGAAACAAGAGGAAAAAATAATCCTGAATACGATTCATTGCTTTTATACATCAGCGTGCCGCGAGATGTCTTATACAAAAATATGGATAATCGCGTACACACCATGATAAAACAAGGCGCAATAAAAGAAGCACAGGAATATCTCGATAAATATGGAGAACACCATTTTGGAATGAGTAAGACATCTCAAGGATATAATCACCTATTTTCATATATTAGAGGAGAAATTCCAATCGAGAAAGCTATATACGAAATGCAAAAAGATACTAGACACTATGCGAAACGCCAGGAAACGTGGTGGAGACACCACGGAAATCCTATAAGCATATCTTCATACGAAGACGCTCGTTCGCTCGTTTCAAGGTTTTTGGGTAAAAAATAAATTAAAAAGAGAATGCTGTTAAGCACTCTCTTCTTTTGTTTGTATAACCGTGGGATTGAAAGATCCTTTTTTTCCTTGCAGAAGGACGCTCCAATCCTTTGAGAAACCTCGCACGACATACTCTTCTCCACAAACCACGACTATACTTCCGATTTTTATTCCTTTTTTGTCGATGGCTTGTTTTTTCAAAAGCGAATAATAATCTTTTCGCTTTTTTCTGATCGCCCAAATAAGTTCATTGAGTTCTGACACTGTTATGTCTTTTCTATCAGTGTCAAAGTTTGGTAAAAACTCTTTTATCTGGTTTTTTAGCTCTTCATTCAGCTTTATAAGATCATCAGGATCTTGTTTTCTTTTAAAACTATTCACGCAGTAGTCTCCTTTTTTATTATTTTATACTATTAATGTTTTTCATCCTGGTCCAACCACGGCCGATCAAAATCCCCCGTCATTTCTCGCATGCTTCTTAAGACATGCTCTGGTATAACTATCTCAAACGTCCATTCTTTCTGATTTTCGTTATACGCAATAACATAATCATAGTTTTGCCCGATTATTATTTTTATATCCTGTTTTTTTTCAACAAATCCATTTTTCACTAAAAAGTCAATTATCGCATAATGAGAAGATGGATCAGCGATACATCTCTGAATAGACGGATAAAAAAATATTTTTTCGTATTTTTCAGATTCGATCCATTCAAAATGTCTAACTTCTTTTATCTTGTCTTCGTATCGAATCCAAGGATCCCAATAAACAAAAAGTAACGGTTTTATGGTTTCTTTGGACTTATTATGAGTGCAAAAACTAAATGTATTACCAGTTGTTTTGTGCACTAGTTGAAAACAGATGTGGGGAGGTACCGGGTAAATAATTTCAAACAGCGAACTAAACCCTTCGTGTTTTATGACCTTTTCAAAATCAATAACAGTAATTTTCGGACGATGATTGTTAATATAGGTCAAAACATCTCTAGAAATTTTCTGTAACGTTTCCATTACACTGCCTTTCTATTTTATTTATATTTATTTTATTACCTCTATTATACCACGTCTTTTAGAAATGTCAAACAATAACTCTTTTTCCAATTAAAAAGACCTCTCGATGTTTTCGAGAGGTCCAGAAGTTATATATTAATTTTTAGTTCGTTTCAATGGAGTATCCTTTTGCTTGCATTGTGAACAAGCGAGCATATTCCCCATTAAGCTTCATAAGTTCGTTATGCGAGCCTATTTCTTTTATCTTGCCGTCTGCAATTAGACATATTCGATCAGCACTTCTAACCGTATTAAACTTGTGGGAGATGAAAATGATCGTGCGATCTTTGTATATCTTCTCAAGTCTTTCAAATATGTTTATTTCAGACTCAGCATCGAGGCTTGCAGTAGGTTCATCCAGAACAATAACCTGCGCGTCTCTGTAGAAAATTCTTGATAAAGCAAGTTTTTGCCGCTCGCCACCAGAGAATTCGGTTCCGTTCGTAAATTCATTTCCAATAATTTGATCGTATTTTTTTTCGAGCTTTTTAATAAATGCGTTGGCCTCTGCATGTCTTGCGGCTTCTTTGATTTTTTCATAATCTAGTTTCTCACCGTTTTTTCTTCCAAATGAAATTGCTTTTCCAACAGAAAAAGATTCATAATCAGCAAATTTTTGTGATAATACACCAAGTACCGATTGCCACTGTTTTAAATCAATGTTTCGTATATCTGTTCCATTAACTTTTATATTACCTTCGATCGGATCATATGCCCTAGCAAGAAGCTTCACAAGAGTGCTTTTTCCGCTACCATTTTCACCAATAAGAGCTATTTTTTCTCCTGGTTTTATAGATATAGAAAAATCATTAATAACTTTTTTTTCTGATCCTGGATAAGAAAACATCACATTATTAAATTCTATAAGTGGCACTGTTTTAAAAGAAACAGAAATAGGATTTTTAGGAGAAACGATAATAGGTTTTGAGTCGAGTAGCTTGAATATATCTCCGACAAACAACGTATCTTGATACTGAGACGCAAGATTAAAAGATATTCCACCAAGTGCGTTTCTAAGTTGTTGTGCTGATGAAATGAAGAATATAAACGCACCAATTGATATATTTTTGTTCACCACATCAAGAAAAAAAGTATAAACAATGAAACCAAAAACTAGTATTGATGCCACATTTGAATACAAAGACCATATTGTTCGTTTTCTATAATCAACATCTTCTCTTTCGTATATTGCAATCCTCATTTTCCTAAATAGATTTACCAAATAATCAGACATGTTAAAAAGTTTTGTTTCAATAAAAGTATTAATATTATTAACACTCCATCGAACAGTCCACATTTTTCTATATTGTTCAATTGTTTCTTCGCTTGTTTTCCATAAACCATACCCAAATCTTGCTTCTATAATAAGTTCCGGTATGGTTACAAGAACGAAAAGAATGAAACACCACCAGTTTGCATATATCAAGATCACCGAAGCAATAATAAGCTCAATAATATCGCTCGTAATAAAAAGTTGTCTTTGGATAAATTCTATAATCCTGCCAATTCCAAACTCACTAACTTTTTGTATTAAATTGCTTTGTTCTGGTGCTTCTCTGCTAGCAATATCCATTTCACCTACTTTTTTCAAAATAATAGTATCAAACAACAAACGAACATTTTTTCCGAAACGATATCTGATATATCCTCTAATTGTTTGAAAAATTTGGGAGAATCCGCCAACTGCTATGAAAAGCAAAAGGATCAGAAATTGAATGTTTGTGTTAAATCCTTTATCAAACGAATTGACAATAAGAGCCAAACTTCCATTTCGAATAGATGGAAGAAACGCCAAAATAATAAATACTCCTATATATAACAAGAATATTTTTTTGTGTTCCGTCCATATAATTCGATTAAGGCGAGCCGAGTAGACAAATATTTTTTTCACCATTTCAAAAGACAACTCATTCTTTTTTTCGTCCTTTTTTGTTTCGGTTGTCGATTGGTCTTTTTTATCTATTTTTTCTTTCTTCATATAACAACTTCCTTTGTTTAATTTTTATTTTAATCATTATATAATCTCATTTTATCATGGAAAAGTCAAGTTTAAGTTAAAAGTAATAAAATAGCTTATTTCCTAATCTTTTCTCTGGGTTTTTTGGATATTTTCTCCTATTTTTTTCTTTTAACAATATAATTTATGGCGTATTGGAGCCACTGATGAACCATATCCGGCTGTTCAAGCGCATGATCGCCATCTTTCACTGTAAAAAACTGTTTGAATTTCACTGATATCGATTCTATCGGAACTGTCGTGTCCGAATCTCCTTGTATGCACGCGATCGAGTCTGTATTTTGTAAAAACAGTCCATAATCCTTATCTTGAGTCTCAGCATAAAACAATGCTGGCGCGTGCTGTGATCCAATCATGCGATCACTATTATTTATATATGATTGAAAAGTGTCTTCGTTAAGATGTTTTTTGTAATTTTTCCACGAAATTGTTTGTTTCGTATTAAGAGGAGCCGTATCTCTGACATACCAATATCGAAGCAACTCCCCTATATGTAAAGACGGCGCAAAAAACAAAATGTTACACACATCCATATCCGGATACAATCGAAGCATTTCAGTAATCACGGCACATCCTAAACTGTGCCCAACTAGTACAAGTTTTTTTCCATATTTAAAACCAATATCACAAGCTCTTTTAAGAGTGTGTGCGCGATCCTCGACTGTGAAAAGACGAAAATCGCCATCAGATATTCCACACCCAGCAAAATCGAATCTAAATGACGCGCAGTCGTGTTTAATAAGCTCGTCAGCAAGTATTTTAAACTTTTTATCACCTACTCCACCATTCTCAAATCTATGAGCCATGACAACAACAGTGTCTGACAATTGACCGGTTGAAACGAGAAGTCCTCTTATTATATTTTGGTTCTTATCAAAAAATTCTATGAGTGTGGTGTGCTTCATATACTAATATTGTATCACGAAAAAAATCAGCAGTATAGCGAAAAAAACGTATTTACGTTATACTATACACATAGATATATAATATATGGCAAATATAAAAAAATTATTGAACAAAAAAGAATCTCATTATTATCTCGATCATGTTTGCAAAACAATCCAAAAAGAAGATTTATATCTTCCGGGACCGAAACATATTGATGATATTTTCAAACAGTCCAATAGGAACAAAAAAGTTATCGGAAATCTAAAAAGATTATTCGGCACAGGCAGACTCGCCGGCACAGGATATCTTTCAATTCTCCCTGTCGACCAAGGAATTGAGCATGGCGCAGGAGCGAGTTTCGCGAAAAACCCGATATATTTCGATCCAGAAAACATCGTGCGTCTGGCTATTGAAGGTGGTTGTAATGCGGTTGCATCAACATATGGTGCGCTCGCTCTTGTTGCAAACTCGTATGCAAATAAAATTCCTTTTATAATGAAGCTTAATCATAACGAACTTCTCACATACCCTAATATTTTTGATCAAACATTATTCGCTAGTTCTGAACAAGCATATGATATGGGAGCCGCCGGTGTCGGAGCAACGATATACTTCGGATCTCCGGAATCACGCAGACAAATTACGGAAATATCAAGAGAGTTTGCAAAAGCACACGAACTTGGAATGTTCACTGTTCTGTGGTGTTATCTAAGAAATCCCGCGTTTAAAAAAGGATCAAAAGATTATCATTTCTCCGCAGATCTAACTGGACAAGCAAATTACCTTGGTGTGACGATAGGCGCTGATATAATCAAACAGAAAATGCCAACATGTAACGGTGGTATAAAAGCTCTTGGAATCAAAGGATATACTTATGGAAAACTAGACGAATCCATGTATACGAAACTGGCCTCAAATCATCCTATAGATCTCGTAAGATACCAGGTTGCAAACTGTTATATGGGCCGTATAGGGCTTATTAACTCAGGAGGTGGTTCTGGAGCCCAGGATCTTAAAGACGCCGTTATAACGGCAATTATGAACAAGCGCGCAGGTGGAACAGGCCTCATATCAGGCCGCAAGGCATTCAAAAAACCATTCAAAGATGGCGTAGAATTACTTCGCTCCATACAAGACGTATATTTGGACAAAAACATTACTGTTGCGTAAACAAAAAAACACACCTGACAAAAGGTGTGTTTTTTATATTTAGATTAATTTATTTTTTCCCACTTATTATTTTTAAACTCTAGAAGTTTTGTTGGTCTATAAGAAACTCCGTTATTATCAAAATCCAAAGTTCCTGCAACACCATTATAAATAGGCATATTAATCAAAAAATCAGAAAGACAATCAGCGTTTATAATGTTCTTTTTATCACAATATTCTAGTCCTTGTGCAAGAACATGTGTTTGGTCATATGTGTATGCGGCTGAAAATTCCGGATCTGTTTTATAAACTTCTTTAAAATTATTTATGAAGCCACCTCCTTCTTGTTCATTATTTTTATCAAAAGAAAACCAAGTGGTAATTGTTTTTGTTGATTCCAGCATATCAGGAACAGCTGATGTTGTTTCAGGAAATGCTCCAACAGGAACACCTGTTTGCCAATCGTTCATTTTTAATGTTTTCATCTGTTGAAAAATAGGTATTACGTGCTGTGGAAAACCACTTCCAATTATAATATTTTTATTTGTACTTTTGGTTTTTACTTTTGTAAGAATTGTAGAAAAATTTGTTTCAGTCATCAAAAACTGTTCGTAATTTTCTATTTTTCCACCAGCAAACTCAAAGTGTTTTTTAAAACTATTATAAAACACTGTGTATGCATCATTTTGAACCTGAATAAACGAGACTGTACTTATGTTTCTTTTAATAAATTCTTCCGCGAGAGCCTTTCCATCGCGTTCCATGTTATTATAATCCTGAAAAACATATTTATTTGATTCTGCAAACGAAGTTATTGTTGAGTTATAAATCAATAAAATATTGTTTGCCGCTGTAATTGGACTTACAGAAGCCGTAATATGAGTAAACGCTGTTATCATTGCGACAATTTTATCTTGGTTTATAAGTTTTTGAGCACTTGTTGCCGCTTTTTTTGCATCTCCTTCATTATCTTCAAAAATAACAACTAATTTTTTATTATTTATTCCACCATTTTTGTTTATTTCTTCTACAGCAAGTTCTACTCCTTGTTTTTCCTGTACTCCTAAATATGCGAAACTTCCTGTAAGTGGAAAAGTGGCTCCTATTTTTATTGTTTCTTGTGTTTCGTCTTTATTAATATTTTTTGATATTAATACATATGCTGAAAAAACAATAATAATAGCTATTATTATATACAACGATGACTTTTTTTTCTTCTGCAAAATCATATAATTTAAATGATTAAATACACAAAAAGTATACTCGCTTTCTAAAATTATTCAAACAAAAAACTACATCTCCTCCCTCAAAAAAGTATTTGGGACGTGTTTTTGAGCTACTTTGAGAAAATGGCTATTGAAGGTTCTTTTCAAATGTTCTATAACATCTTTCATTTTTATACTCCTTTTAATTTTCGTGTGATTTTCATATTTTACGAAAGTATAATAAATGTATTTGAAAAGTCAAAATTACTATTATTATCTAGCCGGAACAAACGCGCCGTTTTTCCATTCTTGAATAAATATATTAAAAATTGCTTTACGATCTTTAAATCCTGTAAACCCAACAAGAGGTTCTTCTTTTGATTTATCAAGCTCACGTTTTGTACATTTGGTTTCTTTATTACACAAACTTAATGCGCGACCCAATTGTTTTATATGAATATATGTCAAAGCAACCGCTTGATAATTTCCTATCTGCTTACCAGAATTTTCTTGTTGTACTTTTTCTATAAAATCATTACTAGCCGCAGGTAAATCAAACATAATAGAACCCTCTAATTTTTCCAAATACTCATTTTCATCCACGTGCGAAAAATTTGCTGCTGCACCAACAAAAATACTTGACAACCCCAATTCTTTAAATTGTTTGAGAGACGATAGTGCATCTGATTTAAAACCAATACTAAACAACGCTCCGATATTGTTGGTTTTTAATTTCAACAAACTTGATCTAAAATCTGTTGTTCCTTGATTATATCCTTCTACAATTATATTGTCTCCAAAAATATTTTTAACACCTCTTAAACACATCTCACCATTTTCTAAATTAATTTTTAATACTCCGACTTTCTCAATGCCTGTATCTTTTAAAAATTGGGCCGTTTTCTTACACCCCTCTTCGTAATCCAAAAATGTTTTGTATGTATTTAAATTTTCGGAAAGCGGAGACATTGCGGCCGAAGAATATATATGAATAATTTCCTTGTCCTTTAAAAAAGACGAGACAGAAATTGCAGATGGAGTAAAATCTGTATAGATAGTATCTGCTTTATCTATATTTATAAGCTTTTGGGCGGCACTTAAAGCTATTTTAGAATCAAGTGCTCCATCTTCTATAAGCAATTCTAAATTATTGATTCCTTCTTTTTTTAATTCGTCTATTGCCATTCTTGCTCCTATAACAGAGGATTCTCCCCAATACGCCATCGTACCAGTTGTTGCAGTAATAATACCTATTTTAATTGGTTGTGTGTTTTGTTTTTGATCTTTGTTAATGTTAATATTTTTTGATATTAATACATATGCTGAAAAAGCAATAATAATAGCTATTATTATATACAACGATGACATTTTTTTCTTCTGCAAAATCATATAATTTAAATGATTAAATACACAAAAAGTATACTCGCTTTCCAAAATTATTCAAACAAAAAACTTACTAGAACCTACATCTCCTCCCTCAAAAAAGTATTCGGGACGTGTTTTTGAGCTACTTTGAGAAATTCTTTCATCTCAGGTATTGAAAAAGATCGCGCATCTTTAAGCTCATCATTCAAAATCTTGGTCGATTTAAAATTTTGTAAATAATACTCTCTGGCTCCAGTTATCAGTCGCGCCATTTTTTCAACGCTGTCGTGTGTATGTATACCCGGAACAAGTGTTGATCTAAATTCATACGGAACAACTCCTTTTAATAACAATGAGATGCTTTTTTTTAATAAATCAGAAGACCCTTTGTTGCCAGTTACATTTTCATATTCGTCTATGGGTGCTTTTATATCCATAGCGACGTAATCAATAAGATTCTCATCGATAAGTTTTTGTAAAACATCAGGAAATGTGCCATTCGTATCAAGTTTTACCATGAATCCCATTTTTTTTATACGCGAAATAAAAGGAACTATGTCCTTATGAATTAATGGCTCTCCTCCACTTATAACGACTTGCAGCTTCCCGATTCTAGAATTAAGAAACTGCCACACTCCTTCCTCGTCAATCGTCGGTAAAAACCGATCTGGATCAACGAGCTCAGGATTATGGCAGTATTTGCATCGAAAATTACATCCTTGTAAAAATATAATCGCCGCGGACTCATTCGGATAATCGAGAAGGGAGTATCTTTGTAATCCCCCTATTCGCATAGATTATGAATTAGAACAACAAGAACAAGTTGCGCAAGAATCTTCTGATAATTGTTTATCGTATGTAACTCGAAGTTTAAATTCGCCTTGTTTTCCAACGTGCCATTGTTGTACCGGACGAATATATCCGACTACTCTGCTGTATACTTCACAGCGTGTTCGTTGACGTGCTTGTGGTTTTTCTACCATATAGGTGTACATAGGTTATTAATTTTTTATGCGGTCGCTTTCAATATCGCTTCTTGACGTTCTTCTGTCGCTATCTCTTCATCACACAAAGGACAGTATTCGTGTTCTCCGTTTATGTATCCATGATGCGGGCAAACCGAAAATGTAGGTGTGATAGAGAAATATGGCAAATGATATTTATGTGCGATCGTATGAACTAGTTTCTTCGTTGCTTCTGCGCTTGGCATTCGCTCTCCAAGAAATATATGGAGCACGGTACCACCTGTATACTTGGTTTGAAGCTTATCCTGAAGATCAAGTGCTTCAAATACATCATCGGTATAATTAACCGGGAGTTGTGTAGAGTTTGTGTAGAAAGGTTCTCTTCCTTTTTCTCCTTTACGAACCACTTCATCCGCGGTAATAATATCCGAGTAACTTTCTTTGTCTATCTTTGCTAAACGATATGATATTCCTTCTCCTGGTGTCGCCTCTAGATTAAACATCTGGCCAGTTTCTTCTTGGTATTGTTGTATGACTTCTCTCATGTAATTAAGAATATCCTCAGCAAACAACTGTCCTTTTTCAGTACCAATAGATTCTTCCAGACCAAATAGATTGGCAATTGCCTCGTTCATACCAATAATTCCAATCGTATTAAAATGGTTTGCCCAATATTCCTCAAATCTCTTGTATACATCAGAAAGATAAAATCTACTATAAGGAAACAATCCATTTTGTGTCAATCTTTCAATCAGTTTGCGCTTTATTAGAAGAGATTCTTTTGCTAAATCCATCATTGTCTTCAAAGCTGTCTTGAAATCTTCTTCTGTTTTAGACTTATATGCTAAACGTGGTAAATTGATTGTTACAACACCAACAGACCCTGTAAGAGGACTTGCTCCGAAAAGACCTCCTCCTCTTTTACGAAGTTCACGATTATCTAGACGCAATCTACAACACATGCTTCGTGCATCTTCTGGACTCATGTCGCTATTCACATAATTTGCAAAATACGGAATTCCATACTTCGCAGTCATGTCCATAAGTTTGTTTACAATTGGACGATCCCAATCAAAGTCTTTCGTGATGTTGTATGTCGGTATAGGGAATGTAAATACACGACCCTTCGCGTCCCCTTTCATCATCACCTCGGCAAAAGCTTCGTTGATCATATCCATCTCATTCTGAAAATCCTTGTATTGTTTATCCTTTACCTCTCCGCCAATTACAACATACTCATCGGCCTGGTTTGAAGGAACGATCAGATCCATAGTAATGTTCGTGAACGGAGTTTGAAATCCTACGCGTGTTGATACATTTAGATTGAATATAAACTCTTGCATGGCCTGAAGCACTTGCTTGTATGTTAATTGATCATAATAAACATACGGGGCAAGAAGCGTATCAAAATTTGAAAACGCCTGAGCTCCAGCAGCCTCTCCTTGAAGCGTGAAAAAGAAGTTTACTACCTGTCCTAATGCGCTTCTGAAATGTTTTGCAGGACCACTCTCAATCTTTCCGGGAACACCTGTGATACCAGTGTGCAACAAAGCTTTAAGATCCCATCCACAACAATAAGGAGCAAGCATTCCTAGATCATGAATATGCATATCGGCATTTTCATGCGCCTCGCGAATTTCTTTTGGATAAACATTAGTAAGCCAATACCTGCTTGTCATAGCCGAGAAGATGTAAAAATTCATCCCTTGTAGAGAATAGGCCATGTTGCTGTTTTCCTTGACCATCCAATCATTCAGGTTTATATACTGGTCAATTAGTGTCTCAAGAGCAAAAAGTTTTTTCATCTCTCGCATGCGCGAATGCTGATCTCTATACAAGATGTATGATTTGGCAACAGAATACAACCTCTCGGACATAAGATATTTTTCCACCATATCTTGAATATCCTCAATTTGAGGAGCTGTATCGTTTGAAAAAAACCTCTCTTGTATTTCGTCAACGACCGACTTCACTACCTTGAGTAATGACACCGTGTCGTCATTGTGCACAGATTCAGCTGCGCGAAATACTGCCGCATATATTTTTGCCGAATCAAACTTTTCATGTCTTCCATCACGCTTTATGACAAATGTATGTTCCATAGATTTTGCAACTAAAATAGTAACCCATTCTATATAAGAATGTGTATATACACGAACGAGAACTGTATTGAGCAGTATCGGCAGGATGCGCGTAATACTACCTAATCGTTTATCCGCCGTTCACACGGATACCGATAACACATGGGTTTATAGGGGCACAAAACCCCTGACAGAGCAAAACGAGATTTGTTTGTTGTATACGTTGTATACTAAAGACGACACATGCTTCTCCTACCATACCCTGACGCGAAGCATACACCGAGCAAATCGCTCATGCTCTCTCATGCTGTTTCGTATATCCTTTTTAAGGATATCACACTCAGAAAAATATTTCTGTGCATAACATCGTCACAACACGAGCTCGGCATAAATACTTGCATATTAGAACACAATGCTTTATAGTAACAAAGGATAAAAATTGGTTATGGGTATACGAAAAATTACGTTATATATTTTTGCTTTTTTTGGAGGTTTTTTTCCTTTTTTTGCACACGCAATTTGTCCTGTCTGCACCGTTGCAGTGGGGTTTGGAATAGGCCTTTCTAGGTGGCTTGGTATTGATGACACAATAAGTGGCATATGGGTTGGAGCACTTGCAGTATCAATAAGTGCATGGAGCATTAATGTCTTACGTAAGCGAAATATAAAGTTCTTTGGTATGCCTTTTGTTACTTATGTTGTTTGGTACGCAATGATTATTATTCCTCTATGGTATTATGATATTATAGGTCATCCACTAAACTCAATCTGGGGTATTGATAAACTTATTATTGGAATAATCGCAGGAACAATTGTGTTTGCGCTCGCTGTATTTCTTTATGAATATCTCAAGAAAAAAAATAATGGACGAGCACATTTTCCTTTTCAAAAAGTTGTAATTCCAATAGTTGTTCTAGGAATCACCAGTGGAATTTTTTATTTTATAACTCGTTAGCATTTTAAAAATATATGACTACAAATCCATTCAAAGATTTAAATGAGTTTGTTGAAAAAATAGACTCGATGAAAAAACAAGACAAGATGGATCTATCATCTGATCAAGATCTCTCTATAGCAATAATGAATCTTATAAGTATTGAGGAGCATTTTTTCTTTACAGGAGCGAAAACAGGAAAGGATGAGTATTATGATCTTATTAACGAGGTACGTTCAATGCGCAAGGATCTTCTTAAACGCATTATAAAAGAATACGAAGGAGAGGTCTGGTGTATATCAAAACATCTGCTTGCCGCATCTATGCGACTCATGGAAGTTGGCACCAAACAACTTGGTGCAGGAAAAAAAGAAGAGGCGTATGATCTTTTCGAAAAAGCATTCAATCTTTATTCTTTGTTTTGGGGCATGGCACTCAAGATAATCGATACAAAAGGTATCAAAAAAATACAAGACGATGAACTATTCGCCGAAAAAAACAAGGAAAACGACACGGTACTCTCAGAAAATAACGAAAATCCGCAAGGAATTACAAAAAAACTAGGCGCGCTTGTTAAGAAAATTATTGATTGTTGTATAGAATAAGGCTATTGATCAAATTTTTATAAAAAAACAAAAACGCTCCGCATTTGGCGGAACGTTTTTGCAATTACATGATGATACAACCCGATGTTCATCATATAACATATCGCGTGAGTCGTTACTCATTAATAATCAAGGATTTCTCCTGAGAAAACGCGATCATTATAAATTAAAAGAGCTATACAAGCGCGGAACAATGGCCTGATATAAACTATGAGTAGTCCGAGACACATCATAGCAACACAGTGCAAGAACGTATGAACACAATGCATGGAAGTGTTCATTCATTCACCTTACTCCGCACATCACACAATCAATATCAGACCAGTTATCCCAACTAGAATTAGGCATGCGCATATTCGAGAATTCGTACGAGTACGAGATCGTGTGGATTTTTCCACCGCCCCACTCTGTAACGAACACATATTAATTGCGCATAATGCCTTTTGTTTGCGCGAGCGACGTCTTTTTACGACAAACACTCGTGCACCGAGATATCCTGGCATATGGGTTTGTTAACAGGATTTTAATATACCCACATACGAAAAAGAATTAAACGGCGTTTTACACCATTAATCTATTCGTAATTTTATGTTTCAAGGAACAATAATTAGCGGGTATAGAACCCCTCTCCTTTGGAGTAGGTTCAATATAATGATAACACATTTGTGAAAGAAAGACAACTATGTTGTACAATAATAGCTGTAACCAGCCATTTCTACTATTGTGGATAACTTTTTTTTTATTTAATGAAACAATAAGTTTATTTCAAAAATCCCTTTTTTGAGCAAGAAAAAACCATTTTAAAAATACTTATATCAAAATATCACGCACCATGCGACACATTCCGAGTGCTGTACCATCATATACCTCGTGTTCTCGAACAGGATATGAGGCTTTTTCTCGATGAAGCTCTGTAATCATATGATCGGCTGATATTCCTCCATCAACAACTAGTTTGGTTATTTGATAAGGAAGTTTATCTAAGTATTCTCTTGCTGATTTGTATAATAAACTTTTCATTTCAAACAAAGCTTTTTCATCAGAACTAACAGAGTTTATCTCAGCCGCTCCTTTGTGAATTGCGAATTCCAAGGCATAAAAAGGTTTTTCAAAAGGATGGGCTGTAAGTGTAGTTAAAAACGGTTCATGAAGATGAAACTTATCTCCGATAATTTCCATAATGAACGTGCCTGTTCCATATGTTACCTTCGTTGTTCCAATTTCTTTTCCAGCGGCATATAAACTCGCTTGCTGATCTCCACATATAGCTATCAGAGGAATCGATGCGCCAAGAATTTCTTTACTTATCGTCCCGAATGGACCTGAGCACGGTACTGGTTTAGATAAAACTTTTTTTTGTATTCCAAATATATTACACAGTTCATCATCCCAATCACACGCATGAATATTGAAAAGAAGTGTTCGACTTGCATTAGTATAATCCGTCACATATGGATGACCATCACACATATTCCACGCTATCCATGTATCAACGGTTCCTATTTGTAATGAATCATTTTCCATGGCACGGCGCGCGTCAGGAACGTTGGATAATATCCAGTTCATTTTTGACGCGGAAAAATATGGGATAATCGGAAGCCCCGTCTTCTCACTGACGCGCGCCGTATGATTTCGAGCATACTCATCACAAAAATCTTTCGTACGAGTATCTTTCCAGAGAATCGCAGGATAAAATGGTTTTCCTGTATGCTTATCCCACGCAACAACCGTCTCTCTTTGTGTTGTAATTCCCATTCCAACAATATCAGAAGTGGTAATTCCAGCTGCTTCGACAGCTTCTCGAATAACTTTTTTTGATGCTGTGATAATTAGAAGTGGATCTTGTTCTCGTATATCATTTCCAACGAGTTTTGTTTCCATTAAAAACTGGGATCTTCCACATATGGTTTCTGCCATATCAAACACAAAAGCCTTGATATTTGTCGTACCAACATCAAGAATGAGTATGTGTTTGGGTTTCTCCATACAATATAAATTATATATATTGCTTAAATGCATCTTCTGCTTTAACCCCATCAACAACAACGGCGTTTATCATCCTAAGCACAGGATACTTATCAATGGATTTCTCAATAAGTAAACGAACGGATGAAATAGAGACCAACCCCTCTCCTTTTACAGAACACTTACCTTTTTTCACAAACTCGTCTCCTATTTGTCTGTTTCTCGAATAAGGACTAAATCCTGTTGCTATGAAATCACCGAGACCCGCTACACCGAATATCTCGCTCGCACCATCAACAATCTCATCGGACAAATTAACCATTTCATGTATACAAGAACTGACCAAGGCTCCTTTTGTGTTTCCACTTACAGAAAGCCCCTCTGCGATCCCGAGTCCAACAGAATAAATATTTTTAAGAACACCGGCCAGTGCCACAGCGTGAACATGTGAGGAATATGAAACCATAAGCTTTGTGTTTGAAAACAACTCTTCAAGTTCGTGATATACTTTCCTATCGTGTGTCGCGACAACAGCATATCCTCTCATATCCTGCATTAATTCCTCAGCAAGCATTGGTCCGCTTAAAAGAGCATATTGGTTTTTTGAAGAAACAACTTCGTCTAATATATCATCGGAAAACATATGTGTTGATTCTTCAACTCCTTTTGATAAAGACACTATTATTGCTCCTTTCTTTATATGAGGAATACTTAATGTTAATGCTGACCTCAAAGCCCAAGAAGGAACACAGAAAAATATACAATCAGCTTCTTTTAATAATTCTTCAAATGGTCTGTCTGTACGTGTTTTTACTGGATCATGATCATATATTGTAATTGAACAACCACCACCAGTACACTCTTTCTTTGAGTGAAGCACGTGATCTATGGCAGTTCCAATCTCTCCTCCTCCTATAATAAGAATTGTTTTTATCATAAATTAAATCACATGCATATATTATAGCATATAAATCAGAAAAATTGATTTGGCACGACAATTTTTATGTCTTAATTACCTTTTGCTATGACAATGATATTGCCCATACTTAAACCCCCAGTGTTTACAATTTGTTTTGCATGTATGACAACCATATTTATTAGTTCTTCCTGGATGAGCCGAAGCAAATCCAACAAAACTGAAAAGTATAAAAAGTACCATGAAGCCGGTTATAAATTTTATGTGTTTTGCCATGATATTAGGTTACAAAATTATTGTAATTAATATATTAAAATATATTTTTGATTTATAATCAATCATAAAAAATCAAAAACATTTTACCATATTATCATCTTCTCATAATTATGATTATCTTAAAAATTTTACACATTTTTTTATTATTGATTATTCAGAAGGCCAAAAAGAAGATAAAAAAGAAAAATTGCAGTTTTTATTATTATTAGCATACAAACAATCTCGTGTGTGTTTTTTTTCTTTTTTTATTTTAATTATAGTATTTCTATAGCGTTTTGGAAAAACCTCGATTTCAATTTTAGGGTCATTTTCTTCTTTTTTTGGTGGCCAAACAAATCTGTAATTAAAAAAATTACCACATAAATTATTTTGCGCATATGGACAAGAAAACGATCCGTGTGTATCCAATAACAACCTGGTTGTTATTTCATTAAAATTTAATTTAATAATTTTAATAAATTTATTAGATTTTTGATCCCAATAAAGCAAATCAAAAATATGGCCATCTTTTTTCCAATCTCTGTTCAATATATCTGCTCTGATTTCGTTCTCTAAATCATAATATTCTTTAAAAAAAATTTTATATGTAACACATTCTTTTCCAGACCAAATTCTATTTATACCATCTTCTCCTAAATTAGTAATAATTATTTTTTTAAGCGTTATATGATGAGCCATCGAATCAATCCAATTCAATAAATGAATTATCATATCTCCATCGGCTGTGCAAAAGACAATATTAACCTTATGTATTAAACAAAATAAAATTCCTTCACTCAAAACTTTTATATCATTTAAATAGTTTTTAATATTATTTTTTTTAAAAGCATCGCTCTTTTTTTGATAATATTTAATACCTATATCGTCAACAATTCTTTCAAAATCATTTTTGTTTTCTCCAAAAACATTTTTTGTATTGTTTTTTGATCTGTTAAATTTTTGTGATATTATTCTATGGAGAAAATCCTCATCTTCTTTATTGGGATTAGAGTTATGATATTTAAAAGACAAATATCTTTCTTTAAAAAAAGCTGGGCTTGCAATATTTGCCGGATTTAACATTGATTGTAGAAAATTAAAGTACGCGGGACATACATTGGGATTTAAAGATCTTATTTGCTCAAAAGATGTTGTCTGATAATTTGTTTTAAAAAACTGAACATAATCATTTCTATAAGTATATTTGTTTATCTCGTTCTGAACTATATTAGAAATAATTATTCTCTTGTTTCTAAATCTAGATAATTTCTTCTTTATAAACCTCTCCTCTTGGACATAATCTTTCTTCTTTAAAATAAACATATTTGTATCCAAATAATAGAAAGTCTGAATTCTTTTATTCATTAATTTCCAAAAAAACCTAGGAAATATATTAAAAATATTGTTATTTGGATTTATTTTTTTCATAATAAAATATATACATAATAAATTATATTAAAAGTTCTTATATTAAATATTGTTATTTTTAAAATACAAGAACTTTTAATATAACCCTATATAACTTAATATACTATCATATTATATCCTTAATAAAGCAAAATCAATAAATAATGCTTATATCAAATATTATCTTCGGTATCCGATGCACACGGCTTTAATTCGTGATATGTTTTTTCATCCCTCTATTATCTTAATTTCTTCTTCTGTGAGTCCATACAATTCATAAACTAGTTTATTTATTTGATTATCAATAATGTCTATTTTTTGCTTATATAATTTTTTATCATTTTCTGAAATAGCTTCGTGGTATTTTTTCTGTACTTCTAACATTTGATTCACTAACTCAATAATCTTGTCTTCTGTTTTTTTATTGTCAGTTTTAGGAAAAATAAAGTCCTTTATTTTATTTTTATTTATATTTAAATACCCTCCCGCCATAGCAGAATATTTATTTATAGCCTTATAAACAAAAGAAAATAGTTTTGAATTCAATAAACCTAATAAAAATTTTAAATTATTATTATCATCATTCATTATTATGGTGGTAGATTTTCCAGGAATAATTTCACCACAATCATAAGCGGCCTCAATGTCTTTTACCATTCCTGCTAATATTATTTTATGACTAGTTATTGATTTTAATCTTTTTGGAAAATGTTCTTCTATATCAGATTTTAAAATTATTGGTGCAAGATATTGATCCTTTATGTATGTAGTTGAAAACTTATCCCAAAGAAAAAGGTATCTATCAATTGTTCCAGTATTAACAAATTTGAAAAAACTATCCTGAGAAATATTATTTTCTTTATTTAAAATAAATTTTTTTATCTCATAGGCTTCAGATACAGATGCTGAATTTTCAACTATAAACATATCCGATATTTTAATAGATCTATCTTTTATTTTATTAATAATATCTTCTGCAGAATCAAAACTAGACGCCCAATTAACTTCTTCTACTTTTAATTTAAAATTCTTTTTATATTCCAGGTCTACAACACCATTGTCTTGCCCCATTTTAATATATAGACTATTTTTATTTTCATTTCTTGTCTTTTTTACGACTATAACAATTGGATAAACATTTACTTTTTTATTATTAGCAAAAAAAACATCTACAGACGAATAATCACAAAGACTTTTAATATAATACCGAGAAAAAAACTTTCTCAAATACACCCCATATGGTGCAGATAAAAATTTATTAGGAATAATAAATGAAAAAAACCCACTATTATTTAATACGTTGATTCCTTTTTCTGAAAACACACAATACATGTCCCAATTGCCATGAGCAACTTCATAATTTTTAGAACAATAATCTCTTGTTTCTTTATTACTTTTAACCATTTCTTCTGAATCTACATATGGAGGATTTCCTATTACAACATCAAATCCACCATTATCAAATATTTCTTTAAATTCTTTTTGCCAATCAAATGCATTTATTTTCCTTATTTCCTCATCATCTTGAATAAGTTTATTATTATAAAAATCTGGACCAATAAGAGAATTGCCACATTTTATATTTTTTGAATAATCTGGCAATAGCGTTTCTTGATTATATTTACTCAAAAGTCGTCCTGCGCTTTCTTCCGCCTCACCTTCAATTAATTTCAAAGACAAGGATAATTTTGAAACTTCTGTCGCTTGTTCATCAATGTCAACACCATAAATATTATTTATTAAAATTTCTCTTTTTTCTTTTATTGTAAGTTTATATGTTTCTTCAGATACGAGATAAATTCTATTTTCTTTTATAGCACTTTTTATTGATGCATTGTTTTTTGTATAATAATTTAAATGATATTTTAATAAATAATCATAAGCTCCAAGCAAAAAACTTCCGGAACCACACGCTGGATCAATTATTTTTATATCTTTTATTTTTTCAGGAGTTTTGTCTTTTATAATTTCGCCAACAGTATTTTCTACAATATAATTTACTATATATTGTGGAGTATAATACACGCCACCTGCTTTTTTTACTTCTGGTTTTTCTTCTATTTTTGCTTGATGAGAGCTTGTAAGTCGTATTATTTTACCCAAAAATTGTTCGTAAATACTTCCTAATATTTCAACTGGTAAAACTGAAAATTCATAAGGACAAATTGGATAATATAATGATTTTATAATATCAATAAAAATTTTATCATCGACTATTAAATCTTCTATCCATTTTTCAATTTTGAATAATCCTGAATTATATTTTTTATTTGCTTGTACAAAAATTTTATTTAAAATATTATAAATATTCTTTTGACTTAGAAGATTTTGTAGTGTTCCATAATCTTCCATCCCCCTTTCTTCAACTATTCTCAAAAATATGATTCTGTCTATTATTTTTGATACAGCATGATTAAGATTAAAAACATCTAAGCTTTGATTTTTAATTGCTATATTTTTTGCGAGTTCGTTTCTCCAGTTTTCTATTAAAGATAGTATTTCTTTATCTACTTCAGAAGTACCTTTTTTATTTTTATTCTCTTGAATATACTTATCAAAACTTCCTTTTAGTATTGCTTCTTTTGAAAACGTATCATATATAAAATCAAAATTCTTTTCATATTCATCAAATTTACAATAAAAAATTCTTGCAACAGAAGAATTATCTTTTATATTTGGTTTTGTTCTTGTATCATAAACGGCAAATTCCTCAAAATCAGTTAAAATTGATAATGGTAATTTTGCAGTATAGGCGTATCTTCTTAATTGATATGCTGGACTTATATCATCTTTTAAATTAACACTTGGTTTTTTTGCTTCAACAAAAAATTTTCTCATTCCACCAATACGAAAACTATAATCAGGAGCTTTTGTTTTACCTTCAATAGAAACCTTGTCTTCTCTTACTACATCCCTATAGTCCTCAGAATAACCGCTCAAGTTTCTTACATCCCAACCCAAAAACTCAAAAAAAGGATCAATAAAATCAACCCTTGTGTTTGACTCATCATATTGATTGCTCCTATATCTGATGTAATTATTATTAAATAATTCTATTTTTTCTTTTAATTTTAGCAGTGTTTGTTTTTTATCCATGTCTATATAGTTTAATATCTATAATGTTATAATTATAACACTAATTTATTAAACAAAAAAACACCATTGCAGGTATTTTCTTGACACACTGAAACGAGATTTCTCAGTAACACTAACATCTCAGCTGATGACAGGTCGCGTCGTTCACGAGTGACGTGGCAGGGGCAGTAGGAATCGAACCTACATCGAGGGTTTTGGAGACCCTAGTGCTACCATTGCACCATACCCCCACGAGCACGACCAATGGAAAGTATATAACTTTTTCAGAAAAATCAAAAACTTACCGCACTCGATAAGTTTTTAAACAAAAAGGTTATTTACTTTCTTTATGATTCGTATGTTTTTTGCAGAACTTGCAATGCTTCTTCATCTCCATACGATCCTTGAAAGTTTTTTTGTTTTTGCGAGTGTGCGCGTTGATTCTTTTGCACTCAGTGCACTCCAACTTAATTAATGAATCTTGTGACATAATTGTTTATATACGCGTACTTAGGCATATAAAAAAGTAAGTGGAGCCATTTGTCGGACTTGAACCGACGACCGACGGTTTACAAAACCGTTGCTCTACCAACTGAGCTAAAATGGCTTAAAAGTACAGGAAAAGTATATACAAAAATATATAATAAATCAATATGGAAACAGGCTGAAAAACCACTATTTTCACATGACTGATTCTTTCTTTATTAAAAAATGGCTTATTTATATCTTTTATTTTCAAAATAATTATTAAAATAAATATAAATAAAAAATACATTGACATTTCTATATTTTTGCTGTTAAATAATGAGGTCAAAAGGCATTTTGTCAAATTGACAAAAAAGGAAAAACACTAAAAAAACAAACAAAAAACGAAAAAGGAGAAAGCTCTTATGACATCCGCGGGCACCGAACTAAGATCCATTAAAAAACAAGACTCACAAACACCAACACCAGCAAAGGAGCTGATCAAATTACAAGAATTTTTTGGCGAAAATAACATTTTTTTTGAAGAGTGCGGGGAAAACGACATTCTTATAACAATCACGAACCACAAACCAGAAGAAACACTGTCCTTGATCGTGCCAGAATTACTGAAAAACAAGTTCTCAGTAATAGTTGTGGACGGCAACCAAAAAGAAAAAGAATGTGTTGTAAGTTGTTTTTCTTCGAAAAAAAGAAATGATTTTGTTGGATACGAAATTTACAATGCAATGGAAACAACAAGATTTTCTCAAGAGTTTCCAAAACAAGAAATTTGTAATTTATCAATTCCAACCGGAAAATCATTCCGTCTTTTCGCACATAAAGACCCTAATAAATTTTTTGTTTCCGGTACTCTTTGGAGATTGCACGGTAATACCGTCAAGGATCTCGTAACCGGAAAATTGAAAACAATTCGTTATTAAAGATAATTCTAAAAGCCGTTCTGATAATACAGAATGGCTTTTTCATTAAAATAAAACACTTATCATTCAAACCTAGTTTATCAAAATAAAAAATTTAGTATAATTTTATAAATAAATGGTTCTTTCGCTTTATAAAAAAACGGCCCCACATGCCGTAAATTTGAAAAATATAATTATATATAATCAGAAATCAGCGCTTTATTTTAAAAAACAAAGGAGTAAAGAATATAAATACTGTGTCATATTCAAAATCTAAAAAGAGAAGAATGGCTCCGCCATGAGTGAGGAGCGAAGCGACGATCGAATGGTGGGTGGAGAAGGATTCGAACCTTCGAAGGCAATGCCAACAGATTTACAGTCTGTCCCGTTTGACCGCTTCGGTATCCACCCGTGTTTTTCATTGTAAAAAAGAGCAATTTTTATCTCCGGGTCGCGTGCGTGGAGCCATCGACCGGAATCGAACCGGTGACCTTTTCCTTACCATGGAAACGCTCTACCAACTGAGCTACGACGGCACTTCGCACGCGACCCGGAAAAACACACGACGTAGTGTACAGTTATTTCCTTAACATGTAAAGCGTTTTTTCACTTATTTTTAAGAGATTGCTTTAATTTTTTCTTTAAATTCAGCGAGCTTACCATTATCCGGGTTAACTTCTTTTAGTGTTTTATATGTTTCTTTTGCACACTCTACATCACCAATATCAATAGCTAATGAAAGAAGTGTATCGAGATTTCTAGGATTTGAGGGTTCTAGTGTCACGGCCAATTGAAACTGCTCTTTTGCACGAATCGTATCACCAAGTTGTAAAAAAGTCTTACCAAGATCCAAATGATATATCGCCTTCTGATTATCAAGAACAATTGACTGAGTGAAGTCTTTTTCTGCCTCAGAAAGATCTCCTCTTTCAAGAGCAATCATACCTAGATAATGATAAATTAGGTCATCCTTCTTATCGAGTTTCAGAATATGTTCGTACGTCTCTTTTGCTTGTTCATACTGTTTTTGTTCGAAATACAAATCTCCGAGAGACTTATATGCTTCAATATTATAATGATCGAGTTGTAAAATCTCGAGATATTTTTTTTCAGCATCAACAAACTTCCCTCCTTGTACACAATCCTTTGCGTCAAGAAGCAATAGCTTAATCTCAGTATCTTCTTTTTTCTTATCGACTGGTCTAAGTGATTTAAGATGCTCTTGATATGATGACTCTAACTCTTTTGATTTGTTTTCTATGGAACGATATAGTGTGTTAAATATTTTTTTAATCGGCTGAAAAACGAAAACAATAAGACCAAAAAATAAGTTTATTTTTCTAAAAAAACGATCATCAAGCAATTGCGTCTTCGTTCGTTTGTCCTGATATTCTGCTATAGTTTCTGGTTGTATACACGTAATATCACGATAATGACGAATAATTATATATAAAATTATCGCTATACTTATACCACCAATACTCAATATATAGATCATAATTGTATTATTGTATCATACTCATGATATTTTTTACTTCATCGAAGGATGTACCAGCCTTCCCTATAAGAAGTCCATCAATTTCATCATTACGAATATAATCGCTTGCTATAGTTGATGTTATTGAGCCACCATACAACACATAAATATATTTGGTAAATCCCAACTCTTTCATTTTTTCTTTGATATAGACAATGGCTCTCGCAGCTTCTTCGGCTGGACAATTGCGTCCTGTTCCAATAGACCAGACTGGTTCATATGCAATAATTACTAAACAATTCGGGTCGATTCCAAACATTGCCATCGAAAGCTGATTGCCTAATACTTCTGTTGTTTTGTTTTCTTTTCTTTCGGCCTCTGTTTCACCAACACACAATATCGGAATCATACCAGCCTCTATGACTCTGCGCATTTTTTTAACTATTTTTTCTTCAGTATCCCCTAGTTCTGCTCGTGTTTCACTATGTCCAACAAGAACATGAGTGCATCCTAGTTCTTTTAGATCACGCGCAGAAGACTGCCCTGTGTGAGCCCCTTCTTCGTGTATAGAAACATACTGTCCGCCAAGCAATATCGCCTCTGGTGGCACTATATATGCATAATGAGCAAGAGATGGAAATATAATTACCTCAAAGAGTTCCTTTTCTTTATGAGAAACCTCTTCATCAATTTTAGCAGAAAGCTCCTGAACAGCTTTTCCTGTAAGATACATCTTCCAATTCAATGCAATAATTTTTTTCATGAGTTTGTTTTATAATACTATAGCGATAAGCCATGATGCTCCGTATGTCAAAAACACCATAATTATAGCAGATACAAGTATACCGAGCATACCATATAAAAAAGCGGTCCTCTTTTCAATTCCAAATATCCAAGCAAGTATTGTTCCTGACCATATTCCTGTTCCGGGTATAGGAATCGCAACAAAAACGAAAAGTGCCCATTTCCCATATCTTTCAACAAGGTGCTTGTTTTTTTCTCTTAAACGAAGAATATATCGTTCCCATATTTTGTATAAAAAATGTATTCGGGAAATATGCTTATTTATAATATCAAGAAATTCTAGAAGCAAAAAACAAATGATCGATGTTCCTATAAGCGACCAAAAGATAGCTTCTATATATGGCATATTAAACGCTTTCATAGCAAAAGGCACCGATCCACGCACCTCTGTTATCGGAACCATTGATAAAAGAATTGTTAATATCTTTGAATATATGTTGGTTGTACCAAAAAATTGTTCAATCATATTTCCATGAATATGTTCTAGTTACCCATTCTCCGAGTCCCTTCACTTCCATAAATCTATTCTCTGTGTCTTTTGCTCCAAGAACAACAATAATGACCCCATCAATCGGATCTTCCGATACTGATAAAGAAGATACGAGACAATACCCCGCTTTTTCGGTGTGTCCTGTTTTTCCACCAACGACATCCAAAAAAGAAGACAGAAGAAGATTTGTATTATATATTCTTCTTGTCTTTTTATTGTTTTTCGGATCATTAAGAATCGTTATAGTATGATCAGATGTAGTCGTCGCTTCTTGAATTTCAGGAATAGAAAATGCCTTCATCGCTAAAAGTGCGACATCTTTCGCGGTTGATATGCTTTCGTCACTAAGTCCTGCCGGATCGACAAATCTAGTGTTCAACATACCGAAAGATACCGCCTTTTCGTTCATTGTTTGTACAAATTTTTCTTTACTCATGCCAGATAAACGTATAAGTATGTTTATTGCATTATTATCAGAAGGAAGAAGCGCTAAATAAAAAACATCTTCCACCGTTAACTCTTCTCCTACATAAAAATTTTTAAATTTATTTTCATCATCCGCCTCATCCTCTTTTGTATATATTGTTTTCATATCAAAAGGAATTTTTGAATCAAGAAAAACAAGAGTTGCCATAAGCTTGGTGATACTTGCTATTGGTCTTTTTTCATCCGGGTTTTTTGACCACAAAAGAGTCCCTGTTCGCTTATCAACAACGAGCGCGCTTGGTGCCGTAGTCAAAATTCCGTACGAGTTCCAATCTATTCTACGAGGAAGGTGTTCATGAACAACTTGCGCATGTTCTATTGTTCCTGAAACATCAAAAAAATCGGCGTCAATTGAGACGATTCGATCAAATGAATTATTTATATCCGACGGATACAAAATCAGAAATACGTTAATAATAATGGAAAAAAGCATATTACTCGTTTAAATTGGAGTGAAAAATTATTTATTTTCATCATTTATTACAGTGTCTTCATCAACATGGTCTTTTGTTTCTTCTGCGCCAATATTGTCTGAAATGTCTGAAACAATTTCTGTTTTTTCTATATTAGACAAACTAATATCCCCCTCCTGTCCAGCATCGTCATCCGTTTGTGTTTCGTTGGCTTTTTTAATAAGTGTATTAAGAAGATCATCAACAGAAAGTCTATCATAATCAGGAAGCTGGTTTTTTGAAGTAAGTCCGAGATGCTGTAGAAAATCCGCTGTAATTTCATATAATGACACTGGGCTTGATTCGTTATTTTTCTCAGTGACAAATCCTCTGATTAACATATTACGAAGTATTATAGAACAATTCACTCCACGAATTTGTTCGATCTCTGCGCGAGAAACGGGCCCTCTATACGCAATAATTGAAAGGGTTTCGAGTTGCGCTCGTGTTAATGGTCCTGAGTGATCTTCTTCAACAAACTCCTTAACAAATTCGGCGCAAGACGAAGCCGTAACTAACTGAACCTTGTTATCATGAAACATGATTGAAATACCTGATTCATGTGTATTAAATCTCCTAATAACATCATCGAGGGCGGCGCGCACATCTTCTTCAGAAGATCCGAGAGCCGTCACAATCTGACGAACTGATAATGGTCTACTGTGTACCACGAGCAGAGCTTCAATTTTGGCTTGTATTGATAATTCTTTCTGTTTTTGCTCATCATGAACAATATTTACTTCGTGATCGTTTTCGAGCTGTTCATTATAATTCATAAAATAATTTAATCTCTACGAGTAATAATAATATCTGCAAATAATCCATGTTGTTCGACATGAACGATCTGCTGTTTTACCAATTCGAGCACAGCAATAAAACTAATTACCTTGTCACGAACATCTCCCATTGCAACATGCGAATGAAAGGATAACTTCATCTGCTGTGACAAGAGCTCTTTCAATGCTGTAATTTTTTGATGAAGTGTAATTGTTTTTTCAATCAATGCCTTTGGAATCTTTATAATCGGACGAAGTGTGTCTATAAGCCGCACCAAAGCATTTGAAAGGGCCGACTGATTCAAATTATCAGCAGGTCGAAACTTCGTCTCAATGACGTGTGGTGGTACATCGTTTGGACAAACTACTGCCCCACTACTATAAATCTTATTAATTTTGCGCGCCGCCCCGGAAAACTCTTTATACAAACGAAGCTGGTCCACAAGATTTGTTTCGTCTTCATCCTCATCAACCAAAAGATGTGGCATTAGAATTCTTGATTTTATATATAAAAGACGCGAAGCAACAAGCAAAAAATCCGCAATATCTGCGGGATCAATACGATCTCCTTCTTGTGTGATATATGCGAGATACTTATCGGTTACCTCTGCAAGTGATATCTCTGTTATATCTTTCTTTTTTTCAACAACAAGCTGGAGCAGAAGATCTAGCGGACCTGAAAAATCATTAATTGTAACTATATGAGCCATAACGCGTTTTATTTTAGCAGAAATTACTATAATTTCAACGCCTCTTTAGCTGTTTTTTATCAAACAATTTGACAATTTATGATTTTATTTGTATTTTTAACACAAAAAACAATAAAAAACACTAATAAACAAGACGGAAGGAGCTGTTTATGACGAGTTTCATTAAAAATATATCATCATTTTTCCTTTGGATACGAAACTACTTTGACGCTCTTGCACAGCTGTGGCCATGGACAGAAAAAGATATAAAACGTTATGAGTGCTTTTTATTGAAACCACAAAAAAATAACAAGGGAGTTTAATATGATTTATTATATTAAAAATACGGTAATGAAATTCCTTTCTGTGTGTGGATATATTAAAAATGTTTATACATCATGGAAATGGACTGATGAGGAAGTGCAAAAATACGAGAACCTCATTCGAGAGTGGGGACAACTTGAAATCAGAGCCGCTCACGAAAAAATAGCGGAACCAATTCCAGAAAATATAAAAAATAAAATAGAAGAAGTCAGATCTAAAATAAGATCATTAAAAAAAACCGTATGGAAAAGAAGAAAAGAAGCTCTTTTCCCGAAAAAACAAGAGCATTGATTTAATAATCAATGCTTTTTTATTTTTAAGAGATACTGTCAAAAAATGCCTTTTTAACACTAAATTGAAACTCGTCTGGAACAAACATGTTGTTATTGATTAGTGTTCGTCTTACAATTGTTTTTTGAAACTCCCTAAATGTTAATTTCAATAAAATAATTTCTGAAACAACATCATTATTTTGTTTTATACAATGAAGAGCTTTCTCGGCTTTTGTTCTTATGTCTTTTTCTACAAGAAGAATCGAAAAAGTCTCAGAAGATTGTTTTTTAAAATGACCTCCAAATATATTCAACAAAACCATTAATTGAAGATAAAAATGAGTGAGTATTGTTACATAATCATCGTCCTCTTCAGGATCAGATAATAAAAAAGAGAAGGCTCTTTCGTTACTAGTTGTAAGATGCTCTATAATCAGCTCACAACAATGATCAAAATAAGGCGTTACAATTTCATTTGAAGATGAGCCTATTTTTGTTTGGTTTTTCATAACAAACCTCCTTGTTTCGACAAAGACCGGCCAGTCTTTGACTAATTTGTTTATTTTTTCTTTTAAATATACAATTTTTAATTAGATTTGACAAGTGAATAAAAAAGTAATAGCATACAAAGGAAAAAACAACCAAAAAGCTATCACATCTAGCAGGGGAAGGAGAAAAAATGACAAAAAGAATCAAACAAGTATTAAAAGGACTTCGTAGAAAAAAAACACACCAAAAAAAAGTTATTAAAAAAACAGCCAAACCAGAAACAAATCCTGTTTGGAGTATTATTCGAGAATTGATTCTCAAAGGAAATTACGACACTGCGTTTATAACGCTGGATAATTTTGTTAAAGCAAACAAAAACAATCCAGAAAATATTGTAGACGAAATGCTATCAGTGTTCATATTTTGCATCAAAATGGGAATATGCAAAGAATCATTTATCTTTTACAAAAACAACGAGCACATAAGAGAAGTTTTCATTTCAACTGAAAAAGAAAAAATATTAATTGAAAAGATAATAGACCGCGCAATTCAAGAACACGACCTAGAAATCTTTCTCGATGTTCATGATATAATAAAAAAGGAGCCGAGTGTTGACGATAAAATACATTTTTTTGATCAGTGTATAATTGATTATTCGAATCTTTCTATAACTGAGGTTTTAAACATAATTGAACACATGCTCAAATCAAAAATCATAGATGATCACAAAAAAACGGAGTTTATAAAAGAAATAAAAGAAAAAGCAACGGAGCAAAAACAATATGATATTGTGGATACAATCGATGATATGATATCAAAAATTGTCTCATTGTCATTATTTGAAGGAGATTAAACAGATTTTTAATTAAAGCGCGTATATACGCGCTTTTTGAATATTATATTTAAATTTACATCGAGCTTGACTTTTTCTATTAATATGGTAAAGTATTCTCAATAAAAAACAACAAAAAACATACACGGAGACACGGAAATGGAAACAATTAGTTTTAAAAGAAAGCCACTTAGAAATTCTGGTATATTTCATGAAAAAAGAAGAGACATAATACAAAAACTTATGTTTTTGTTTGTTATCATTGTTTTGGCGTATATCACAATTGATCAACCAGAAAATTCTTCTGTTGTGTTTTTTTCACAAGAGGAACTTCTTGTTCTAGAGAAAAACTTCAACACTATTAAAGAGCTAAACGAAAGATCGTCTTATGTTCACTTTGAAAAAATAAACAAATCTCTTGATGAGTTGTATTCTTATCTAGTGAAAAACAACGGGCATCAAAATGTACGGCCTGCTCCAAGTTTCGCAACTGTTGTGGGTCTAGTGTCTGATATCATGGTAAATATTGATCTCGCAAAAGAAAGAAATTTAGAAAACGCTTATTTCTTAAAAGAAAATCTAATATTTCAACTCAGATCGCCGTCTCAATTCATAATCGCTTATCAAAATATTGGGAACAATGATAACAAGATAAAAGGATACGAGAAAAAACTTGTTGATATGTTAATAAAAATAAAACAGGAATTCTATATAGATCCCAAACTGGTAATCAATGAATCAAAAAATAAACAAAAATTACTTTTGGCAAAAAGGAGAGAAAGATGAACGCTGTACTAGACAAATTAGAAATCGAAACCGAAACCCGATTAATGATCGAGGATACCAAAAGAAAAGTTTTGAGTCCTGTGTGTTTATTTATCGGATCATTTATAGCAATTGCCTTAATGATCGTGGCAAAATGGCTATATAGCCTTATTTAAAAAAACAATCAACACATAAAAGTAAAGCAGTGTATAAATACACTGCTTTTTCTTTTTCCAATGAAATCCAATTATTTAAATCCTTTTATTTCGATATTTTCACTTCCTCAAAACGTATCACTTTTTTCAAATCTTCTAGTTTCATGGAAATTGTCGCGTCCTTTCTTCCTGGTTGCATGAAAACTACATCTGTAGAATAAGATGTGTCTATGATCATCTTAATTGGCTTTACAAATAAATGCCCAAACGGAGGAACGGCTCCGATTTGAACACCAGACACAGACTCGACCTCTTCCGGAGTTGCCATCGTCATTGCTTTTTCTCCACACACATCAGCAAGTGCATTCCAATCAAGTTTCACATCTCCAGGAATAACAGCGAGATAGAATGTTGGTGATTTTTCTTTGTTTTTCACAACAATTGATTTCGCTGCTTGATTCATCCGTGCGCCGCACACACGAGCGGCATCCTCTGATGTCTCTACTGGAGCGTGTTCAATACACTCAAAATGAATTCCTTTGCGTTTAAGTTCGTTTATTATTTTATCAAACAATGGTTGCGAAAATGAGCTTATAATTCCAGCTTCATCCAAGGCCTTCTTCGAAACAGGGCCTGGAGCATCCATCATGAGATCACGAGCATCAGACGTCTTTGGAAACGGTATAACCTCTCTAATATTCGGCTCATTCGCGAGAATCGCAACAATACGATCAACTCCCCAAGCGATGCCGCCGTGTGGCGGCGCACCAAATGAAAATGCTTTAAGCATGTGCCCAAATTGAGAATCTATTTCATCGGCTGTAAATCCCATAATTTCAAAAACAGCACGGAGTGCCTTCGGCAAATGATTTCTAATTGATCCGCCTCCTATTTCAAAGCCATTCAAAACAACATCGTATTGCGCCGCGCGAATCGATCCTATGTTTTTCTTTTCCAAAAGATCATTCATATATTCAGGTTTTGGAGCGGAAAAAGGATTGTGAGTAAACGTCCACCCACCGTCTTCCGTCTTTTCAAAAAAAGGAAAATCTACAACCCAACAAAATGCAAGAAGATCGGGATCGTTTTTGTCTGTACGAATATCAGGATGGTCCGTGCCATATTTCTTAATAGACTCATCATATGATATACGAGGAAAAGGAATTTGTTGAATTTTCTTTTGAGGAGAGACTTTTTTTATTATTGTAATCAACGCGTCCTCAATAAGTGTTATAATATCTTCTTCCGTCGGAAAAGACATTTCAAGGTCCATTTGTGTAAACTCCGGTTGTCTGTCTCCGCGTTGATCTTCGTCTCGAAAACATCTGGCAAATTGGAAGTATTTTTCCACGCCCCCAACCATGAGAAGTTGCTTGAACTGTTGCGGACTCTGTGGCAATACGTAAAATTTTCCCTGATGCTGACGCGAAGGTACTATAAACTCACGAGCACCTTCTGGCGTTCCTCTGGTCAACAAAGGTGTTTCTATTTCAAAAAAACCCTTGTCCCAAAAATATTCTCTCGTCCTGCGGACAAACTCATGTCTCAGTTTTATATCATTCAAAACTCTTTCATGCCTTAGATCTAAATATCTATATGTGAAACGTAGCTCCTCGGATGCTTGGCGTTCTTCCGTGTTAATTTCAAAAGGAGGAAGATCTGATTCTGCATACACGGTAATCGCATCGAGTAAAAGCTCTACTTTGCCATTTGTTCCTTCTTTTTCTTGTCCTTTCTCACGCGGAGCAACACTTCCTTCAATAGATATACAATACTCATTTTTTAAAGATTTTATTAAAACCACACACTCATCTGTTATCTTATTCATATCAACAACAACCTGTACCAACCCAGTCACATCCCTAACCTCCAAAAAGAAAAGCTTCGCGCTGACTTTGCGAATACGATTCACCCAACCTTTTATATTAACTTTCTTTCCAACACAAAGCTCGAGATTGCTAATAAGTGTTCTCTGTTCGTTCATAAAATTATTTTTGATAATTCCTAATCGCTGTAACAACTTTTGAATCATCTCTTAAATCTTCAATAAATAAAACGTGCTCTCGGTTTATATTCATATAATCTTCCGGCCCATGAAGCTCATTTCCGAGTTTTACTAACGACAAATCACCTGTTTTATCATTGGTTGTTTCATCAGAATTCTTTTTCTCCGTCTGCAAATAATATATATTTTCTAGTTTTATGGTATGTTCTTTTTGTTTGGTAATTTTGCCAAAATAAACCTGTCCATTATCTAGAAATACGGCTTGATATTCTTTTGATAGCGAAGTGATTGAAGTATAACGATCAACGCAATACCAACCACCAACGACAACTAGAATAACGATAACAATAAGATAGAGTATACGAATCATATTACTAAATATTACGCTGATAAGTATATCATAATATATGCCGAAAAACCACTAAAAAATAAGGTGATTTACGTTTAAATTAATATTCTATTTGAATTTAACAACTACATTCGTTCGACAGAATCTATTCCTAAAATTTCAAGTCCGGTCTTGATAATATTGCCGGTAATTGCCGTTAAAATTAATCTGGTTTTTTTCTGTTCATTTGTATCTGCCTTTAAAATTGAGTGAGCATTGTACAAAGCATTATATCTCTGAGCAAGCTCAAAAAGATATACGCACATAACATGCGGATGATACTCTTGAGCGGCATTCAGTATCGTCTCCTCCCATCTACATATATGTCGTATAAGCGATGCTTCTTCTTTTACAAAAGGCTCGACAGCAATCAAACTGGATATTTTTTCATCCGAATTTTTCAGAACGCTCTGAGTACGCACATAAGTATACTCGAGATAAAGCGCTGAGTTCCCTTCAAGATTAACCGACTCTTCGAGATCAAATGAAGTATCCACTGTGCGACCAACCTTGAGAATGCTGTATTTTACAGCTCCAACAGCAAGTGTTTCTGCCATCTTTTCAATTTCATTGTCAGTAAATTTCTCAGGATCAATTTTTTTCTTAATTTCAAATTTAACCAGATCGATCAGGTCGTCTATATATACCACATTTCCGAGGCGAGAACTCATCTTACCCTGCCCTTTTAAACTCATATATCCATAAGGAATGTGTGTAAGTGAATCGTATTTTGCTATACCAAGTTGATCACACACCGCAAACATTTGTTTCATCGCAAGCGATTGCTCGGGTCCGATCACCCAAAACAGTCGATCGGCTTTATATTTTTTCTTTTTCAAATGTGTAAGCGCAATATCCTGTGTAATATATAATGATGTTCCGTCTGATTTCTGTAATATAGTATCAGTAAGATCGTATACACTGAGATTTGTAAGAACGGCACCATCTTCCAAAATAGTAAAAAACCCCTTTTCAACTCCTTTTTTTACGAAATCTTTTCCTTCCTTATAGTGTTCATGTTCGTGCCATACGTTGTCCCATTTGTTTCCTATTCTATTAAGGGTCAGTTGTTGCCCTTCATAAGAATATTTCAATATGTGTGCCCATAATTCACGAACGAGTTTATCATCATTTTCCCATGCGACAACGAGCTCTCTTATTTCTTTTTCCACTAATTCATTTTTTTTGAACTCATCATCAGCAAGAATATAAAATCGTTCAGCAAACTTATCAGGAGACATTTTCATAGATTCTGGAGTATGCCACTCATTCTTGTGCTCTGACCAATATGATATATCGGCAATGTTTTTTTCTTCTTTATGACCAAGAACAAGGAAACCCCACATCATTTTCGCAATTGCGATACCCCTGTTGTTATCAATGCAATCTCTCACTACAGAAACTCCTGAAAACTCCCAAATATTTGCAATCGCCATGCCGGTTACGTTGTTTCGAAGGTGGCCAAGGTGCATCGCCTTGTTCGGGTTCGGTGATGTATGTTCAATCACCCACTTCTCCCCATTGCCCCAATTGTTTTTCCCGTATGAGTCTTTTTGTTTTAAAATATTATCGAGCTGATCAACATACCAAGACTCGGAAATTGTAATGTTTATAAATCCTGGAGCAACAGCTTTTACTTCTCCGTATTTGACTATGTCTTTCTGTAATTTTTCAACAAGTTCATTTGCGATCATTATTGGAGATTTTTTCATTTCTTTTGAAATAGAAAGAGCAATCGTGGTGGCATAATCACCGAAAGACTCGTCTTTTGGCCTCTCCAAAACGATAGAATCTTCTTCAATCGAAACTCCATAAACCGAATTAACGGCTTTTTTAATGGATTTTTTAACTTCTTTTTCCATCTGATCAAATATCATATGTGTTAATAATATTGTATTCTAGCCAAAAAGTAAAACATGTTTTCCTAAAAATTACGATTTGTCATAATTATTGTTACAATATACACATGCACACACTAAATGTTCCATACATATCTCAATTTGATGATAAAATAAAAAATATATACAAAACTAGAGGGTGTGGTTTCGCGTGTCTTTGTATGATATTAGAATATTTTAATATAAAACTCATTTTCGATGATATAACTCGATTTATTGAAAAAGATAAGATATTAAACGAAAAACAACTTTGGGATCACAAAGGAATTATTTCAATAGCACAAAATAATGGACTTTACGGTTATAGGATGAATTATTCTTATATATATTCCATTCCTGTCATCGTGTCTTATGCTTTTAAATTATTTTTGGAAACCTTGTCTATAAAAAGCATTCGCATGCTTCTTCAAACAATCTTTTATACGAAAATAAACGGCTCTATAAATGATATAAAAAGAATAATCTCATTAAAAATACCTGTTATAGCATCAATGAAACCAGAATACTTGCAACAAGAGACGGACACTCATCTTGTTGTAATTGTCGGATATGATGATGATAACTTCTTCGTCCATGATCCACATACACACGGACCGCACAGCAATATCTCATACAAAGACTTTCAAAATAAATGGACCAAAAGAACCATAGTTATATTTCAATAATGTTTTTACAAACAAACGCACAAAACAAATCATTTACAAAATAAATGGTCTTTTTTGTTTTTTTATTTCCATAATTTTCAAAACAAAGAAAACAGCCTTACCGGAGTTATCCGAGCAAGGCTGTAGTCCAAACTATGAAACAAGGACATATATAGATCGCGGGTGTAAAAAGATGTAAGGGATATTTTTACCTGCGAGAAATATACTCTCTCTCCTCATCCATAGCGTTCTGCTGTGTTGTGTATAACACTTCAGGACGCTATGTACGAGACTCAACTTACATGTACATAATAGCATATCTACAAAATAAGGTCAATATAGGAAAAACACTGTCAATAAGCCATTATTCCGTTTTATATAAAATAAAATGGCTTTACAATTAAATTAATTTAGTGTTATAATTTAATTGTCCCTGTTGATAATATCTGAATAACTTTGTATAAAATATGAAGATTTTGGCTACAAACAAAGAATTTGGCAGATCTTACTCACTCGTAGAAGAATACGAGGCAGGTATTGTATTAACAGGAAACGAGGTAAAAAGCGCGAAACAAGGACATATACAAATGAAAGGTGCTTATATTAGCGCGAAAAACGGTCAATTGTGGCTAAAAAACACTCATATATCTCAATATGCTCATGCAGCCCAAAAAGAAAAATATGATCCTATTCGAGAACGAAAACTTCTTATGCACAAAAAAGAGATTGTGAGTATTTCTTCAAAAGCAAAAGAGAAGGGGCTTACTCTTATTCCTTTATCCTTGTATGCAAAAAATGGCTTTGTAAAGGTGAAAATAGCTCTGGCAAAGGGAAAAACAACGAGAGATAAACGCGCTGAAATGCGAAAAAAAGATATTGATAAAACAATTCGTCAGGCACTGAAAAAGCGCTTGACTATCCGTCTTTAAGCCTATACACTATCACGGGGGTGTTATATATTCGACACCAATACTTTTACAGCGTTGCAAGCAAGTACGTTTTTGCCTTTCGTTAAAAAACGGCAGCACTTTTAAGTGCAAGACGAAATTCTAAAACACTTGTTGCTGCGATGAAAGAGCGTCTTAATGTAGCTTTGGCTGCATTACGAAATGCTTTCTCCAGTGCAGTGTTTGCTCCTGTAGCTGCCTAATCGCACCTACACATCCGCGTTTGTGATCTCTGATAGCAAACATCGGGTGTCAAAATATCAGAGTCGTGCAAAGTATTTCGTGTTTACTTTGTTACGATAATTTTAACACGAAAACCTTCTGGTGTTTTTGTAAGTTTTCGATCCAGAAGAAATTTAAAAACTTGCTACACTTGTAGAATGCTTCGCTGGGGTTTGATGGACAGGGGCGTAATTCCCCTCACCTCCACCATTGTTATAGAAATTTAATAGTCTAGAAAAACAAACGTATTCGAAAGAACAACAGCTTCTTCCACAAAAAAGAACCGGAGGCGCGTATCAACGAAGCGATCCGTGCGCGCGAAGTGCGCGTTATTGATGTGGAAGGAACAATGCTCGGCGTCATGCCAATCAATGAAGCGCTTGATCGTTCTTTAGCGGAAGAGTGCGACCTCATTGAGGTTGCCCCAAACGCAAATCCTCCAGTGTGTAAAATCATGGATTACGGTAAATATAAATACGAAGAGGATAAAAAGAAAAAGAAACAGAAAGCACAAACCAAGAAAGTCGACCTCAAAATAGTCCGTTTTTCATTAATAATTGGGGAACACGATCTCGAAATCAAGGCCCGATCAGCGCATAAGTTTCTAGTCGCCGGACATAAGGTGCGTCTCGAACTCGCTCTGTTTGGACGCCAGAAACAACATACGGCACTTGTCGAACCGTTGTTTAAAAAATTTATGAACAAGCTCGATATCATAAATAATTCGGAGAAAGAGAAGGTTAGTTTTTCAATCGAGCAACCATTCGAACGCCAAGCGTTCAGATTTAGCATGTTACTCAGAACCAAGTAAGTTATTAAATGATTATGCCAAAATTAAAAACAAGTAAGGCTGTTGCGAAACGTCTACGAATCACCCGAACCGGCAAAATTATAAAACGTTCGGCTGGACAAGACCATTTTAATGCAAATGAAGGCGGCAAGAAAAAACGCAACAAACGATCGGATCGCATTGTAAGTGCGACCCAAAAAAGAAACATCGCCGCATGTGTGCCATATTCTGCACACAAGATTATCTAATAGTAATGAATTTTAATTGATATTGTATGCCAAGAGTTAAAAGAGGCGTGATGCACGCTAAGCGCCGAAAAAATTTACAAAAGCGCACCAAGGGATACTTGAGTACTCGCAAAAGCACGATAAAGATGGGACATCAGGCTATTTTAAAAGCGGGTAAAAATGCGTATGTTGGACGAAAGCTCAAAAAACGCACTTCGCGCTCATTGTTTACAGTACGACTAAATGCTGCTGTTCGTGAACACGGTATGACGTATAGTGTATTTATTAATGCACTCAAAAAGAAAAACATCATCCTAGACAGAAAAGTTCTATCACAAATGGCTGCCAATCACCCAGATGCGTTTGGCAAACTCGTCGCATACGTAAAAGCATAATCAATAATAGAGATAATTAAAAAAAACCGTCCTGTGTTGCGAGACGGTTTTTTTGATAACAAAAATTTAATTAATTGAATTATTAGTGATAAGTTGATGATATAATTAAATTTTTAACCAACGATACCGGAATATTCGATTTTAAAACTATTTGAAATGTTGGAATAAATTCATCTTTTTCGTTCGTTTTAAAAACGCTTTTTCTGTCTTTTTTAAAAGATACATCATCGTTTGTTGTAATAATACCTTCAATATCGACAATATATTCGTTTAATCCAAGAGAATTAGAGATATATGTGGCAATTTTTATATAATCCGTATGTAATTTCCAAGCAACGTCTAGATTTCTTACAAATAAAAAGACTTGATTTTTAACGTCGGAAATCACCAAAACAATTCCACAGTCTTCATTCCACGGAATAAAACCGATTCGATTTACCCAGTCAGATTCTTTTGTAATATAAAGGTTGAAATCTGAATCGTCTCTGTGTATTGCCGAATAAACAAAAGTTCTTTTCAAGAAACCGAAAGGAATGTTTTGCATAAAGATTTTATGCGACCCGGAATCTGTTATTACGCCTATCTGAAAAATAGCGCACAACTCTTTCCCAGGACGAATTTGTAACGTACTCGCAGTAAAACTCATTATACGATCCCCCTTTCTGTCAAAAGTTATTTATTAAATTATTTGATTGTTTTTTTATTTTATATCACGAAATAAAAAACTTTGCAAGTTTTTTCAATAAACAAAGTGATTTGTTTTATATAACAATATTTATAACCTTATTTGGAACAACAATCATCTTCTTATACTCTTTGCAGTACTCTGATAAATCCTTATTGTTTTTCAATATAACCAACGCGGATTTCTCGTCTATCACGGTATCATTTGGAATGATTATCTCCATCTTCTTTTTTCCGTTTATAGAAACAACCACATGTACATCTTCGTGTACAAAAGATTCCATGGCCGGCCATGTTTCGTTAACAATTAAACCAGTCTCTCCACATACTTGCCACAACTCCTCAGCAATATGAGGAATAAAAGTGGCTATGAGAAGCAGTGCTGTACGACGATCTTTTTCAGTATATCCTTTATCTTTAAGGGCGTTGATATATATCATTAATGATGAAACAGCCGTATTGAATTTAAATTGAGAAATATCTTCTGTAACTTTTTGTATTGTTTTGTTACGAATGACTTCATGAATTTTCTCGTCTTTAGTAATCAAATCTTTCTGGTATATAAAAAGGTTCCATATTTTTTCTACAAACCTTACGGATCCATTAATACCCTTCGGATCCCACGGACCTCCGATATCATATTGCGCCATAAAACAAAGATGAAGACGCACAACATCGGTTCCATATTCCGCAATCAATGCATCTGGATCAACCACATTTCCTTTGGATTTAGACATCTTCTGTCCGTCCGGACCAAGTATAATTCCTTGGTTTTTCAATGATGGAAAAGGTTCGCTAAAATTAATATATCCGGCATCACGTAAAAATTTAGTAAAAAATCTCGCATAAATAAGATGCATAGTAACATGCTCTATGCCACCAACATACATATCAACCGGAAGCCATTTTTTTAAAGATTCTATTGAAGCAAACTTTTCTGTATTTTTAGGGTCAGCATATCTGAGAAAGTACCAAGATGAACACATAAACGTATCCATGGTATCGGTTTCGCGAAGCGCTTGACCTCCACAAGAAGGACACTTGGTATGATAAAATTTCTCATCATATTTCAATGGCGATTCGCCAGTTGGTTTGATTTGATCTGTATCAGGAAGAAGCACAGGAAGCTGATCGTCTGGAACAGCGACAGAACCACATTTCTCACAGTTAATAATGGGAATAGGGGCTCCCCAATATCGTTGTCTAGAAATACTCCAATCCTTAAGACGGAAAAAAATGGTTTTTTTTCCAAGTTCTTTTTCTGTTAAAAATAAGGAGATTGCATCACGCGCCTCCGCAGAAGACATGTTTGTAAATCCATCTGAATGAACTAATACACCATCATCACATACTGCTCTCGCACCATCATACTGATTATTTGTACACGCAATTACCTGCTTGATGTTTAAATTATATTTTTTCGCAAATTCAAAATCACGATCATCATGCGCTGGCACTGCCATCACGGCTCCCATACCATAATGCATTAAAACATAATCTGCTATATATATGGGAAGTTTTTCTCCTGTTACGGGATGTGATGCGTATGATCCTGTAAAAACACCAGTCTTGTTTTTTGCTCCTTGTTCTCTCTCAAGCGATGTTTTGCTTTTGGCCTCTTTTATATATTCACGAACCTTTGATGAATTTTCTTCTGTTGTAAGAATATTAACGAGATGATGTTCTGGCGCCAAAACAAGATATGTAACGCCCATAAGCGTATCGACACGCGTCGTAAAAACTATTATTTTTTCACTAATTTCTTCTAATGGAAAATGCACTTCTGTTCCTTCTGATCTGCCTATCCAGTTTTTTTGTGTAATTTTTGCTCTATCAGACCAGTTCATTGATTCTAAATTATTATATAGTTCCTCCGCATAATCAGTAATACGAAGAAACCACTGATCAATGTCTTTCTGAACAACCTCGGTCTCACATCTCTCGCAAGCGCCACCAACTACCTGCTCATTAGCAAGAACTGTCTGACACGACGGACACCAGTTTGCGCTTTGTTTCCTCTTATATGCCAGTCCTTTTTTAAACATCTGAGCAAACATCCATTGTGTCCACTTATAATACTCAGGCGAGCTCGTTATTATCTCACGTGAAAAATCAAACATTGTTCCTATCTTCTTGAGTTGTTCTCTCATCTTTTCTATATTTCCGTCTGTCCACGTCCTAGGAGAAACACCGTGTTTAATTGCAGCATTCTCGGCAGGAAGACCGAAAGCGTCGAATCCTATTGGAAAGAGAACATTGTCCCCACTCATACGACAAAAACGAGCATATACATCTGTTGGAGCAAAGTTATACCAATGACCAATATGAAGATTTCCTGACGGATATGGAAACATGACCAAAATATAGTTTTTTGGTTTTTTAGAAGCTTCGTCTGTTTTATAAACACCTTCTTTTTCCCAGGCATCCCTCCACTTCTGTTCTATTGATTTTATATCTGTTATAGAATCCATATGCATTTTTTACTATGTGTATATAGTAACAATTTCGGCTTTTATTAGCAATATTTAATATCTTTTGTTTTTTGAAAATAAAAAGGCCCCGTAAATAAACGGGGTCCTTATTTGATACTGATAGATTAAAGATTGAGCAGGGCCAACATTGCCCCAAAATTTGCTTTTTCTTTTTCAATTTGTTCCTGTGTTTTCGCAGGCAATCTTTTAAATACTAAGAATAAAATTTCCAATAATTTTTTCATTTTTTCTCCTTTTTTTGCGAGTTTTTTAAGTTGTTTTAATTATTTTTTCTATTTGTTAATTACATTATAGCCCATCAGAATGGAAAAATCAAGTTTTTGGGATAAGAAGTTCTTTTTTTATAAATTTAAACAATGGAATAAGTTTGTTTGGTTCAATGTTTAATTCAATAGCCCTATCCAAAAACTCTTTTATAACGAAGTTTAAATTAACTCTTCCGAAAGATCCTGACTTGTCTCTTCTGTCTATCTCTCCTCGAAAAAGAGATCCGTCAAGCAAATCCATCAAAGATGACACTTGCCATAAAACACGCGCATTATCAGTAATATCATTCTTGAACAAACTATATAGATGAGGAGATTTTCCATTTATATAGTGATGGGTTTTCATGACGAATAAAAAACGTTCGTCAAGTTTCAGTGCATTACACAAGAACACACCATCAATCACATGTCGTCTGATACCACTTCTTTGATATAATTTTACTTTAGAAAAATATCTTTCTGTCCAAAAAACCTTCCCTATATCATGAATTAAGCAGTTTTGGATAATAGTATCCGACAACATGTCGGTATAACGACCAAGAAACTCACTTCGCATCGCCATATCAACAAAATAAGCTAATCTTAAAACATGATTATAAGTTTTTTCTGGAGATCTGACTTTTAGTAATACTAGTAGTGCTGATATTTTTTCTGAGTCGGACACAATTGAGTATTTTTCGAAAAACGTGACTATGTGCGATGTTAAAAGACGCACAAAAAGCCGATGAGAAATAATCTTTATACATCTCATCACAATGTTTGAGAAGAAGAATTTCATCTCCCCTTCTAATAAGTCGCGTAAATCATAATCGAGTCTTTTCAGTAAATGTTTTATTCTAACTCGTTTAAACTCACCTAAGTGATACGACATTTTTACGCGATCAATTTCTTTTTCAAAAATCTCTTTTTTTATTTCTTCGCACAATGTTTTCAAACCATCTTCATGATTTTTCATGTATAAACCCTTTTTTTGTTTTTTTGATTGTTTTTATTATGTAATTATAGCATAATTGTATATTTTAATCAAGCGTTCTATTTTATGTGATATTAGCCATAAAAAATGTTTTTGTGCACATGTTAAGTACTTGAAAAAAAGCCTTTGTTCCGCTAGAATTATACCGTTCTTTAATATGGTCCGGTAGTTCAGTTGGTTAGAATGCTTCCCTGTCACGGAAGAGGTCGCGGGTTCGAGTCCCGTCCGGACCGCCATACTACCCCTGAAACAAGTTCAGGGTTCGTATGGCAGGCCATACTAAAATACTGTTTCGCAGTGCTTCGTGTGGCATTCAAGATTTTTAATATCAAAAAACAGAACGCTTAGTCCTGTTTTTTTTGTTGGGGAAATTTTTTCATATACCACAGCCCAATAATAGATGCTATTAATATTATAATACTCGTTATAATTGGACTCCTGATACCGAATACTGTACTTGTCGGATCAATACGAAAAAATTCAAGACATATGCGTATTATGGAATATCCTGCAATATATGTTAAAAAAACATATCCGTAACGTACTCGCTCAGAAAAAAGCATCTTGATCAATATAAAAAACAAAACGAAATCAAGAAGCGATTCATATAAAAAAACAGGATGAAACAGCGCCTTCGTAATATATTGCGGAATTCGGTGAGAAAGATCAATTGATATTGCCCACGGCATATCTGTTGGTTTCCCGAAAAGTTCTTGATTGAAAAAATTTCCCCATCTTCCAATGGCCTGTCCGAGTGCTACTGCTGGTACCGTACAATCGAGAATTTTAAATAATGAGATTTTCTTTTTGTGTGCAAACCAAATTAGTGCAGCACATCCGAAAAGAATCGCACCATGAATCGCAAGTCCTCCTCCGCGTATATTTATAACATGATAAATGCTTTGTAAATAATATGACGGATCAACTACAAGCACCTCGTATATGCGCGCGCCGATGATGCCTATAATAATCGTATAGAGCGCCGCATCATCAGCGAGACGCGCTGAAATAGAGCATCGGCGCGCGCATGCAGAGAAACATAAGTACGCTACACTGATGGCAATAACCATTATAATTCCATACCAATACACTGGAAATACACCCAAGTTAAAAGCTATTTGATTCGGAATTATAGATTGCCACCAATTAAGATCCATATATTCGTATAATGTTTTTATTGTGAAGCAACTGGACCAAGCTTAGCGCGAATTGCATCCTCAAGTTCTTCTTGCCAATACACCTTCCCATCAAGAACAAAAGACGGGGTTCCTTCCAATCCTAATGACACAGCTTCCTTAAGATCATCCCGAACCGTTTTATAATGAATCTTTTTATCAAAACAAATAGAGAAGTTTGTAATATCAAGTCCGGTTTCCTGTGCATATGAGAGTAGGTCGGTTTTTAGAAGTTTTTGTTGATTTGTAAACAACAGTTTGTGATACTCCCAAAATTTTCCTTGATCATTTGCACACAATGCAGCAGCCGCGGCATCAGAAGCATATTTATGTATCGGGAGCGGAAAATTTCTAAATTCAACCCGAACATTTGGGTATTTTTTAACAATATTTTCAACTTTTCCAACAGCCATTGCGCATGCTGGACATTCAAAATCTGTAAACTCCTGTATAACAATTGTAGCGTCAGTACTACCTTTAAACGGTCGAGGACCGGACGTCAGTGTATACGCCGGTCCTCCGCATGCCGTTAAAAGAATACTTGCCGCAAGAATTGCGCCAATATATTTCTTCATAAATTACTCCTTATTTTTTATTGAGTATTTCCTCAACTGACGCAAGCGGATACGCTCCGGCTATCACCTCTTTATAGTTTACAAAAGACATTGGTGTTCCTGATACTCCTGCGTTTGCTCCATCTGTTGCTTGTTCTTGTACCTTCTTTAATGTGTCTTTATCCGCAATACAAGAAGCGAATTTGTCTTTGTTGATTTTGAGATCGGTAGCGACCTGAGCATAAAAATCCTTGCCCAATTTCGATTGATCAGCATACGCCTTATCAAGAAATGACCAGAACGCATCATTTCCTCCAAGAGAAGCAATACACTCTGCGGCAACCGCTGCATTCTCAGCCTCAGGATGAATTGATGTCAAAGGAAAATGACGATATATAACCTTCACATCTTTGTTTTTTTCAATCAACTCCTTCGTTGTTGCATGAAAACGAGCACAAAAAGGACACTGAATATCAGAATAAGTAACAATCACAGTCTTGCCGTTTTTGTTTCCTGTAACATGATCATTTTTTGAAACCTTTGCTATTTTCGAACCGTCCGGCTCAGGAGGTTGTTGAGCATTGTTTTGTCCGTTTGCATTTCCAGAATCATCAATAACGACTTTTCCATTATCAGATGATCCGCTTCGAATTGTTGCGCCCGTAGCAAGCACAATGATCAAAGCTACGGTACACAAAACAAGTATTCCTACAATAAGTCCGGCGAAAAAAGCTTGTTTACCGGAAAATGCATTTAAAAAACATTTTTTTTCACCACAACAAGTGGTATTTTCATGATTTTGGTGTTCCATATCTAAATATAATTTATTACTAATAAACAAAAAGATTATAGCATAAAAATACTATAATCCCAACGATATATACACACAAAAAGAACCCTTAAATTAGCCACGATGAAGAGCTTTTATACTACACGAGCACACAAGCGGCAAGCCTCTTTTTTTTGTTTCTTTAATTATATTTTCATTGTACGATCCAGGATTGAAATAAATAACCTCTGGTTTTTTATCTTCAATATCATCAAGTATTGTTCTGACAACTCCTGGTGGAAGATAGATACTTATCATATTAAGATGAACTGGAATTTCATTTATAGATCTGTATACCTTTAGTCCACACACCGAATCTCCATGAACATTCACTGGATAAACATCATAACCGGCATTAATATATTCTTCGACTGCTTTATGACTATAAACATATTCTTTTGAACTAGCGCCAAGAATCGCTATTGTTTTTCTGTTTGTATTATTATCAACATCACAAGATGCGTTAGCACACCATCTATTAAAAGCGGTATGAAAAGAAGCAATGTCTTTTGTTGAAACAACAATATTATTAAGAGTAACGAACGGTAGACGCGTATTTCCATGAGATATCCACGCCCATATTGCACGAAAACCAGATATAGATTCAATTATTGCACACCATGCTTTGGGACACGACGAAAGCAACGACTCAACTTCTGCCTTCAATATTGAGTAGCGCGACGACCGTTTTGTAAGCGTGTAAATTCGAATTGTAAGCATTGTGTTTTTTACTTGGAAAATAATTTTATTTTGTATTTTTGTTTTCAGCTGTATTATTTTCGTCAATTGTATCTGAAATGGCTTTTTGTGTCGTTCTCAACTCATCTAGAAGTCCGTCCAGAATATCGCGCGATACAGCTCCTGGAAGCCGAACATTGTTCACAAACAGTGTTGGTGTACCACGCACTCCAGCGTCATACCCTTCTTTATAATCAACTTGTATCTCGGGAAGATATTTCTGCGAATCAAGACATTGTGTAAAAGATGCTCGAGAAATTCCTGCTTCATCGGCATATGCGATTAAATTTTCGCGCGTAAAAGTACCTTGACGCTCGAACAGTATATCATGATATTGCCAAAACTTCCCTGAATCCTGTGCGCAATTTGCCGCAATAGCTGCTATGGTCGAATCAGGATGAAGCGACTCTATTGGAAAATCTCTGAATTGAACAAATACCGCGTTCGGGTTATCCAAAACAAAGTTACGAAGAGTTGACTCAAGCTCGGCTGAAAAAGGACACTCAAAATCGCTAAACACGACAATATGCATTATTGATGTATCGCGAGAACCGATAAAAGAATCATCGTTCGTCTCAACATTAGCCGTCATCACCTCGTCGCTCTGATCGCCTGATTCGCCAACAACTTTTGTTATTGCCGTATCACCCGCGAGAAACAAGCGAAACTCCCCTTTCGGAAGCAGTATACCGCTATCAAGATATGTGATGACGCGCGGCGCTTGATATAACAAAATTGCCGCGCACAAAATAATAAAAACCACAAACAGTACAAAACTGAATGATCCTCGCCCCAAAAGCGCCGCGCGAAGTGTTTTGGCCTCTTCTGTGTCAGCTGTAAAAACAGGTGTTTTTTTAATCTGTTCTTTTTGTTTTGGCATGATATTACGTGATTATTTTAAAATATCTTAAACATTTTTCATACTTTTGAACATGCGTGCTTGTTTCGTCTTTGGTAAGTGTGTTTCCGCTCTCATGAACAATCATATTTCGAACATGATGAGAGGAAATAACATCATTCATTACCGAGTGTTTTTTTGATGCGGTGATAATACGTTCCTGCGTTGTAGCCCCGCTAAAACCAAGTCCACGAAGCACATCATCCATAAGCTGATCCGCCTTTATAACAGCAAGTTGTCGAACATACGAATCATCTGATTCAACCATCGAGCTTATTTCATTCCATTGTTTTGTATAATCAACCGTCCGAGAACGAGAACGGCGCCGAAACGCATATGAAAAAATAATTCTAAGTGCAATAATAACAAATAAAATTTTAAAAAGAGTTGATTCAAAAAAAGAAATGAGAAGTCCGCTCACACTAAAATCAAACGAACCAACAGATTCCATAATCATTCCAACCGAATTTTTTGAAACAATTAGCATTTTTATCCATTCAAAAACAGATTCTACGGTAATGCTTCCCGAGAGATTTGAAAAAAATGAGGATACTATTTCGTTTATTTTTTCCATATGATTTATAGTGGAGCAATATTTGCGAACCCTCTTTCAGATTCAATCGCATATGCGGCATTCAATATCGTCTGCTCAGCAAAATAATTACCGATAAGCTGAATACCGACGGGAAGTCCGTGCACAGGATTTACCGGCACAGAAATAGCCGGAAGGCCCGCGATATTTGCTGATACAGTACAGATGTCAGTAAGATAAAGGGTCAGTGGATCCGTTATCTTCTCTCCTATTTTAAACGCGGTCATTGGAGCAACAGGAGCGGCAATACAATCAACAGAAGAAAACGCTTTTTTGAAATCACGAGTGATAAGTGCGCGTACTTTTTGGGCTTGCGCATAATAAGCGTCATAGTAACCAGCCGAGAGCACATAAGTACCAATCATAATTCGACGACGCACCTCATCTCCTAGTCCTTCTGTACGCGAAGAAATATATGTATGCAAAATATCATTTTCTTCTTTTCGTGTACCATATCTAATTCCATCATATCTCGCCATATTCGCAGAAACTTCAGCGGGCATTATAATATAATATGTTGCTAGCGCGTATGGTACAAGTGGCAGTGATATATCAACAATTGTCGCTCCGCGAGATTTAAGAAGTTCAATTCCATCACGAACGCTTTTTTCAACATCAGAATCCATGCCATCAACAAAAAACTCTCGCGCGACGCCAATTCGCATTCCGGAAATATCGGAGTTAAGTTGTTCACTGTATGAAGGAACCGGCTCGCGAGAAGATGTGGCGTCGCGCGGATCCTCTCCGGCCATGATTTCCAAAAGTATAGCAGCGTCTTTTACAGAACGCGTCAGTGGACCAGCCTGATCAAGTGACGATGCCATAGCCATAAGTCCATTTCTAGAGACACGTCCATAAGTTGGTTTCAACCCAACAATTCCGCAAAAAGAAGCTGGCTGACGAACAGATCCTCCTGTGTCAGTACCAAGTGCGAGCGGAGCAAGGCCTCCTGCAACAGCAGATGCTGAACCACCTGATGAACCTCCAGGAACTCGCGTAACATCCCAAGGATTTTTCACCACTCCATAAGCAGAATTTTCATTCGATCCACCCATTGCAAACTCATCACAATTCGTTTTCCCTATTATGATAGCGCCTTCGTCGAGCAACCGATCAATAATCGTAGCATTTTCAGCAGGAATAAAATCTTTTAATATTTTTGAGCCACCGGTGCTTCGTATGTTTTTCGTAACAATAATATCTTTAACAGCAATTGGTACTCCATATAAACGTCCATTTTTCTCTTTTCTTGAATCAAGCTCTTGGGCACGTGTTCTTGCTTCTTCTTTTGATAATGTAATAAAAGAGTTTAATTCTGGGTTATAATCAACAATTCTTTCTATATGAGAATCGACCACATCTCGCGCAGAGAGCGATCCCGTACGAACAAGTTCAGTGATTTCATATCCATTCTTTTCGAATATTTCGCTCATAGTTTTTCTTTGAATACCGTGATAAATCGTCCTTTCTTTGCTGGCGCTTCTCGAAATGTATCGTCAGCGATTCCTCTTCCGTTTTTTACCTCGTCCTCACGAACAAAATTCGCATATCCGTGTACTTGTGAAATGGGATCAGTGTTCATTGTATCGACCTCAGAAAGTTTTCCAACATAACTCAAAATAGACGACAACTGCTCTGCTGTCGCGTCAATCATGTGCTCGTCAAGATTTATTCGAGCTAAATCCGCTATCTTTATAACCTCCTCACGAGATAGTTTCATATGGCCATATTTTAGCATAACTTAGGTACAAAATACACTTTGTTGTCAACACAGAAGATTGCTTTAAATGAATATGAGTTTCAAAACAAAAATATAAAAACTCCTGTTAGATTAGCTAACAGGAGTTTGTTTAAATTAATTTTCGTATCCTTCCAGTTTTTTTATCTTCCTTTCGACTGGAATGACTTCTCGAAGAAATTTTAAACTCGGTATATTCCATTTCTGGTGTTTCTTTAATCGCCTGATCCACTCGATCAAATAATCAAGTAGTTCGAGCCTCCAAAAACGATTGAAAGAAGCAACCCATAGATCATTATCAAGATCCCCGGTAAATTTATTATTTTCTTTTTTCTCTTCCGGAATATCCACCTCAAGCGGTACCCGAAAAATTGATAATTCCCTCAGAATTGATAAGGTCAAACGATCAAGATACTTCCACACATGCATTTTCCCAGCAGTAGACATTTTTTCTACATCTAGAAACCCAATCATTCCAAGGTTGTGAATATGAATTATTTGGTGCGTATACCACAGATTACTTTCAAGAATCGAGACCTGTTGTTTCGCATTCTCATACTCTTCGATAGATGAACGTGAAATAGAATAACGAAACTCACTACAAACATTACGGTGTCTTGCTAAATTACTCAATATAATCGTATAAATTTTCAAAATATCTTTTATATGAGGGATTATATGTCCTGCTACAACCTGTTCATTCCCTTTCACTAGACTCAAAAGATATTTTACAAAATCTATGTGCGACTTGTTTTCTGCATCAGGAATTGTGTTGTTTGTTCGATATTCAATCAATGGATCAGCTGAGAGACGAATATTGTTAATCGCACCATGTACATCCCATACCCCTTTTCGAATTCCAAGAAGAATCTCTGAGTCTTGATAAGGAAACATATTAGATGCGTGTTTGTGTTTCACATCCAAAGGATCGTCTTTATCAAGGACAAAAAATATTCGAGCGAAGTTCTGTGCTAAAAATATCGAATAATATTCATGTAACACTCTTCCTCTTAATTTTTTATCTGTTAAGTCCTCGTTTTTTAAACGATTATATTCAACACTAAGCGCGTGCTCGTTTTCTCCGAGAATATTATACTTATTGAAAAGCGTATAATATGTTTGTTCATACAACACTTGCCAAGAAATATTATGCTCTTTCGTAATCTGTTCGCACTGTTCATATAAAAACGTTTTCATTGATCCCCACTCATCAACGACAGGAATTTCGTTATCCACAGGGGTTTCTTCTATTATAATTTCTTCCGGTTCGTGATCAAATAAAAGCATTTTGTATACATCGTCATCACCAAACAGATCTTCTTCAAGAATTTCTTCTTCGCTGTTCTTTTCTTTTTTCTTTGAATCTTCCATTTTTTTCTCCTTGCCCCCACAAGAGGCAGTGTCTTTTTTTATTTGTTTTTATCATATTACTTTAAACTTTATTTATAAAATTGTCAAATTTATGGATAATTTCAATAGATCGACACAAATGTTCTATTATAAAAAACACTCCCTTGAACAAAAGTTCAGGGAATGTTTATAATTTTACTATATTTAAGAAAATTTAAGCCGCTTTTGTATCAATTGATTCTTGTTCTTTTCTTATACTATCTCCCATTAATATCATTTGGGTTCTATCGCTTAATTTTTTAACGTTTTGGAATTTTTTTTCAATTTGCTTTCTTAAAACCCCAAGAACTGGGGCGTCGGAAGATTCGGGTTCTTCTTCCATTGCCGCAATATCAATAGTACGAATATCTGTCGATAGACCGATTACAACCTCCATAATTTCTCGTGCGGATTTTTTATCTCCTTTTTCTTCTGCTTCTTGTAATTTAGCAAAAGTGTCGTCGTATAAGACATCAAAAACATGTATTTTTTCTGCCAATTCAGGATTTTTTGTTTCTAAATTATCCAACCACATAAGATCCTCAACGGAACCTATATTTTCAGGTGCTTTTAAATTCATAGCGGCATTTTGTTCAGAAGAATCAAAATCATGTTTTAAAGTACCCCTCATTCCCATTACCATATGATTATTAATTTATTTATTAACATTTTCATGATAGCATAATTATCAGAAAAAGTCAACTTTTTATTACAGCAAATTTAAAAAACCTCTAAATTAAGAGGTTTTTTTGTTATTTTATTTGTTTGTTATCAATTTTAATTGTGGTTTTGTATTAGAAACAAATACATCCACCATGTCTTCATCTAATTTATAATCATAATAAGTAGACGAGGATTTCTCAGCACTAAACAATATAAAATCCTTAAAAGATCCTGGTTTTCTTAAAATATGAAGAGCTTCTTTTTTTGTTCTTATTCTCGAAATAAAAGAATTAGGAGGAGCTTTATCAGAACGTAATACAGTGAAATTATCCATATTATAAAAAGTGAATAAATGTACCCCGTCTTCTTTTATATAAGTGTGGCCTGCTTCTCCTTCAAAATACCTTTTTACAACCGGCATATCGCAAACGTAGAAAAAATACGCTTTAAATAGATTAAACACAATTCCGTTCATGGTATCATTATCATTGGATGGCTCCGGTTTATACCAAATAATACCAGTACAAAACACAGGGTCAATTGATTCGACACAACAAGTAAGCGCTTTATAATAATTACTATCTTTTTTTCTTATAAGTTCGCTTATCTCTTCGGTGTTTTTTGCCGATATACGATGCGAGCCACCTGTATTTGCTGCCTTTCTGAATAAAAATTCATTTTTCCCAAACTTTTTCAGACTTTTCTTTTTGAATAAAAAATTGCCCAAAAAAGTTTTCTCCAAAAGCTTTTTTAAATTTACACGCACAAAATCACCTCTTTTTCTATATTTTATTTTTGTTTTTGTTAATTTACTTTTTCATTAAACTTTACAACAAATACCGAAAAAGTCAAATGTTTACACACAGAAATAAAGCTCGGAAATTAGCGAATAATAGCCAAAAACTCCTTCTCGTTTATCATTTTCACTCCTAATGACTCAGCTTTTGCTACTTTTGAACCAGGATCTTCTCCTACTACTAGATAGTCCAAATTCTTCGAAACAGCAGAGAGAATTCCACCTCCTAGAGACCTGATGCGTTCATGCGCTTCGTCCCTAGACATTGATTCGAGTGTTCCTGTAATAAGAAATTGTTTTCCTGATAATTTTCCTTTCTTAATCTCTTTCGGATAATTAACTGTGACTCCCGCCTTCAAAATATTATTAACCAACTTGTTATTATTTTTATCGGAAAACCAACTTCTTATTTCTTCGGCGACAACAGGCCCTATATCTTTTAGATGTTGGAGCTCTTCTATTGAAGCGTTCTCGAGAACATCAATTGTTTTAAAATTATTTGCAAGCAAGCGCGCAGTCTGTTCGCCTACCTGTGGAATATTCAAAGCTAAAATAAAACGGTAAAAATCAACATTTTTTGATCTTTCAATCGATGCAAGTAGATTATCGGCCGCCTTATCGGCAAAACCCTCGAGCCTCAAAAGATCATTTCTCTTTAATGAATATATATCCGGAAGCGTTTTAATAAGCCCCTCATCATATAAACAAGCAATAGTCTCTATTCCCAAATCTTCTATGTCAAAAACGTGTTTTCCAGCAACATACGAAATCCATGTTTTTATTTTTGCAGGACAGTTTTTATTGACACACTTCCAAGCTACCTCTCCTTCATTTCTTTTTAAAAACATCGAGCACTCTGGACACTTTTTTGGAAATGATACTGGTTTTGCATCATCAGGACGCAGGTTTGGAAGCGCCTCAACAACATCAGGAATTATATCTCCTGCTTTTTGGATAATAACAGTATCTCCTATATAAAGATCTAATGAGCGAATTTGGTCTTCGTTATGCAACGTAGCCCTTGAAACAAGCGAACCATCTACAACGACTGGTTTCAGCACAGCGACAGGAGTTATAACACCTGTACGTCCAACCTGAAACAATACATTCTCAACGATCGTGGTCGTCTGTTCTGCAGGAAACTTAAGTGCGGCCGCCCAACGCGGCGCCTTCCCCACAACTCCGAGACGACGCTGTTGTATAAGGTCATCTACGATGATAACGATACCATCAATATTAAATGGAAGTGAGTCCCTCTTTTTCTGAAATTCTTCAAAACACTTCATAATTTCATCAACCGAGTCAGCATGCCTTTCTACTCCGACAGTATTAAATCCAAGCACATGAGCCGCGAGATGCGTCTGGCTGTGTTTTGTAAAACCAAGATCGGTGACAATGTCGTATGCTATACACTTCATATGGCGCGCCGCGACAACCGAAGGATCTAGCTGGCGCATCGTACCAGCGGCAAGATTTCGTGGGTTTGCATATAAGGGTTCTCCGGCCGCGGCGCGCCCCTTGTTAATACGCTCAAACTCTTTTTTATCCATATAAATCTCACCTCGTATCTCTATCTCTCCGCTTTGGATAACCTCCTTAATACGCTTTTGTACTTCTATTGGAAGTTGCGAAATCTCGTCAGTGACTTCAAGCCGAAGAGGAATCGCTTCGACCGTACGAATATTGCTTGTTATATCTTCTCCTTCAAAACCATTACCTCGTGTCTCTCCTTGCACGAAAATACCGTTTTTGTATCGCAAAGAAATTGCGAATCCATCTATTTTCAGTTCGCAAAAATATCGAAATGTTTCTCCCGGAAGAAAACTACTTATTCTCTCAACCCATTCATCAACGTCCGCGCGACTAAACACGTCATTTAACGAAAGCATCCTTACCGAATGTTTGACCGCTTTAAATCCTTCGGCAATGCCTCCTGCAACACGCTGTGTCGGAGAATCAGGAGTAATTAAGTCCGGAAACTCCTGTTCTAGATCAAAAAGCTCTTTTTTGAGTGAATCCAAAGCCGCATCTGATATCGTTTGTGTATCTTTCACATGATACTGATATCGATGATAATTGATCTCTTTTTTGAGTTTTTCTATACGCAAAGCAACGTCTTTTTTTGTCATATACTAATTATAGTATATCATATATTATCGAATATATAATAAAAAACCCATTCCGTATAATACGAAATGGGTTTATAATTATTGTTTAATAGATAACTTTATTTCTTATTTTCTTCAGATTTTTTTGTTTGGACACTTCCGGTTTTTTCTTTTTCATCTTTTTTGCGTTCATCTTTGCTGACTTCTGGCTCGTTTTTTGTCTCGGCAGTATCAGAAGTAATTTTAGAATCTTCAATAATATGGTTTGCAAATGGTTTTCCTGTGAGTTTTTCGAGCAGACCTACACCCAAAAAACTCCCGATAATTCCACCTTCATTATCCTTTCCGCCTCCTATCACGAGGTTTTCCGGGATAAGTTTTATTTTGCCAGCAGCAAGTTGCGTAATAACCTGAATGTGTTCAAAAGCAGACTTGCCCATTGCATTGACTTGTAATTTATATGCTTCGGCTTGAGACGTTCCTTTTGCAAGAATAATATTTGCTTCTGCCATACCTACTTTTGTAGTTGCTTCCGCAGTTGCTTCTGCTTTTATTTTTGTTGATTCTGCTTCTCCTGTTGCGTGTAAGATAGCTGATGTTTTTTGACCTTCTGCTTCTCTTACTTTTGAATCAGCGTTGTTTTTTGCGATTTCAACGCTTCTTTCAGACTGCACAACCTGTTTTTGCATGCTTGCTTGTTCTTCGGCATTCTTCAGATCTCTGTCTGCTTTCGCTGCTTCTTCTTGAGCTTTATATGTCTTTGTTTGTTGTTCGGCAATTTGTCTATCTGTAACCGTTTTTGTCAGTTCTGGTGGTAAAACAACATCAGCAATTAATGTTTCTTTTGAATCGATGTGGTGTACCTTTAATACCGCGTCAATATGCGCTTTTGCGGCTTCTTGTAATTCTCGACGTGTAGTATACAACTCTAAGGCCTTAATTTTTTGAGCAGCATTACGGAAATGCGAACTGATCGCAGGTTCGAGAACTTGAGAGATCATATCACTTACAGAACCGAGATTCGCGATCACCTTTGGTGCGTTTTGCATCGAAATATGGATGATTACACTCACATCCATTTTTGCATTAAAAGCATCTGCGGTACGAAGAGTGATAGTGCTCAAATTTGAATCCAGTTTGTGTGCGCTTGATCGATTGTCGGCCCAGTTCAGAAGAATCTGGGTGGTCGGCACAATATCAACCTTACATATCTTGAGATTCATCGGGTGTTTGCCTGGCTGTAAGGGATTTACCCAGATACCTTTACATCCGTTTTCCACTATTTTTGCATTCACAGTATCATCTGTAAGATCAATACCGTCTGGACCGACATAACTTGTAACTACGCCACAGTGTCCGATATCAACATGAATCATATCTACTTTTTCGATGGTTGCAAACCATGGATTAATTGCATAATTTCCAGCACGTAATACAGGAATTTGCAAACCTTTTTGTCCACCGGCTTTCAAGAACGCATCCGAATCCTGAAAATTATTATGAGTATTCATAGGCAGTTCTTCGGCCGCGATTTTAGTCGGATCAGTGATTGGTTTTCCTTCGTTTATTGTAACAATTCCGATTTGATCGGCGGCTATATTTGTCCAATCGGCAAGCTCAATAATCTTAAACAAATAAGGATTGAGTCTGTACCTTCCTGGCATGAGAATGTCACTTTGTCTACCTCTTTCACCACCGTTTATAATAAACGTTTCTCCGTTAAAAAAATTATTGTGTCCTTCTACTTTCTTACCGAGAAGTCTCCCTTCTGGAATCCTTGCGCCGTCCATCGCTTCTATTAAACCGATTTTTCCTCCTGGAATATTTGTGATTTTACATTTTTCCACACGGAACAAAATCGTGTTAATCCTATACGTACCAGGAGGAATGAAAGCAATCTGTGGGCCTTTTTGTCCTCCGTTCCGAAGAAATGCTTCTCCGTCTTGAAAATTATCACACTCAACAGGAGAACCGAAATTACCACCGTCACGTGTTACTTGCTTTCCATCAATTGACTCAACATATCCAATCTCATCGTCCTCGAGAATAATAGCATTGACTATTTCTACATGGAAAAGATAGGGATTGATTCTGTATTCGCCATCAGGCAAAATTCGAATTTGTGGGCCTTTTTGTCCTCCGTTCCGAAGAAATGCTTCTCCGTCTTGAAAAAGATCACAATCAATCGCTTTAGCCATAATCTGACCGGATGGAATCGGCGCACCAGTGATAGCGCGCAAAACACCAACATGATTTTCAGGAATAACAATAAAAATATGTTTGGTTATTTTGTAAATAAAAGGTAATAGGAAATGGAATCCTGGACCAAGCACCCTCGCTTGTACTCCGACTTCACCTTTTAGAGCAACGGTGCGTCCATCTGGCATTTCTTTACCAAACCACCTTCTTTCCAAAACAATCATCTGATTTCCTTTTGCAATAACAAAAGAATTCAGAAAGACAAAAAATCCTCCCAGTATTAGTAATACCGGGACTAGATACTCGAACAATAAATCCATGATTAAACTCCTTTTTTAAAAGATCATATGGCAGTGACGCTGCTCCCCGTTATTACTTTTTGTAATATAAATTTTATTTGTTTTAAATCCCTTTAGATTATAAGATTATAAAAAGATTGTCAAATACATATAATGGGTGAAAAAACCATGTTTTTAGTCATATATTTTAACTTATACTATTTCAAAAAAAACTAAAGTGATATATCATATTTCCATGAATAACACGGTAAAATGGCTTAATGCTTTTCTTATTGTAGGAATCATAGGGTTTGGTGCGTATTTTATATATATTAATGGGGTTGATATTAATTTTTCAGTCCATCCTACACCTCATATGACAGAGAAATTACTCGCACCAAGTGATAAAAAAGAAGATGTTGTGTCCAACACGACCGAAAACAAAGAAAATATATCACTTCTTCCAACAGACATAAGATTTGCGATATGTGGAGATTCCGAATCTTCCATACCATATCTTGAAAAATGCGTAGACGCCATCAAAAAAGAATCGTATAGATTTTCCGTAAATATCGGGGATTTATTCGAAACAAACACACGAGACGAACAAAAAGAAAAAGAAATTGCAAAAAAAATATCTGAGGTTCAACCTCTGCCATATTTCGTAGTCGGAAATCATGATATTGATTTAAAAACACGCCTACCAATTCACATATCATATTTTCCAAATGTGTTCGAAGGAAACAAAAAATCATACTACTCGTTTAATTACGACGGGGTGCATTTTGTCGTGCTCAATAATGCGGACAGAAAAATAGGATTCAGCAACGAACAACTTACTTGGCTTTCTGAGGATCTTGCTGGATCACAAGAACTTTTAAATAGTATAGCAAAAGAAAAAATGATGAGCGCGCCGCCGCTCTCAGTAATATACTTCATGCACAGACCAATCGCTTTTCCTTTGAGCGAGTTATACAACGATGACGAGACGAAACAATCTCGAGAAAGCAATACGAAACTTCTTGATATAATATCAAAATATGACACCAAGCGTATATTTGCAGGTCATATTCACGGATATTTCGAATACCCTATATCACATAATGAAAAAGAAATCCCCGTCACAGTCGTCGGCGGCGCGCCCGGCTCGCAAAGTATCGGCACCACCACATCATCTCATTATATTGACGTACACGTGACAAATGATAGTATTGAAATAAAGAAAAACAAACTTGAATAATTAAAAAAACCCCGATCAATAATCGAGGTTTTTTTCATTGCTTATTGTTTACTTACACTGGAACGTGTTTTTTAATAAGAACATACAATTCTTCTTTGGTAAGTCCGACCATTTTTGCACGAGACTCAAATGTATGCTCCGGATCAATGTTCATATGAAAATCCAGACTTTCAATAAAAAAATGGACGTATGTGCCAAAACTATCATCACCAGAATTATTAACAGAAGATGTTAGAACACCAACAAAACTAGCCCCGGATGACCGGTATTTTGAAAACACAAGTGCACAACACGTTCCTTTATCAATTTTTTGGCATTTGTCAGTTATATCGACAATTCTTTCGACCACATTACTTTCTCCTGCGTGATTAGTAAAACCACCAAGAAAAGCCAAATCAAATATTCGTGCCATAAGTTTTTCTCCTTTAATTTGTTTGTTTTTGGTTATTTAGGTTTTTTAAAATATATTTATCATAAAATAATACGGTATTTATATTTATTTGTCAAGTCTATAAACTGTTGTATTTAAGCCGTTTTTGAATAATTTTGTTTTAAAAAATAGATTCTATTATAATTAACGAACTTAAAATATTATGAGTATTGATAAACAACATCTTTGTAACTTTCTTGTAAAAGCAAAAAGAGCTACATACGCGGCCGGTGATATGGCTAATAAAATTATAAACGAAGATCATTCGACTACACTTATATTTGAAGAAGGCGATTGGAAATATCACGATAATTATTTCGGAGGAGAACCATTTGGCGGAAGAGAGGTTGTATTGTTTCAAAACACACCTATATATATTATGACGTACTATGGAAAGGTTGATGAAACAATAGTTGATTGTAACCAAATTTATAAAACACTTCAAAATGCACTACTTTTAATTCCGCACGAGCACCCATACCGTGGTCCACGAGAATATATTCAAGAAAACTACAAGTATATAAATAATTTTACAGGAGAAGTCGATAATTTCTTCGGCGAAGAAATTATTATGCAAGATGGAAAAGAAATATACAAAACTAGATATAACGGTGGTTTTGTTGATCAGAGAAAATGAAAAACTTTATTCCCCATTATCTAAAGAAAAATCTTTATTGTGTTTTGACTCTTTCACCCCATAGCATAGATTATAATATGGGCAGCGTTCGCATGTTTTCGTACTGTCTGTCATAGGAAATTCTTGGTTTTTTATCTTCGCATACACATCTTTTATGGTTTTCTTAAGCTCAGACACATCATTTTCGTCAAAAGGAACAATCGCTTGTTTATATTTTTCATTCTTTCCTTGAACGAAATCCAGAACCCCTTCCGTCATCGTATAATTTCCTTTCAAAAATGAATCATTTTCGCACAATAATTTATAAAAAACTATCTGACGTTTGAAACTCCCGTCTGAATTTTTCGTCGTCCCAGCAATTTCATTATCCGACTTGATATCCCCCGTCTTATAATCAACCACGCGAATGTGTCCTACATCTCCTTTGATCTTCTCTATCTTGTCTATTTTTCCCGTTATCTGAATTCCATCTACTCGTATATCACGAGGACCAAAATCATATTCTAGAAACTCAGGAATAGAAAAAACATCCTTGTAATAATCATAATATCCGGAAAGTCCGACAATCCCTTCTTCCTTACACGAATCAAACTCTTTCGGAGTTAATATTTCTCTGGAAAGAGCCTCCTCATATAATTTTAAAAGCATATCTTTTGACGGAAGTACACCGTCTTTTTTGTACTCCAGAAAAAAGTTTTCAAGCGCCTTGTGATACGCCGTTCCAAGTGCCATGTGCTTATCCTTCATTGCAGGCAATCTGAGTATCGTTCCATATTTGAATTGACGCGGACATCTTATATATGCGTTTAAATGTGTTACGCTCATTTTATATTCAGACAAAATAGTGTCTATATATTCTTTTTCTGTCATTGCCGAATTAGTATTTAAATAATTCGTCCTAACATCAAAAAACTCCTTCAAATCGCTAGTGGTATCACCAATATTTATCTTTTCAATTCGATCTGGGCGTATTTCAAGTAAAAACTGGGTTGGAGTCTTCTCGCTTCTCTGATCTCCGCTTCCATACTCATGAGAATATGTTATATGTACCTGCTCTTTTGCTCTCGTCATCGCAACAAAGAACAATCTGCGCTCATCCTCATTTTTATCAAGCTCAAGAACATTCTGATTTTTAAGAACAGATGCCGGCAAGTGAATCTTGTTTTGATCTCTTGTGTTGCCCCATGCGCCATCAACCGCTTCAACTATAAATACATGTTCGAATTCAAGTCCTTTTGATTTGTGTGCCGTTGAAACGTATACTCCATCTCTGTCTATTGAGAAACCCTCCTCATCAAGAGCTATATCATGCTCTCTATAGAGCGATACTATTTTCAAAAATTTCTCTAGTGAAAGCGAATGATCCGCTTTGTTAAGGGATTTTACCTCGCTATACAATGTTGATAACGCGCGTAGCGCTTCTATTCTTTCATCTCCTAAGCCTTCAACCCAGTTCATAAATCCGGACTCTCTCAAAAATTCTTCAAAAAAACGAGCAAACGACGTGCTTGCCGCACGTTCTTTATATTTCGTTATGTTTTTTACGAAAAGCTCAATTTCATCAACACCTTCTACCTCTGCTCGCTCGAGCGATTCTCTTTTCGTCATCACGCTCCAAATGTGCAAATCTTTATGATCTGAACGAATCACATTGTTTCGAAGCATGGAAATTTTATAAACATCAACGGGATTTATTTTTGTCGCACTACTCATCATAACCTGCGCGAGAGTTTGATCATCATAAGGAGATGCAATAATTGTTAGATAATCAATCAAAAGTCTCATGACAGGATGTGTCAAAACATTAATCGTCCCGGCCACTACAACAGGTATTCCCATACGAGACAGAAATTCCGCGTATTCATCTGCTCCGGAATTTTTCCTTGCAAGAACCGCGATATCCGAAGGATGAACTCCTTTTTCTATTAATTGTTTTATTTCTGTTGCAACAAAATGTTTTTCCGTATGCTCGTGAGGACACTCAATAACACGAATCAAGCTCCCTTGACCCTTTTTTGAAACTAGCGACTTCACCACATCTTTCATATGCTTAGAAGCGCGATGAGTGTTATTTTCTATAAGGTCCGCTGATGCATCCAAAATATGCTGAAGAGAACGATAATTGTGTTTTAAAACAATCGGCTCGTTTACAACGAACTTTTTATTAAAAAATAAAATATTTTCAAGCGATGCGCCCTGAAAACGATAAATTGACTGGTCATCATCACCAACAACGAACACATTAGGCCTTGTTTCTCCTTCAAAAGATGCGAGAAGCTCTATAATTCTGTTTTGAGCTGAATTCGTATCCTGATACTCGTCAACGAGCACATAAAGATATCTTTCTTGATATACGGCGAGCAATGTATCATCGTTTTCAAGCTTATCAATTACAAACATGACCATATCATCAAAATCATACCATCCGCTTTTCTTGCACTGCTCAGAATATGCGCGATAAATAGAAACCAGATCTTTGTTTTTAAGAAGTCTCGCATACGCATCAGACCAAGCACCTGTTGGTTTACCTGTTTTTTTATTTACCTTCTTCTCCATCTCACATATACCAATTTCTTTATTTACAATTGATTCGAACTGATCTGGAGAAACATTCTCTCTCTTTAAATTCGAAAGCGCTGACCTTATTCCTTTTAAATAATAATAAGGATCACCAAACGTGCTTAAGTGTTCCGGCTTCATATCATCAATGATAGATCTTATGGCATCTATAGCTTCTAGATCTGTAATTCTTTTGAGTGAACGAGCAAATATAAACTTCTCCGGAAATTCAGAAATAATCTGATTGCAAAATCCGTGAAATGTTGAAACGTTTACTCCGTACCCCGCTGGTCCCATAATCTCAGCTAGACGCGTCTTAATTGCTTTCACTCCGCTCTCTGTAAACGTCATTATGAGAATGTTTTTTGGATCGATATGAGACTTTTTTACGATATTCGCGGCGCGCATTCCAATGATCTCAGTCTTTCCAGTCCCAGGGCCCGCGAGTACCATAACAGGCCCTTCCGTTTCCTCAACGGCGCGCCGCTGTTCCTGATTAAGCTTTTTAAGACGATCTTCAAATAATTTTGTGTGATCCATAATAACAAAAGTTTAACAAATAAAACCCCCTTCTGCCATAGAGACCGAAGGGGGTTTCATAAAACATTAGATCTTAAACTCGTCTATATCTATATCTTTTTTAGTCTTTTTTTGTGTTGTTTGTTTCTTTGTCATTGTTAGTGCGGGTTTCTGAGGATGTCCTGATGAAGATGATACTGATTGTTGTTTAAGAGGATCAAGTTCAAGTGTGTCTGTGATATAGAGCATCTTGTCTTTTGTCTTATAATCTTTCTTTGGTGATGTGAGAGGAACAAATCCTTCTTTTTGCACGTTCACAGTATATGCCCCTGGAATTGCGGGCATCAAATACATTCCTTTTGGTGTTGAGAGGGTTGTATCGAGTGGACGACCATATTCAGCATCAAGTAAGCGTACGACCGCATAAGAAATACCTTTCTTATTTGTCTTTGTCTTGATAAATCCATACTTCACTCCCATTGTGCGACGTATGAAATAAGATATCGCTTTCGGCACAACAAGGTTAACTATGAAGAGGATTAATGTAATATAATGAGGGGTGATTATAAATGCTATAGCACTCACCCATATACCAATTGTTGCAAGAGTTTTTGATAATGCATCTCTCGAATACTCTTTTAATAACTTCTCTGTTTCTTCTTTTGTAAACTCTTCTTTATCAAGCGGGATCGGACGTATAAATGTAGTTTCGTTTTGTTTTATTGTAACAGTTTCTCCTTTGTATATATTGAGGTACTGTCCATCATCGCTTGTACTAGCAAGCATTTTTGATGGGAAGACAAAGTGAGGTTTGCTTGCTTCTATATAATAAGTTCCAGGTGGTAGTGTTAATACGTATTGTCCATTCTTATCTGTAACTTTTGTTGCAACGAGTTGTTTCTTGTTCTGTGTGATCTTATAAGCTCTGATAGTTGATAATGGTAATGGTGCCTTCGTTCCTGAGTGATATACAACGCCGACCGAGATAGATCTTCTTCGTCTTGTAACAGCTGATGTTAATGCTGTGAATAGTAATTGAATTGCTGGAAGCAGTGTTCCTGCTGATGCTGTTGCTGCCGCTGTGGCAGTTACAGCTCCTGCCGCTGCAATAGGAGCAGTGATCTGAGCTGTACGCTCTATAACAGGATTATCAAGCACTTCTTCTTGTATTGTGGTTAATGCTTTTTGTACAGGAGCTGGTGCTGATTTAATTATTTTTCTTATACCAGCATCAATGTTTTTTGCTGTTGCAACAAATACTGAACCAATATTTCCTATTGGAGTTGATTCAACTATTGTTGTTACTTCTTCATAAGGACTTTCTTCTGTTGCTTCAAACAATCGTTCTGCGATAAGACCAAATACAGTGAAGTGATCCAGACGAGCTGATAATGTTTTTGTATTTGGATCAAATGTTGTTGGAATTGTTGTAAGTGTTCCGTCATCTGCAACATATACGAGAGATAATGATTCCGGACGTATGTTTTCAAGAACTTTATCTGTTAATTGTATAGAGCATTCAATCGCTTTATCGTTAGCAAAATCAGTATAAATCTGATTTATATCCGTTTGAATTGCTGTTATATCAATAAATGTTCCGTCAATTGGATTTCTCATAAAATCAGAGTTTGTGAAAGCTATATCTGATAATGGTTTTTCATTAAATGAGAATGACAGAGGAACCGTAACTGTTCCTGGAATTGTAAGGGTATAAACGATACCTGAACCAAGAAGAGCAGGAATAGCAATTGTCATTGGCTGTCCTTCAGATGGTGTATATAGCATATCAAGTGATAGTGGAGTCATATTTTCTCCGTATTGAGACTCTGTTGTAGGACCTGTGAAACTGTCTATTAGTGTTTCAAAGAAGCCACCTTCATCACCTCCTGTTGTATCTCCACCTGTTGTGTCTCCTCCTTGATCTCCACCAGTGGTATCACCGCCCGTTGTATCTCCACCCGTAGTATCACCACCAGTAGTGTCACCTCCGGTTGTGTCTCCGCCTGTGGTATCGCCGCCTGTAGTATCACCTCCTTCGTCACCACCTGTTGTGTCTCCTCCTTCATCACCTTGATCGCCCTGATCTCCATCATCGCCTTCATCTCCACCTGTTGTGTCGCCTCCTTCATCGCCCTCATCGCCGCCAGTTGTATCACCTCCTTCATCTCCACCGGTTGTATCACCGCCAGTATCTCCACCTGTATCACCACCAGTTGTTCCACCACCAGTATCTCCTCCACCTGTTGAACCGCCACCGGAAGATCCGCCGCCTCCGCCGCCTCCGCCGCCACCTCCACCGCCACCGGATTGATATGTTGTTGTACCATATGAACGAGCATTTAACGTCGTATATGGACCAAACAATGTTGGTGTCGATGTTCCATCAGAGTTTGAAAGTGTTACTTTAAACTGAATGTAAACCAGATTCTGATTTGTGTTAAGTGGAGTTGAATAGTCAACAAATGTTCCTGAACACGTTGGCGACTCACACTGTCTGTATTGAAGTGCTATTGTCGTATTTGCAGGAGTCAATGATGTTGCTCCCATACTTGTTGTCTTCGTTGGATTTCCGACAAATAGCGGTCTGAATGTTACAGAGCCTGTGTTTGCTGCCGGATCTGTAAGATTAAATACACCGCTTGCTGATACAGTTATATTTTCAAGCGTCGTTGTTTCAGTATTGTTCTGACTTATAAACGATGATGAGAGTGATAAATCTCCTGTACTTGTTCTGGCTCGAACTGTAATGCTCTTTGTGCCGTATGAAGATGTGCCGCCTATTGCACTGCTTGTTATATTTACAACGGAGTTTGTCGTAACATCAACTGCGGCTGGTGAGATTGTTTTTATAGCACCGAACGTCATACCATCGGCCGCAAAAGAAACTTGATCTATTGTTTCTCTGTTTGATTTCGCTATCAATGAAATAGTCGTATCGGCCGTAGATGTGGTTTCCGGTGGCATGACAGCACCTACAACAGGATCTGATGTACGCGTATCAGCACGTACCACATCTGATGGAGCTGAGTTTGAATGTGCTTCGCCGATAAGAGCAAATGACATTACACGATACTCATACACAAATCCTTTCACAATATCAGTATCTGCGTATGTGGTTGCGTTTTCTGCAGTATCACCAAGTGTAACATACGAAGATTCTCCCGCTTTTCTTCGTTCGACCGTATATCCATTTTCTCCAGCAACATCATCCCATGAAATATTTACTCTGTTTATTGAATGGTCATATGACGCACTAACACCTGTTGGTGTTGGTGGGGCTGGGTTTGTAACAGGAATTGCAAGAGGAGGCGCCGAAGGAACTGAGTGAAGAGTAACCATACCTACCGTCTTATCCGCCATAATACGATAATTATACGTATTTCCTGAAACAACAGTACTATCATTGTATGATGTTACGTTTGCATCACGAGTTACCAATGTAGTATATGAACCATCTGTGGAAAGTTTTCTTTCTATTGTATATCCTGTCTCATCGGCAGTATCATCCCACGATAATTCAACTCGACTTAGCACGTCATTATAATCACCTGTAAAGTTTGTCGGCGTGGTTGGACCCGGAATAGCGTCATATGCTACGAATACGGCATCAAGTGTTGGAGTATCACCAAACACATCAGCATCAAATGATGCGCGAATCCTCAAATCACTCGTAACTGTAAATGTCGCTTGAGTTGCCTGAGTTAATGGAACCCATGTGTTCCCTCCGTCTCTACTATATGAATATGTTATATCTGTGTCTGCTGGTTTTGAATCAACTACTGAGAGTGCTACGTTATTTGCATACGTACCACCAGGAAGAATATTTGATGTCGAAAGAGTACCTGTTCCTGAAAGATCGTTTGTTTGTACTAATCTTGAATAATTATTGTCTCTATCCCATGTCATAACGATCGTATCATTAAACACGACTTCATTAGAATAGTTTCGTGAATAATGTTCTACGCCAGGAGCAGACGTACCCGAAACAACGTCATATCCAACAACAGAGTCATCAGATGGTTTCACCCATTGATGTGTAACGGTATTAAATTTACTAAGCACCGTATCAAATCGATCGCCCGGACTCTCTTCCCAGTACGTATACATTGAACCACCTATAACGACTACATTACACCACCCATAATCTGAATTATTCTGTACAGTACTTGAAATAATATCATACCCAACTGTATCATCACTTGGTTTAATCCATGTATTATTGCTTGTTTTCAACTTTGAAACAAGAAGTTTTCTGTCATTCTCTGTCCAAAATACATGTAGTTCGTTATTATATACTACTGGACGCGCTCCAAAACTAGATATATTACCTGTTTCTGCAACTTGATCAAAACCAACTGCTCCATTTGATGGTTTCACCCATGCGCCACCAGAAAGTTTTGATACTACTATATCATAGGAGTTGCTTGCCACGATAAACTGAGACCAAAACACATACACGCTTCCGTTGTGATATATTGGTCGTGGCATTTTTGGATTAGTACCAACTGTTCCCGGATTCAAAACATCAAATCCCGATACTCCGTTTGATGGCTTCACCCATCCATGACCAATGTCATCGAGCTTCGTAAGACACACATGAGAATCATCTCCATCTATGGCACAACCTGATGTTCCAATATATGGGACTCCATTTATATTGCTTATTGTCACGTCGCGCGCTGTCGCTCCAGTAATTGCATCTGGATTATTAAGAATATTTCCCGCAGGAGATCTCCACTCTGATCCATCGTATCTAATTACTTCTATATTATTTGTCGTGCTATTATACCAAGCAAAATACAAATATCCTCCTGCTTCTATCATGGACAAACCATCAGGATAAGCAGTCGGACTTTCTAGAATCATATCGCTTCCTATAATAGTAGGGGCTGATGGTTTTACAAATCCATCGAGAGTACTACTATATTTGCTTACAGATATATTATGGCTACCATATCCTTGCCATGCAATATACAACTCATTATTATATGTTCCAACCATTAGATCCTCGTATGGTCTCGGATCTATAACTGTATTTACAATCTCAAAATCATCTGACCCACCAGTACCAGTGATATAAGCATAATCTCCAGAAACAAAAACCGATATCGGATTATCAATAACCGATCCTCCGTCTCCATCTACAATATTATCTGCATGAACAGGAGCGGTTGGAACTGATATATTTACAACCTCAAGGGCATCTGAAAGTCTGCTAGCAATATAAGCATAATTTCCTGATACGAATATTGATCTTGGATCATTGAGTAATGCTCCTCCGCTTCCATTCGAAAGCCTTCCTCTATGGATAGGATTTGCTTTGTTTGTCACATCTATTATATTCATCGTTCCTGATGCTGTAAGATATGCATAATTTCCAAATACGTACACTGATGTTGGAGATATAAAATTTACTCCACCATTCAGTTTTCCTGCATGAACAGGCGCAGTCGGAACTGATATGTTTATTATTTCAAGAGCATTTGATCCACCCACAACATAAGCATAGCTTCCTGACACATATACTGATAGAGGATAAGATAAGGCTGCGCCACCAGTACCATCAGTAATGCTTCCCGCGTGTGAAATATTTAGAGGATCAGACACATTTATAATTTCAAGCGCATCGTCTCCTCTAGCTGTTACGTATGCATAACCTCCTGATACGAACACCGAGGATGCATGACGAAGTAATGTAGGACCAGTATCACGATTCTTTATATAATCAGCAATAATAGGATTTGCTGGATCTGATATATTAAATACATAAAGGGCTCCCCAATGAGACATGGTTAACGTGTCGTTTCCTCCTGTTGTTACATAAGCATAATTTCCTGAAACAAACACCGATGTTGGTTGTCCATAACCAAATTCCTCCCAAAAAGTAGGCTCTACTGAATTACCTCCAACATACACGGGATTTGCTGGATCTGATATATTTAATATCTTCAATAAATATGTATCGGACGTTGGCCCATCTCCCCCTGCAACATAAGCATAATTTCCTGAAACGAAAACCGCATATCCTCCGTATTCGCTACTTCCTTTGTGTTCTACTCTTCTTTGTAAAATCGTTTCATCATACGTCGCAGCTGTTGGAAGTTTTACGTTTCCAGCACCTGTATCAATAACTGTATTATCAGCAACAAGTGTTCCGTCGGGAGCATCAAACGATGTATCATACACTTGTGTCTTCGTGTAGAACGAAACAGTGTTTGAAGTTACCGATTGAATAGGACCATTAACAGCGTATATACGAACAGCATATGTTGCACCGGCCGTAAGACCTGCAAGAGGAATAGACTCTACATCCTCTCCTGGAGTCGCACACGTTGAAAATCCTCCACCATTCACAGAACACTCCACAACGAAATTTTCTTCATCGTCTGAATTGTCAGTCCACGAAAGATCGATGCTAGTGTCGGTAATATTATCAAACGCTAAATTTGTCGGGGCATCTGGAGGAGTGATTATGTTCGCCGAGATAATAAGATTATCAAGAGAAGGACTCGTACTAAGCGCTGTTGATGATAAGTTAGCACGCACCCTAAGTGTTCTCGTTGGTGTCAAAGGTACGCTAACGGATGGAGTTATACTCGTCCATGACGATCCGCCGTTTGTTGAGTATTCATATGTTATATCAGTATCCACCGGTTTTGTTTCCGTAACTGTGATCAAAACCGAGTCTGCATATTGAACAGGACTTTGCGCAATCACATTATCTGTTGTAAGCGTTCCTGTCAGAGTAACATAAGGATTATTATATGATAATTTTTTCACAATAATATCTCCCGCGCTTGTGTCTCTATGAATAAGAGCTCCTGTATTTCCAAAAAATACGAGGGTATTTGCTGTACCGCTTGCGCTGTGTGTATCAACAGAAATAGTATTAAAACCATTTGTTCCGTCAGATGGTTTTTTCCACGCACTACCACTTCCCATAACAGAAAGCACCTGAACTGGTTGACCCACAACAGGTTCTTCAAACCAAGATACATAGAAACTTCCTTTCTGAATATTTACAGACGGATGATAACTATCTTGTCCTGGGGTACTTGAAACAGAATCAAATCCCGTACTTCCGTCAGATGGTTTCTTCCACGAGTGATCACTTGAATCATAATATGACACAACTATTTCGCGTGAACCACTTGCTCCTTCTTCCCATACTGCGTACATCGTATTGTTCCACGAGATAATATACGGATTAACACTTATTGCTGGAGTGTTTGAAATCGCGTCATATCCTGCCGTATCATCACTTGGTTTTACCCATGTGTGAGACGTTGTGTTAAATTTAGATATTACGATTTCAGTATTTCCATCATCATTTATATCTCGATCCCGTATCAAATAAAGATCGCCGTTATGAGTCGTTAGACGAGGAAATTCATCCTCGTTTGCATCACTACCAATACTATCATATCCTACCGTATCATCACTTGGTTTTACCCATGCTCCTCCTGAAAGTTTCGTTATACAAATATCAGGTTGTCCTCCTATCGTACACTGAGATGCTATATATGGAACATTATTTACATCATATATAAATGGTTGTTGTGCTCCTACTGTATAAACAGTATCATTTCCTGCTAAACCAGTACTAGGAGCAACCCACGAAGTTCCATTAAATTTCGAAACATGGAGATCCGTATCATCAGCGACCCACATCACATATGCTTCGTTATTAACAGTACCAGCTGTCAAAAACGTGTAATCAATACCTCCTCCAGTGTTCGTGAGATTATCAAAACCGGCTATTGTTGGAGCAGTCGGTCTGGTCCATTCTGAAAATGCCGCGTTAGGACGCGAAACACGAACATCGTCACCCTGATTCCAAGCTGCAAAAACCATAGAAGATGTAGATCCAATAGAAACTTCTGACACAGTCGTTCCTGTTGTTATGTTTTTCGGTATTGTACTTAAGTTTATTATTTCAAGTCCGCCAAACTGAGAGATTCCATCCCCTGATTTTGTAACAGAAACATAATTTCCTGATACGAAAACCGATGTTGGAATCATCATAGAAGCGCCACCTTCTCCATCGCTCACACTTTCCGCGTGTTTTGGATTTGCTGGATCTGATACATCTACAATCTCGAGAGCGCTTGAACTCTGACTTGCAACATAAGCATAATTTCCTGAAACATAAACAGATACTGGTGTATCTAATAATGCTCCTCCTACTCCATTTACAATACTTCCCGCATGCACTGGATTTGCTGGATCTGATATATTAATAATTTCAAGTGCGTTTGAAACTTGACTCACAACATATGCATAACTTCCTGATACAAAAACTGAGCGAGGATAAATCAATAAGGAACCACCTGACCCATGTGTTATATTTCCAACGTGTGTCGGATTTGCTGGATCTGATACATCGATTATTTCTAAGGCGTTTGAGTTTCGAGCTGTAACATACGCATAATTTCCTGAAACATAAACTGAATTGGCATAATCCAACAACGCACCTCCTGTTCCGTGCGAGATACTTCCAACCTGTGTTGGATTTGCAGGATCCGATACATCAAATATTCCTAAATTTCCTCCTATTCCAAACCAAGCATTCTCGTCAGTTGCAACATATGCGTAATTTCCCGACACGAAGACCGATTGAGGATTAATCAACGAGCCACCAAAAACACCTCCTGTGTGAGTCGGGTTTGTCGGATCTGACACATCAACAACCTCTAGATATCCTACACCAAATCCACTAGTTCCGCCTCCTACAACGTATGCGTAACCTCCTGATACAAAAACGGACAATGGCTCAAAAAGAAGCGAACCACCACCCAAATCTTCTCTTGTTAAACTTCCTGCATGAACTGGATTTGCTGGATCTGATATATCAACGACCTTCAAAGCATTTGATACTGTGCTTGCTATATATGCATAATTTCCATCAACAAAAACAGAGTTTGGATTTTCAAGTAATGATCCAATATCATTAGTAATACTTCCTACGTGTGTTGGATCTGTTGGATCAAAAACATTTAGTATTTCAAGTGCATTAGAGTTTGAACTTGCAACATACGCCGTAGTTCCTGATACAAAAATAGAATAAGCATAATCTAACAGAGCTCCTCCCGACCCATGCGATATGCTTCCAAGAGGAGTTGGATTTGAAGGGTCTGTCACATCAATAGTTGCTACGCCGTCAACATCAGGAAATGTTAGAAACGCAGTGCTTCCTGTAACATATACGGAAGTTGCATAGTCTCCATCAAATCCTCCGGCATAAACCGGCGTCAATGGATCCGTAACATCTACAATACTAATTCCAGAACCATCAGTAAGATATGCATAATTATTAAAAACAAAAACGTCTGTTGGACTACTAAGTCCATTATACGGACCTCCGACTGGCCCTTCTATTACTTTTGATGCATGTGTAGGATTTGCAGGATCTGATATATCAACAATTTCAAGTCCTCTGTGTTCAGAATTTTGACCAGAACCCCTAACAGAAATATATGCATAATTTCCATCAACAAATACACTAGTAGCATCTATAAGTATTGCTCCATCAGTACCATCTACTATACTTCCTGAATGAACAGGAGCTGATGGATCTGATATATCGATAATCTCTAATGCTTGTGAATTATTGCTTGTAACATATGCGTAACTTCCTGACACATAAACCGATGTCGTTCCATCTAGCATTGCTCCACCCTCACCATTCCATACGCTTCCTGCGTGAACTGGATTTGCAGGATCCGATACATCAATAACCTCAAAAAAACCATTGTTCTGACCTATTACATAAGCATAATTTCCGGACACATAAACAGAGGAAGGACAAGAAAGATATGGCGTACTTCCTCCACCATCAATAATACTACCAGTGTGAGTAGGATTTGCTGGATCTGATACATCAACAATTTCGAGTGCATTTGAATTACAACTTACAACATATGCATATGTTCCCGAAACAAAAACATCATAAGGATAATTAAGTAACGCACCATCACGAACCTGTTCAATATTACCTTCATGAGATGCGCTCTGCTCCACCACAAGATCATTGTACATCGCTGTCTTCTGAAGAGTTGCATTTCCTGATACCGTATCAATTGTAGTGCCGTTTGCCGATAGGTGCGCCGCACTACTCATAGTAAATGTCGTATCGGCCGCACTCACAGGAAATAAATTGGAAAATAAAAATGTTCCCGGTAATAAAAATGTCGCCACTTTAATAAAAAAGAACAGAGCAATAACTAGAGTTGCTCCTACACCTATTTTTTTCATTCTCTCTCCTTTGATATATGAATATGTTGTTTCGCTTTTTCCTGTATCAGGATTCACACGAACGAGATTAAGTTCCTCATCTGTGTATTCACTAAACAAGTTGGGTATATTAATGATCGACGCGCACAAATAAAGCGCGAACTCTTGTACAGCAAGTAATATGTTAAGAACAAAAGCCTTTTTCCCCGTTTGTTTTTTTAAACGAGCCCGTATTGTAATCGTCTTTTCAAGGGACGCATATAACAGGTTTTTTAATTTGGATAACATCATATAAAAAATAGGTTTATTATATACCCATATTATACGATATTTCTTTATCTTTAGCCATATTCATATGACCCATACGTTGACAAATGGGCTAAAAACTGTGTTATTATGGCTAATAGTTATCAACAGCCCACCAATACAAAAAATTCGTCAATCGTTTCAATAAACGGATTCTTTTATATTGGCCAAGAAATTATCTTTTTCTGTTATACACGCCCATGATTTCTGCGGATGCCAAAACATGCTCTTCAATCGCATCAAGCAAGTCCTGCCTTCCTGCTTTTCGATCAAGCGTAAGCATAGTATCTAATGCGTAGAGCTTAAAAAAATATCTGTGTTCCTTATCAGGTGGACATGGACCATCATAAGAATAATCTCCACTTGTGTTTTTTCCTACAACAGCTCCGACAGGAAATGAGTTTTCTGGAATGTTATTAATTGAAGAAGGAATATTCCAAACAACCCAATGAATCCAGAGGCCATCCAACCTAGCAATACGAGGAACGTCCGGGTCTTCGACAATCAAAACAAAACTTTTTACTCCATCCGGTACGTCGCTCCACGCAAGAGATGGGTTTATATTTCTCCCATCGCAAGTATGTGTGATCGGGATAGTTTCTCCTTGTTTAAATGAACTGCTTTTAATTATCATATTTGAAACATTAGACGATAAAGATGTATTCTCTTGTTTATTTTTTGGCACGGAACAACCGCACCAGATACAACAGAGCAAAAGTACAAAAATATATTTTTTCATATGATGTACGTGTATATTATAACACCGTTCTGCCTTATATTGTAATATAAAAATTCTTGCTTTTATTCCTTGTTTTTATAGGATGAAGGTATGAATATATCGGATTATCCATCGTTTCGAGATCTTGCGCGTAAGTTGATAATAAAAATACTAGAAGGCAACGCGCTCACTCAAGAAGATGTACAAAAAATAAAACGCCGCGAGAAAATCACGGTGTCAAACTTGTTTGTGCTTGAGCGGTATAAGGAAGGCGTCGAAAAAGGAGAATTTCCCGAAGACAAAAGAATTAATACTCTTCTGATGAAACAGAAAACTCGTTCCGCATCCGGAATCACAGCGCTTGCTATTTTAATGAAACCATTCGGGTGTCAAGGAAAATGCGTCTTCTGTCCAACAGAGGCGCGAATGCCGAAAAGCTATCTTTCTGGGGAGCCTGGCGTAATGCGTGCGGTACGAAACGATTGGGATGCGAAAAAACAAATTGAGACACGCATTCGCGCCTTACAAATGATGGGCCACTCAACAGACAAGAACGAGGTTATTATTCTAGGAGGAACTTTTTCAAATTATCCACGCGAGTATGTAAATGAATTTATTTTGAGTATGTACGAAGGTTTGAATGGAGAACCAAGCGCAACAATTGAAGAAGCTCAAATAAAAAACGAGTGTACAGAAAACAGGTGTATAGGCTTATCAATTGAAACGCGCCCTGATTGTATTACAGAAGAAGAGGCAATATACATCAGATCGCTAGGCACAACGAAAATAGAACTAGGTGTTCAAACAATATATGAAGATGTTCTCGAAACAGTTCGTCGCGGACATACGATGGAAGCTGTGTATCAAGCAACAAAAATATTGAAAGACGCCGGATTTAAAATTCATTATCACATGATGCCCGGACTTCCTGGCTCATCTCTTACAAGAGATGAGAAAATGTTTGAAATACTTTTCGATGACGCGAGACTCAAACCGGATATGCTGAAAATTTATCCGTGCATACCGGTCGAGCACTCGGATTTAAAACAATGGGCAGAGGAAGGAAAATATGTTTCATATACAGACGATGAAATAATTACGCTTCTAGCGCGTATCAAAACACTCATTCCTCCATATTGTCGCATTATGCGTCTAGGAAGAGACATTCCGGCTCCAGTTATAATACAAGGTATAAAAAGCTCTAACATACGCGAGATTGTGCATGAATATATGAAGAAACACAATATGAAATGTTCGTGTATTCGATGCAGAGAAATACATTTCAATCGCCCTCCAGATGACAAGTTGATAATAAAAGAAACGACATATGATGCGAGCGAAGGAAAAGAACATTTTATTGAATATGTACATCCAACAACAGATACAATTTATGCGTTCGTTCGTATGAGAATACCTTCTCAATATTTTTCAGGACAAAAACACTTCATGCCAGAACTTAATGGCACAGCAATCATTCGAGAGCTCCACACATATGGTGCTTCGCTTCCTATCGGATCACACGATTTGGCAACGCAACACAAAGGACTTGGAAAAAAACTAATGACGGAAAGCGAACGCATCGCCCGAGATGTTTATGGAATAAAAAAAATGGCTGTAATCGCCGGTATAGGAACGAGGGAATATTACCGCAAACTCGGATATAAACTTGATGGAATGTACATGACAAAAAACATATAAGGGTGGAAACTTCTCATAAAATTTTGTTTTATTATATATCGTTTTTCACACACCAATAACAAAATAACGTCATTGACCAAACGTCTTTTTTTGGCTATTATTTGTCTATTATAACGATCGTGTAACAATAACATAATGGACATCGTTCGCGTAAAAAAACAACGCCCTCTGATCATATCAGAAAAACCTGTCAGTGCACCGATGGATGCGGAAAAAAGTTCAGACCAAAACCACGGAAACGCACACAGTACCACACCACCAACAACACAAAGACCACAAACTGATTTTTCATACTCAGAGAAAGAATCAAGACAGTTTTCAAAACAATCTCATACGAAAATTATAATAATCGCCTTAATGATAGCGATAACGTTTTCTGTCTTCGGATATTGGTATTGGAAAAACGCAGTTCTTCTAAATACTCAAGGAGGAAATGAGCTTGGTTTTTTCCAACTTGTTGGACAAGTGATCACTGGTGGTAATAGTATTCAAATAAAAGGAGAGAAGCGCGGACGTACAAATTTTTATCTAATGGGAATAGCGGACGAAAAACATGATGGATCAACATTGTCTGATAGTAATATTGTATTAAGTATTAATCACGAAACAAAAGAGCTCGCGATAATACACCTTCCGCGTGATATGGAGTTGAAAATAAATGGACTTGGATATCGCAAACTAAATTCAGTTCATGCTATCGGAGAAGCCATCCAAAAAGGATCAGGACCTGTTTATGCGTCAGAAATAATATCACAAACACTTTCATTACCAATTGATTATTATCTTAGGATTAATTTTTCCGGAGTGGTCGAAGTAATTGATGCGCTTGGAGGTGTTGGCGTCAATGTCGAGAACACATTCACAGATTACAAATATCCTGACACAAATAATGGTTATATGACTGTAACGTTTAACGCAGGAAATCAGACCATGGACGGACAAACACTTCTTCAATATGTAAGATCAAGACACTCCGCAGAAAATAATGAGGGATCAGATTTTGCACGTGGAAAACGCCAGATGCGCGCCCTAGAAGCAGTCAAAAATAAAATTGAATCGCTTTCAATACTCACGGACTCCGATCTTATGTTATCAATCCTATCAATAATAAATAAATCAGCTAAGACAAATATGAAATCAGCTGAGGCGCTACGTTTGTATAATATTGTGAAAGACATACCTTCTGATCATATTTTCAGTACAGCACTTGATAATTCCGCATATGGACTCCTTATGGATGTTACAAACGATGATGGTGCTTATGCACTCATCCCAACAGATAGCACTTACAATAAAATTCAAGAATATCTCCGCACTATATTCAGTTTAAACTCTCTTGAAAAAGAGAGGGCCAGTATCGTTGTGAGGAACGGGAATGGTATTCCAGGAGAAGCTGGAGTTATCGGAAACAAGCTTGCGCGCAAAAATTTACGTGTTCTCAAGTCAGAAAATGCAGATAATTTTGATTATACGGAATCTGTTATTTATGATCTCTCAAACGGGAAAAAACCGGAAACACTCAAAACATTGAAAGAATTGCTTCCTCGTGTTAACGTGAGTTCTAATCCTCCGGATTTTATAAGAAATTCGGGCGATAATAGCAGTGATTTCGTTATCCTGCTTGGCAATGATCTTTCGTATCAAAATTAAACTTCATTAATACAAAACGAAAAAACTTTTTTAATGTTTTTATTTAACAAGTATGTTCAAGCCCCTTCCACAAGTAGCTCTCATAGGACGCCCGAATGTCGGAAAATCAACATTGTTTAACAAACTTACCGAAACGAAAAAAGCAATCGTATCAAATATTCCCGGCACAACACGCGATCGTAACTTCCACACCGTTGAATGGAATGGTCTTTTGTTTGAACTAGTAGACACAGGAGGAATCACAACCTCACGAGACGGCGACCATCTCGTGAAAGACATTGCCATACAAGCCACAAAAGCAGTAGAACACGCTGATTTGGTTTTGTTCATGATAGACGTCAGATCTGTCATAACAAAAGATGATGAAATAATTTTGAAAATATTGAAACGCGCACGAAAGAACACGATAGTAGTCGCAAACAAGGCTGACACGAAAAAACTCAAAGACCAATCTATCGAATATGTGTCACTTGGTTTCGGTGATCCATTCCCCGTATCAGCAAGTAACGGATCAGGAACGGGAGATCTTCTGGATGAGGTCGTCACGATATTAAAGAAGACGAAAACTAAAAAACAGAAGTTTGTGCCAAAAGGAGAAATAAAAATAGGTATTATTGGCAGACCAAACGTAGGAAAATCAACACTCGTCAACGCAATTATGAATGATTCGATGCGTATCACATCGTCTACTCCGCACACAACGCGTGATGCCGCGACACTTCGTTGGAGTTACGGAGGATATTTATTTGCAATCACTGATACGGCCGGGATTCGACGCGGAAACAAGGCTCGCGCATTCGCTGAAAAAATTGAGAAGCACAGCAGATCTCAGGCTCTTGAGACGATGAATCATTCTGATGTTGTTTTTCTTATGGTTGATATTTCCGAACGCATTTCTTTTCAGGACAAGCACTTGATTGCCGAAGCAGAGAGGGCTCATTGCGGTATAATTCTCGTAGGAAATAAGTGGGATTGCATCAAGGAAAAAAACACGAAAACAACACAAGTCTATATGAAAGAAATGGCAAAAGACTTCCCTTTCATTAATTGGGTTCCTAAATTATTCGTATCCGCTCTCACTCACCAACGCGTCACGACACTTCTTGATAAGGCTATAGATATATATGAGAAACGAAGCAAAACCGTTCCACAAAAAGAGCTGGATGCGTTTTTGGAAAGAATAATAGAACGACACAAACCATCCCGCGGAGGTGGTACGAAATATCCGAAACTTTATAAACTCGAGCAGACTTCATCCGCTCCACCACGTTTTACTCTGTATATGGACAAAGGGTCTGAACTCCACGCTTCATACATAGTTTATATTGAGAAGGCACTTCGAAACGATTTCGATTTCGAAGGAAGCAGCATAAGCGTCGATCTTGTTGCCGTATATAAACAGGATCTACACTAAAAACACCATTTACGATATTATACTTATATGAAACTAATCGTAGGACTTGGAAATCCGGGAAGCAATTACGAAAAAACACGGCATAATGTCGGGTTTCAAATTATTGATATGTTTATAAAAGAAACGGAGTGTTCTTCTCGTTCCAATGCTTCTTTTAAATCAATCGTCGCTGAGTGCCGAACAACTGATGGTAAGTTACTTGTAATAAAACCAGCTACCTTCATGAACAATTCAGGAGATGCTGTGAAAAGCATCGCTCAATTTTATAAAATATCATATTCTGACATCTGGGTCATTCATGATGATAAAGATATCGAGATAGGGAAAATAAAAATAAATGTCGGAGGAGGATCTGCTGGACACAATGGCATCAATTCTCTCATTCAAGAACTCGGGTCTGATGAGTTTGTTAGATTTCGCGTCGGTATAAAAAACGACGCTGTTCAAGGTCAGATGGATACAGCTGCTTTCGTGCTCGCTCAATTTACAGGAGAAGAAGCTAGTCTCATACAAAAAGCTTGTGAACATACTGTGCAAGCAATAAAAAAAGCGCTCGAGATTGATATCCCAAGCGCTCAAAATGAGTTTAATCGATAATAATATATCGATTATTTTTTCTTATTAGTGACAATTTTATCCATCTTGTATGTCTCAGATGGATTTTTTTGTTTCCATTCTTTTAAAAAATTCGGATCTTTTTCAATGGCTCGCGCCACAAAATTCTGATCCTCATCGAATGAAATGAACTTCGTCACTCTCCGAGTCGTATCGGCATGTCCGGAAAGTCGATAAGCATCCGTGAACTCATCGTAACCGAAGCCCCTAAGTACTTTTCCGTTGACCCAGAGGCGTGAATCGAATATACGATGCCCTATCAGAACCTCCTCGCTAGAGAAGAAAAACTCCTGAAGCGAAGAACCTGATTCGAAGTACGCTTCGAAGTCATAAATCATCTCTCCCGAAAGATTTACGAACATCATGGCTCCGTTTCTGGAAACCATTCCGCGATACGCGGCAACTGCGTAACTTCCCGGATTGATTCGGAACGCCCCCTTCAGGCAATCACTCATCACATATCGTTCTGTGATGATCTGATAACGAGACGAGTCTGTCGTAAGATCCGTCCAATCATCAAACCCAACGTTTGATAACAACTGACGAATCTGTTCCGGAAGTCCTGAGTTCCACTTTCTGAGTACGACGATTATCGTATCCGTTTCCGCGTAATCAAATATGATCGCGGATGTGTACGTCCCGTCCGACAGAAAAGCGTATCCGTTCGGCTTCATCCATTGTACGAACAAAACCTGACGATAAGATGTTTCACCGGGACGCTTATGTATAACCCATAAGTTCCCGTGCTGTTCCTGCAAGTTTTTTGCAATGCAGTACACCTGCCCGTTTATCTCCATAAGATTTAAACGAACCGATGCCTGCGACGCATCAACCGCAAACATGGCTTTCGCTTCTTCTTTCGAGTCGATTAAAAAATCGCACGAAGTCGCACAAAGCAACATAATAATTGAAATGAACATTAATGATTTCATGACAAACCTCCCTTTCCCTTTCGGGTTTTTGTACGCGGTTTTGCCAATGGCACCCCGCTTTTGATTGTTTTTTTATTATAACTTATTTCATATATATTATATATGATATAAGCGATTTTGTCAAAGTATACTATTTATGCTACTTTTATAAGGTATTTTGGGTATGATTGAGAAACACACAAAGAACGTATTTGGAATAAAAAATGACACGATTCTCGCGTGGCACTTGTTTATAAGTGCACAAAACAATCCAAACAAACGCTTCATACATATTTGTGAAAAAAACACTGTTATATACTCTATTTCATTTCTTTTATCTTTTTTTAATGAGTTGTACGAAAAACACATTTCTATTTCAAAACTCAAAAAAGATTCTTCCTCTTCTTCCGAAGTTTTTAATGTTTTTCAATCTTCTTCCTCTGGAATCATATTGCTTCACAGAGATTATTGTAACGAACATTTCCCATCAACAAAAACAATCAATGAGTCATCTCTGAATATTGATACAAGAGAAAATTATTCTCCTCAAAAAATTGGAGAAAAACTTATCGTACTTGGATATGAAAGAGTATCTCATACGCCAAATCATGGGGAGTTCTCAATACATGGATCATCAATAGAAATACGCGAATCAAACGAAAACAAGGATGAGAGAATTAGAATCTATTTTGATGAAAACAGTATAGAAAAAATTAATATAAACAACACTGATGTATCGAAAATTTCAATTCCTCCTCGTTTTATTGATAACTTACCACGCACAGAGTCTATTTTTTCAATAATTTCAGAAAATGACGAGATCTCTTTATATCAAAAGAGTGATGAAACATTATTTATGCTCCCAGACGATATAAAATGTACTATATATTCCGAAACGAAAAACACAGAAGAAAAAAACACGATTCAAGACATAAAAAATACCCCACATCATGCAAAATTAATAATTGATGCAATAAAAGAAAAAATAAACGAGAAATGGCACGTAATAATATGTTGTACGGAAGAAAATGAGCGAAATGTTCGTGCGGCGTGCCGCAGGCACGACTTCGATCCCTCGAAATATCTTCGTGTTCTTCCAGAAGACCAGATCATACTTATTAACTCGTTTAGTGATGCGGCACGCCGCACACTCCTAATTAGAGACACCTCTTTCGTATACGGAGAATATCGAAACGAAAAAAAGAAACAAAGAATTGACACCGCATTTATAATGAGTATCAGACCACACGATTATGTCGTGCATAGCGATCATGGTATTGGTATTTTTCATGGTATGGTCATGGCGAGTGTTGAAAATATATATCGCGAATACTTCGATATAAGATACGCCGAAAACGATAAACTACTTCTCCCCATCGATCAGGCTGAAAAAATATCACGATACATAGGAATTGAACATCCGAAGATACACAGACTTGGCGGAACATCTTGGCACGAGACTACATTAAAAATAAAAGAGGATGCGATTATCACTGCTCATACGATGTTGAAAAATCATGCTATTCGCACAATAACAAGTGCTAATTCTTTCAATAAATCTCATCCGGACGAACAATCAATAACAACAGAGTTCCCTCACCCCGAAACGGATGATCAATTAAAAGCAATAAACGATGTTTATCGTGATCTCGCACAAACAACACCGATGGACCGACTCGTTTGTGGAGATGTTGGGTTTGGAAAAACAGAAGTAGCTGTACGCGCTGCCGCTCGTGTCGTATTTGCAAATTATCAAGTGGCATTAATATGCCCGACTACTATTTTGGCCCAACAACATTTTGATACATTTACAGAACGTTTCTCAAAATACGGTGTAGAAATCGAGCTTTTGTCGAGATTTAGGTCGTCTTCTGAGCAGAAAGAAAGTGTCAAAAAAATAAAAGAAGGAACCAGTAAGATTGTTATAGGAACCCATCGTCTCCTTTCATCAGATATTCATTTCCATAACCTTGGACTTATAATCATTGACGAGGAACAACGTTTCGGCGTTGAACACAAGGAACTTCTTAGACAAATCAAAACGGGAACACATGCTATGACGATGACAGCAACGCCAATACCACGAACACTTCATCTTTCTCTCGCTGGAATTCGAGATATGTCAGTAATTCAAACACCTCCTCATGGAAGAAAAGAGATTATCACGGATATTGCTCATTATGATTTATCAATTATAAAAGAAACGATAAATAGAGAGTTAGAAAGAAATGGACAGGTGTATTATCTTTTTAACTCTGTTGCGAATATTCCGATAAAAGTAAAGGAGTTGCAAAAACTTATTCCGGAAGCACGAATTGAAAGTGTCCACGGACAACTCCCAGAAGAAGACATAGCTCGTGTCATGCACGCATTTGATACAGGAGTCGTCGATGTTTTGGTTTGCTCGACAATTATAGAAAACGGACTTGATATTCCAAATGCGAACACATTAATCGTCGAACACGCGAACGACTTCGGATTATCTCAACTTCACCAAATTCGCGGAAGAGTCGGACGCTCCGATCGTCAAGCATACGCATTATTTACATATGACAGCCAAATTCTGGTCGGAAACGCGTGGAAACGCCTTGAGGCTCTTTCCACCTCTTCTTCGCTTGGCGGAGGGTTCGAACTTGCTTTAAGAGACTTGGAAATACGCGGAGTCGGAAACCTTCTCGGAACAGAACAGCATGGCCGCGTATCAGCAATCGGTATCACGATGTATAACAAGCTCATAACACATGCGATAAATGAGATTCAAAGCGGAGTACCACGCACACGCTCCCACGATGTTGTTATTGATCTTCCAATAGAATATGGAATACCTTCTTCCTATATACACGACGAAATATATCGCTTGAAACTATATCAAGCTCTTGCGGGAATTGCGGACACCGATTCGCTCGCTGAAGAATTCCTTGCAATTGAGAAGAAATACGGCGCGCTCCCGCATCATATAACAAATCTTCACATGATTCTTAATATGAAACTTCGATGCCAAAACTCCCCCATCAAGTCTATCGAAATGAAAAAAATCCGCACCGCCGGAGATGAGATAAGAGAAAAAATAATCATTACATTCATACATGATGTTCCTTATGATGCGCTCGCGCGCCTCCTAGATCACAATATTCATTGGACGGACAAGGGAAATCAAATAAAAATACTAAAAGAAAATCTAGCAAAGGACTGGCTTTCAGACATTTCAAAAACGATTGATTTTTTTGTGGGAAACACCTAAATATCACGTATATCCGTGATAATTGAAGATCCTCCTAGGTGATCTGAGTGTATATATCCCAGTATCTCTGATGAGGGTTCTTGAACGTTGTTTCTAGCTATATGAGCTATAGCGGTATCGTTCATTGATAAATATATATTCTCGTTTCCTGAGAGAATATCTTTATCAATCATAGGATTGATTTGTATCGTGTTTTCGATATATGTTTCAGGTTCATCTGTTCTTATTGCACGAGACGCTATACGCTCTCCCGATGGATCGTATGTGTAGGAGTATGTGTTTTTCTCTGTGTTGATTGTGGACATACGAAGAGTAGAGTCGTATACGAACTGTTTGTTTATACATCCAAACCCTTCTTCTTCACATGTTTCAGATATCATGTTTCCTGCGTTATCGTATGCGAACGTCTTATTGAGAACGTCGTCTTTATACATACGAGTAGCGGCTTGTGGTTGACGCATGCCATACTCAAAACGTTCTTTTATTTTTTTATTATTTTATTATTTTTTCTTAAAATCCTATAATTTCTAATCAGGAAAAACAATAATAAAACAAGAGGGCCAAATCCGATGAACAACTGACACATAATTTCTCCAGAACAAATTTTATACACACAAGTAGTAGCCAAATAATATGTGGTTGGTATTAGATAGAACAGGCCGGTTATCATAAAAACCTGTTTTTGATCTTTGTGTTTTTTAAGTAAATAAAAAAATATTAAAATTGTGATAAGAGTAAAAGGTATTATAATAACAAGATATGATATATACCACCACCCTCCTAGAAGATCTGAAATTAACAAAAACATTATTATTGGAATTAATAAAATAAATCCAATAAAATAAATAAAAAACTTGTTATTTTGCATATATTATCGTGATTTTTTTATAAACTGATTCCAAACATTAGTATTATGCATATTAAGATGTTTAACAATTCCTCTTAAAACCGGAAGAATTATTTTATTTGCAGATGCATTTACTTCTATATTCTTTGCATTTTTTTCAGAGCGCTTTTGTCCGGTTTTTGTAAAATCTACAAAACCCAAAACATTTAAGCCATAATCAATGGAAGCAAAACCACCCTGAACATTTTCCTTTGGATCATATACATTATAAATGTTTTTTACTGACGATGGATTTTTTATAGTATATTCATCTCTCACAGGAACAGCGAGTAAAATTAACTTGTCTACGCTTTTCTTTAAGCCTCTATTTATTGTTTCTATAGCAACATTTCCTCCGTGACTAAAGCCTATAATATTTAATTCTTCGTCCTCAGCAAACTTATAATCATTAATGTAATTAGCAACTCCAATAGCCGCTTCTGAGCGCGCGGTCGGATTATTGTCTCCAGACCAACTCAATACAGTATACGCATATTTTTCGTTTAAATCTTTTGCGCTTTGTTGAATAAAAATATCATCAAAAGATTCTTTTCCACAATCAGTACAATCTTTTTTAAGTGGTTGAGTGCCGTTTAAAGCAATTGTTAACTCTCCAGTCGGATCCACAAACTTAACAGGATTATTCCTCGCATACGCGTAAGCATTCCATTGCTGAGGATCTGTGAAGTAGTTTTCACTTGATGTTAAACGAGCAACAGGATCCACACTTATAAACCTCCCAATCTCAGGGTGATAATAGCGTGCGTGGTAGTAGTATAAGCCTGTTCCTTCATCTTTTTCTTGTCCTGTGAATTGGTACTTGGTGTTGAAGTCCGGTGTTCCTAGAGATTCATCAATTCTAGTCTCTCCAAAGGGATAATAGTCCCTTTGCACTTGTATTGTACCACGTATATCCGTGATAATTGAAGATCCTCCAAGATGATCTGAGTGTATGTATCCCAGTGTCTCTGATGAGGGTTCTTGGACGTTGTTTCTTGCTATATGAGCTATGGACGTATCATTCATAGATAGATATATGTTCTCATTTCCTGATAACAAGTCCTTATCAATCATTGGATTGATTTGGATAGTGTTTTCGGTGTATGTTTCAGGTTCATCTGTTTTTATTGCACGAGATGCTATACGCTCTCCAGATGGATCGTATGTGTAGGAATATACAGTTTTCTCTGTGTTGATTGCGGACATACGAAGAGTAGGGTCGTATACGAACTGTTTGTTTATACATCCAAATCCTTCTTCTTCACATGTTTCTGATATCATGTTTCCTGCGTTATCGTATGCGAAGTTTTTATAAAGAACGTCGTCTTTATACATACGCGCAACGGCTTGTGGTTGTCGCATGCCATACTCAAAACGCGTATTTCCTTTCGTTAATATGTTTCCTGTTTTTGAGTATGAGAAACGAGTAGACTGGTCTGTTTCTCCTGCAACAACGTGTTCTGATTCTAGACGATCAAGGTCATCATATATGTATTCAGCTTTTTTCGCTGTTAGATTATCAACTTTGTTTATTATGTTTGTGATATTTGCGTTTTGATCATATGAATATGATATATCTTGCAATACTTCTCCTCTAGTGTTTGTTGTTATCTTGCGTGTAAGGCGATAATCTGTGTTTGCGGAGCGAGTGAACGATTCTGTGTCTCCGTTGCCATATACGATATTGGAAACTTGTCCTGTTGGTTCATAAGAGACTTGGGAAATGATTATGTTTTCATCTTTTATCAGTGATGTGAGTTTTCCATAATCATCGTATTCATACGAAACGACTGTTCCTAAAGTATCAGGAAGAGTTATTGTTAATAATCTGTCTAAATGATCGTATATAGCCGTACTTTGATATGATTCATTATCAATCGTCTTTATTTCGTTAATGATATTACCGTGAGTATCATACTGATATCTGATATCAATATCAGGAGTTATTATTCTTATTGGTTTTCCAATTTCAAGTCCATCGGTTCCATAAAAATATGTTGTATAATCAATTCCATTTCTGCTTTCTTTTGTTGGTCTGTTTAAAATATCATACTCATATGAAATTACGTTTCCATTGGGATCGGTAGATGAGATTATGTTATTGTTTACATCATAAGCATAATGCCACGCCCGAACTAGTCCCGGTCCGCCCTCCATAAATCCTCCAGAAAGCTCCGTTGCGTATGTTCTTCTTCCATATCCATCATACCCGAATGAACGAGTATTTCCTTCGGCGTCTTGAAATCCGACAAGAAGTCCTTTTGCATCGTGTCTATATATTGTGTTTTGTTCTACTTCTTTATTGTATTCGGTAAGTGTCATAATGTTTCCATAAGCATCTGTAATCGTCTTTGAATTGATTCCACGAGGGTTTGTAACGATTGTTTCAAATCCATTATACGCATACGATGTTGTTCCTGTCTGTGTTGCAACTGTCAAAGGTCTTGTGAGCGCATCGTATGTTGTGGTTGTTCCCGGGCGAATTGTAGACCAGTTTGCAGTATCAAACGAATCAGACGAGTTAAAATAAGGATGAGATGAGTATATGGTATTCCCTTTTTCATCATAATGAGTATCTGTAACAACATAACTCGATGGTGAAAACTGTTGTTTTGATTCAAGTGTTCTGCCAAACCCATCTCTATGTGTAATAGCACGAACATAAGAAGAAGGATTGTTTACATGTATATGTGTTCGAACTTCCGTATTTTGAGGAATTACAGTATCCCTATACACATAAGTATTTTTAAGAACAGGAGTTTCCGTTGAACTTATATCTGAAACAGAGTACGAGAGAGCGCGTCCGAGTCCATCGTACGAATACCAAGCGGTAAGGCCTGTTGGAGCAGTTACAGACAAAGGATGACCAAATGAATACTCCCATGTATATGTGGTAACTAGATCTGGACTTGCTGATCCCCCGTTTTCATTTGATTCGGTAACGAAATAATGATGAATCGGATCGTATTCAACAACTGTAATCGCTCCGTTTGGACGAGTTATTTGTATTACATTTCCATATGAATCATATTCATATTGTGTGGAACGATCAGATGGAGTAATAAAATCGTATTCTTTTTCAATTGTCTTGTCTCCGATGTTTATATTTCCAAGCGTCTCAAATCCATCGTAGAAATATTCGGATCGCGCAACACGATTTACATACCAATCATAAAGTTCCTGCCATGATGGATATGCGATAATATGTGCTGATTCGTTGAGTGCATATCCTGTTTTTGTTGTGCGAGTGTCTCCTGAAATATCAGAGAACGTACCGGCAGATGAATTATAATTCACTTTTCCGTATTCTGTTTTTTCAGTAACACGAGCAAACGAATCATACGTATATCCTACCGCAACTGATGAGGAGTCCTTTGTTGAGATATCATACTCAGATCCTATGGCAACGTCTCCGTTATTTAGAGATATTAAATTATGACGTGTATAGGATGTTGAAAGCATAGAACCTGTACTTGAATACATCTCTGTCTTATAAGAAGTTTTCAAAAGCCTGTAATCATCAATACCCTCGTCTCCTGTTGCTCCATTTCCTTGATGAAAATACGAAACGGAATAAGTACCATCTCCATATACTTCTTTTGTTAATCCAAACCCTGCAAACTCCGATCTCATAGCCATATCGTATGAATTAGGACCATCTTCAAAATACCATACTCCGTTTTTATACTGATATGTCGTTGTCATTGGAGATCCGAACCCGGTATCAACCGTCATCTGTTCGACAGTCTGAATAACTCTCGGTAGATTAGGATTTGAAAGACTCCCGTTCGCTTCTTTGTAATGAGATGATGGTTTATATGAAAGAGCAATACTTCCTCCCTTGCCGTTTGATACGTTCGTCATGATATCTGGGAGTTTGTATTTATGGAGTAATGAATACATCTTTCTATTATAATTTCCCGTGTTTGGGCTTAAATAATCAGAATCATAAGTATCATGAACCCCCATAAGCACATCAACAAGACCATCTGCGTTTATGTCAATATGCTCTGATCCACCAAATTGATAATATGCACCATTTACCATGAGTTTATTTAAAAACATATATATCCACTGTCCGCTTCCACCATACAAAAAGTTCCAACCATTAACAGTGTTATTTATATATAAAGCATTGTATCCGACCAAATCAGGATATCCATCTCCATTCCAATCAATAATTTCAACCGCTTGTGTTCCGGCTGTCGAACCAGAATCATAAAAAGTTGGGACAGGTGCTTGCCATAAAGATGTTTCAACAAATTTTGACCCATTATTTAAGAGAGTTTTTCTAATAGCCGTATTATTTAGAGTATAAGAAATAACTACATCCTCTAGACCATCGGCATTCACATCCATATACCGTGTTCCACCCTCTCTAAAATAATCATTTTGATTAAAAACAGGATTAAAATATTCTTGTTTCCATGACATTTCTGTACCCCTATAACCAAATGTCATTCCCCATGACATATTTTCTCTATTAAGAGCAAAGCCCTCTTGGTTATTTGAAAAACCCTGATAATATTGATTATGAATAAAATCAAGAAGATTATCACCGTTTAAATCAACGCTGTTTACACCAGAACTACTATAATTACCTTCAAAAAACGAGAATAAATAATTTGTTGCTCCATTCTGTCCCGATGGCGTACAAGTATTCCAATCAATTTTTTGAGAATTCGAACCAACGGACATTTCCGGAACAGTATCATTATCAACATCAATATATTCATAACCACCATATTCGTGATTATCTGAATTTAAATAAAGATATTTATTTGTACTAAAATAAGGAATTTGGGAAATATTACATTGATTTGTAATATTTGTGAAACCGTCCGTTGTTTGTGTCGTGAGTTCAGGAATTCTAGTCCATACTGTATTGTTTTTGTATACGCTTTTTCTGTTTGATATAGGATTATTGTTTTGATGAGGATAAATTGAATTGTTATATGAGTTGTGGGAATACAAAATATCAGGATATGCATCCCCATTTATATCAATAAAACGAGCCGGACGAGAATTATTTCCATAAGTGACGGTTTCAGGCATCACCTCAAGAGAATAATTATATGCCGTTGGAGACGCGTCTCCTTGTTGGTATGTTAGATTTGTTTCAGGAAGCGCCGAAAAACCACCGGTTCCATTAGACATGTATGGATGAACGGATGACAAAAGATATCTGTTTGTTTCGTTTGATTTGGTGTATGTGATATCCCAGTAATATTTCACTATATTATCATATACGTATGATATTTTATTTACCTGGTACTTAAAATATCTTTTAAACCCAGCGTTGTAACTAACTCTCTTATCGGGTCGCTCGTTCGCAACACTTGTCCCTTCATAAAAAGGACTGAATCTTATTTCATAAGAATTAGATCCGCCAAAAACGATTTGTTTCGGATAAGCGACACCTTCTTCTATATGATAATTATATGTAATTGTGTTTCCGTGTGTATCAATTACTTGATCAAGAAGCCATTCGTATGCTCCATCATAAATTACTGATGGGTTAATTGGATTTAATGGTATGTTTGGTTTTATCTGTTTATTATTCGTTCCGAAAACATATCTTGTGCCATTTCCATCAATCACTTCAAATGTTCCCGAGTTTGTTGAACCAGCTTGATAATTAAATAATATTTTATAATTAGCATTATTATTTCCTGTGATTGAGAAATCATTTTTATATGCCAAAGTACCAGAATCTATTGAACAACCATTTGTTTGATCATATTTTTCTTTAAATTCAAAAGAACCTGATGGAAGTTGTGCTGTAAAATAAGAACAGTTTGAGCTCTGAGTACCAGATACGTTATATAATTGATCTGTCCCACGATTGTTTTTAAGAGTAATTTTTGGCATTGATACATCCCACCCGTGTGCAATTGTTGTAAAGTCATTCGAATTTGATGAGTCATAGAAAAGCGCAACAGAAGGTGTTATTGATGAAACATTTTCCGGTATAGGAAATCCTAATGTGTAATTAAAAGAACCCGTTGCTTTATCAACCCCATAAGTCTCTTTTATCTCCATCGGCGAATACGAGTTCTTCTTTACACCCGTATTTACAGGAGTATAAAGCTCTCCAATATCTATGCCATTTGGGTTTGTTTCTGTTGGAAGACTCTCCGTTTCGTTTTGTGTTTGTTCTGTATTTTGGTTTTGATCATCCTGACCATTTTCTTCTCCTTGTGTATTATTCGTCTCATTATTCGATAAATCAACGTTTGTTTGGTTTGTTTCAGCCAATTGATCGGTGGAATTTCCTGACGATTGTGCTGTTTCATTAACTACTGGATCACTTACAATTGGTGTTTCATCCGTAGCAAATGATGCATACGGAAAAATAAATGTCGGTATAATAATAATATACACGATCATTCGAATAATTTGTTTTGGCATAATGGGTTTTAATAAAAATTAAACATGTCTATTATCATATATTCATCAAAACTCTCAAGCGCCGTCGGTGGATAAGTTAAATAAATAAGCCAAAAATTGGCAATAGTTTTCCACAGTGGGAAAAGCATCTTATTTTTTATTTCAATTCGTATCAAAATATATGATTAAAAAGAATTTATATGTTTAATCATCTTGATATCAAACACAGAAATATTCTCGTTGCACTTAACTCAATAAACGGTCTTGGACCACGAACACTTCGAGTATTGTGCGAAGAAACAGAAATGTCGGTCATATACATATATGAGTCCGCCACAAGGACCGAACTCCAAAACATTGGTATCAATAATAGAACAGTTGAAAACATATTCGAAGCAAGAAAGATTGGATACGAAAAAATAATTTCATCGATTGAAAAAAACAATATCAAAATGACCACGCTTTATGATTCAAACTATCCACCGCTTCTAAAAGAGATTCCGTATCCTCCTGTTATGCTTTTTTACAAAGGATCACTTCCCTCTTGGGAAGAATATACTATTTCGAGTATCGTCGGAACCAGACAGTCAACTACTTATGGTGAACGAGTGACTGACATGCTCTGCGATGAGCTCGTTGCGCACGGAGATATCATAGTGAGCGGACTAGCTTATGGAATAGACGCGTGCGCTCATCGAGCAACAATAAAATACGGAGGAAAAACAATAGCAGTTCTTCCAACAAGCCTCTCCGAAATAGTACCTCGTTCACACGAACGACTTGCACAAGACATAATAGAACATGGCGGATCGATCATAAGCGAAATATCCGCGAGTGGTAGTGTGTGCAAAGGATCATTTCCACAGAGAAACAGAATTATCGCAGGTATTGCACATAGGACATTCATAATCGAAGCGGGAGAAAAATCAGGAGCGCTTATTACGGCTCATGATGCTCTCAATATACATCGAGACATATATGTGGTTCCTGGGAATATTACAAATCCGACATCAGCAGGATGTAATTCACTAATTGCGGATGGGTCATACATATATAGAGGGCCTGGAAGTATATATCCTATACAATCAAAAAATCCTGTTTCTTTGCAATTTAATTCAACAGACGAGAAAGAAATATATGAATATATAAAGACAAATGAACCAATTACAACGGATTCACTTTTAAGATGTTTTTCCTCGTATCGCATATCAGATCTAAATATAATTTTATCAACGCTTGAATTGAGACAACTGCTTCGTTATACAAACGGACAATGGATGGTTGTATAACCAAAAACAGATATTGAGAAAAAACATATGTTTGATATATAATATATATGTAAGTACTAATACAATAATTATATGACACCACATCGAAATCAAATAACAGACGATGAGGAAATAGGTTCATATCCTTATGATAAAGACGAAATCGACGCTCGTACACTAGAACAAGAAGAATTAGACGAAGTTGGCATGAATATTGTTGGAGAAGATCCCGAAGACTTAATTGAAAATGATGATGACGTATCCAATGCGCCAAAAAAAGGTGGAAAAACAAGACAATCAGATCCAGGATCATTTCCTGAAGACGAAGATTTTTGATTTGACTTAAATTCGAATATAAGACGTTTTTTTAAACAAGTTGATTTAATTTTGTTTTTATTCACCCGTACGTATAAAAAAGTCTGGATAATGAAAAAACCATTTGTTTCAAATACAAAAAACACCTTTTATAAGGTGTTTTTCTTTATAAAAATACAAAATATATCGAAAATATGTTTGACAAGATTATCAAAACAATTCATCATTATTAACAGTGTTTTTACGTTTTAAAAAATAAACAGATGCCAAACCTAGTTATTGTCGAGTCTCCTACGAAAGCCAAGACCATCCAGAAATTTCTTGGTGCTGATTTTATTGTAACATCATCATATGGACACATACGCGATCTTCCGACAAATAAACTCGGTGTTGACGTAACTGCCCAATTTGAACCGACATATGTCGTTCCGGAAAAAGCCGAAAAAGTGATACGTGAACTGAAAAAACTTGCGAAAACAACCGACGCAATATATTTTGCAACAGATCCTGATCGCGAAGGAGAAGCGATCGCTTGGCACCTCGCTTTCCTTCTTGGAATAAAAGAAGATAAGGCGCTTCGCATTACTTTTCATGAAATAACAAAAGAAGCTATTACAGATTCATTAAAAAACATCGAGCGCATTAATATGAATCTTGTTAATGCACAACAAGCGCGTCGCGTACTGGATAGGCTTGTTGGATATGAGCTTTCTCCATTATTGTGGAAAAAAATATATTATGGGCTTTCCGCCGGACGCGTTCAATCCGTGGCCGTTCGTCTTATAGTAGAAAGAGAGGAGGAAATAAAAAAGTTCATACCCGAAGAATACTGGTCAATTGATGGTATTTTTAATACTGAAAAAAACGAAACTCTGGAAGCGCGGCTGATCACAGCATACGGAGAAAAACTCGATAAAATGAGCATAAAAGATCAGGCTTCGGCGGATAAACTTCTCGATAATGTCACAAAAGCAACATATCGCATTGGAGAAATTATAAACAAAGAATCAAGACAAAATCCATATGCGCCATTTACAACATCCACACTTCAACAAGACGCAAACAAAAAACTAGGTTTCTCAGCGAAACAAACAATGATGATTGCTCAGCACTTGTATGAAGGTATTTCCATAAATAAAAAAGAAGCAAAAGGCCTCATTACTTACATGCGTACAGATTCTGTGCAACTTTCGAGCTCATTTATTACACATGCTTGCGAATTCATAAAAAAGCAATATGGGAAAGAGTATGCGACGCAAGGCGTTCATTATGCGAACAAATCAAAAAACGCTCAGGAAGCTCACGAAGCCATTCGTCCTACAGATGTTTCGCTCACGCCTGAAATGATCAAGAAAAATCTTAAGCCGGACGAATATGAATTATATAATCTAATCTGGAGACGAGCTATCGCATCGCAAATGGTTCCAGCAATCAAAGATACTACGAGCATTGATGTTTCCTCTTCTGAAGATCAGTTTGTTTTTCGAGCGACAGGCACGGTTATTAAGTTCCTCGGATTTTTGACAGTGTATCAAGATATAATAAATGAAAAGATACTTCCTGCGCTTTCCAAAAACGATCCAGTTACAATACGAGAAATTCAACCACACCAGCATTTTACAGAGCCACCGGCAAGATATACTGAAGCGAGCCTTGTCAAACAACTTGAGGAGCTCGGGATCGGTCGTCCGTCAACATATGCTCCGACAATCAGTACAATAATTGCAAGAAAATACGTCGAAAAGGAAGGAAAAGCACTCAAACCAACAGAGACAGGAACACTTGTTAATTCTTTTCTTGCAAAACACTTTCACGATATTGTTGATTATAATTTCACAGCACACTTTGAACAAGAGCTAGACGATGTTTCAACCGGATCAATAGAATGGCATAAGGTTATCAATGAATTCTATGGACCATTCAAGGAAAAGATTCTAGTTAAGGACAAAGAAATTTCGAAAAAGGATTTTTCTGAACAAGAAACGGACTTTGTTTGCGAAAAATGCGGGAAAAAAATGATTATGAAGTTTGGTCGATTCGGAAAGTTCCTAGCCTGCTCAGGATATCCTGAGTGTACATTTACACAAGAGCTCACAAAAGAAGGTATTCCAGAACCAGAAGAGACAGTTGAAGAACCGTGTCCGACTTGTGGAGCTCCAATGGCAGTTAAACGCGGAAGGTTCGGTAAGTTTATCGCGTGCACAGAATACCCGAAATGCAAAACAATTTTGAAAAAAGAAATAGGAACCGGCGTACAATGCCATGTATGTAAACAAGGAGAATTTATAGAGAAAAAATCTCGTTTTGGAAAAATATTTTATTCATGTAACCGATACCCTGATTGCAAAACAGCAATTTGGGCCAAACCAATTAACCAATTATGTTCGCTTTGCTCTTCGCCTCTTGTTAAAGATGATAAAGAGCGCATAAGATGTTCCAATAAAGAATGTTCGGAATATCCAATCAAGAAAGAAAAGAAAGAAGAAAAATAAATGCGTGAGGCCCAATAGCATGACGAGCATAAAATAAAACTTTTGTTATTCGTCGTGTAAAAAGCATCTATGAAAGAACTTACAATACAAGATATTATCAATTTACTGAATTCTTACCACAGAGAACCAGATTGTGATATTGTAAAATATGCCTACGAGTTTGCAGAAAACGCTCATAGTGGTTATGTTCGTGCATCAGGAGAACCATATATTGTTCACTCCCTCGCAACAGCCCACACTCTAACCCGTATGAATCTAGATACCGAGACAATTGTCGCCGGTTTGCTTCATGATGTTCCGGAAGACACTGATATAACAATAGAAATGATAGGAAAAGAATTCGGTAATGATGTCATGGCTCTTGTTCAAGGTGTTACAAAACTCGGACAAATCAAGTACAGAGGAATAGAGAGATATGCTGAGAATCTTCGTAAAATGTTCCTCGCCATGGCGGAAGATGTTCGTATTATTTTTATAAAATTTGCTGATCGAATACATAATCTCGAAACACTTGAACACTTACCACAAGAAAAGCAAAAAAGAATCGCTATAGAATCATTGGAAATATACTCATCCATCGCTCACAGACTCGGCATGGGAGAAATGAAAAACAGACTAGAACAACACGCCTTCCCTTTCGCATATCCGGAAGCTTATGAGGAAACAAAAAAAGCACTCGAATCAAGAGTTAAATCAAATAAAAACGTACTCGAAAAAATGAGTTTTCAGATCAAACAACTTTTGGAAAAAAATAATATTCCTTTTTTTGAAATTGATAAACGCTATAAAGGAATGTATTCTTTGTATAAAAAAATGGTAGTGAAACATACGGACATAAATGAAATATATGATCTTAATGCACTTCGCATCATCACGGATATGAATGATCATTGTTATAATATCCTCGGCATCATTCACGCGAACTGGAAACCGCTTCCGGGTCGTATAAAGGATTATATCGCTATGCCTAAAATAAATGGTTATCAATCACTCCATACGACCGTTTTTTCGGAAAAAAACAATATGATAGAAATACAAATACGAACCAAGGAAATGCATGAACAAGCTGAATTTGGTATTGCTCCACATTATTATTATAAAGAAAAAGGAAAAAGCACATTTCTGCCGAACACAGCACAATGGATAAAAGATGTTCTTTTACTCCAAAAAGACATCAAAGATAATGAAAATTATTTAAAAAGAATTCGTCTTGATATTTTTCAAGATAGAATCTTTGTGTTTACACCGCGCGGAGATGTTATCGATTTACCAGAACAAGCAACTATCGTTGATTTTGCATATGAACTTCATTCCGACATCGGAGATAAGTGCGAGAGAGCAAAAATAAACGGGAAACTAGTTGCTCTCGATACGATATTAAAAAGTGGAGACGTAGTAGAAATAGAAACTAACAAAAACAGAAAAAAACCAAATTCTGATTGGCTTCTTTTCGTAAAAACACACAAGGCGCAGCTTCATATAAGACAAGCGAACGAGAATAAAAAAAACAAACAAGACTGATTATTTTCCTTTTTTAACGCTTCAAAATACTTGATATTCTTCTCAAATCTCCTGGAGTCGAATATGTTATAGAAACACTTCCTTTTCCGTTCTTGTCATTAATAACTACTTTTGTTCCAAGTGATCGTGAAAACTCCTTTTCCAAAAGAACGAGGTCTGCTCGCTTAATATTAAGTATTGATACCGAGGATTTTGCATCATGTTTTTTTATAACCTTCTCAGTATCACGGACCGTCATTCCGGCCGCAAGTATTTGTTTGTATAATTGAATTCGTTCTATATCATTTCCTATTGCGAGAATGAGTTTTGCATGAGCAAATGTCAGACGTCCTTCTGCAAGAGCCTTCTGAATCTCTCCTGGTAGCTCGAGAACGCGAAGTGTGTTCGCTACGGTCGAACGTTTCTTTCCAAGACGTTTCGCCGCTTCGTCTTGTGTAAGACCGAATTCATCAATCAATTGTTTATAACTTTGAGCAAGTTCTATAATATTAAGATCCTGACGTTGTATATTTTCAATGAGTGCGAGTTCCAACTTCTCCATCTCTTCCGCTCGTTTGAGAATCACCGGCACCGTTTCAAGTCCGGCTTCACGAGCGGCGCGTAGACGACGCTCACCTGATATGAGCTGTACTTTATCCGAATGAGGATCTTTTGAAACAACTAACGGCTGAATAATTCCGTGCTGTTTGATTGATTCTACAAGACCCGATAATTCCTCTTGATCAAAATTGCGGCGCGGCTGATATGGATTAACATCAATATTATCAACTGGGATATATAAAATGTTTTGTTCGTTCTTTTTTCCTGTTGGAAGAATAATCCGATCTATCTGTGTTTCGGCTGTTTTTATTCTGTGCGGGATAAGAGATCCTAGTCCTTTTCCAAGCGGAGATTTGTTATTCATATATATAAATTTTATGTTTCGTTTTTTTCCATTGCGATTATTTCTTTTGCAAGCGCCTCATACGCAGCCGCGCCGCGAGACGAAGCATCATAAAGTGAGATCGGCTTCCCAAAAGAAGGCGCTTCAGCGAGTTTCACGTTACGCGGAACCACTGATGAAAAAATTCTATCAGGAAAATGATTTTTTAGCTCTTCAAACACAGCCTCCGAAAGTTTGTTTCGCCCGTCGTACATAGTAAGTACAGCGCCCAGAATACCTACTTTTGGTTGAAGATGCTTTTGAACTAGATATATCGTATGAAGTAATTGTCCTAGTCCTTCAAGCGCATAATATTCACATTGAACAGGTACTAGAATTTCTCTAGCCGCAACAATTCCATTAATTGTTAGAAGTCCTAGTGTCGGCGGACAATCAATAATAATATAATCATAAAAACTCTCTATTTCTTTCAAACAATCCTCTAGACGAAATTCTCTTCGGGCCTCTTCAACAAGTTCAATATTCGCTCCAGCGAGATTCGGAGTACTTGGAGCAAGATGTAATCCATCAATTGTTGTAAGTTTCAACACATCTCTCATCTTCACACCACCGTTAGTAGTCATGACTTCATACATACCCTCGCCGACCGAAGCATGATCAATACCAAATCCCGAGCTCGCGTTTGCTTGTGGATCAAGATCAACTACCAACACTTTCTTTCCAAGTGTCGCTAGATATGCGGACACATTAATTGCGGTCGTGGTCTTCCCGACCCCGCCTTTTTGATTTACAATAGCTATTGTTCTAGGCATGATAGAACTTTAAAAGTATTATGTGGCCTTATCTTACTAAAAAATCATAATTTATTCAACGACGGAAACACCATTTCAAGGCGTGATTAACACATATAAAAAGAGTTGATTTAATTGGCTAACATAGTATACTTTCTATCGTTAGAAATGAATGCTTTTATTAATTTATACATGCCCGGATGGCGGAACTGGTATGCCTGATCTAGTTTATCCCGTTCGCGGGACTTTGCGGGATACCAGGCAGGCATTCTGCAATCAGATGCGGCCTCCGCCGCAATCTAACATTTGGCCCTCGTTTGCTTCGCGCACTCGGGATGCAGTAGGCCTGATCCCGCTTTGCGGGATACCTGGCAGGCATTCTGCAAGAGGATCCCGCCACCGCGGGAATCTAACATTTGGCCCTCGTTTGCTTCGCGCACTCGGGATGCAGTAGGCCTGATCCCGCTTTGCGGGATACCTGGCAGGCATTCTGCAAGAGGATCCCGCCACCGCGGGAATCTAACATTTGGCCCTCGTTTGCTTCGCGCACTCGGGATGCAGTAGACGCGCAGAATAAAAAGAAGTACATTATTAGAAAGAGTTTATATTTTACATGCCCGGATGGCGGAACTGGTAGACGCGCAGGACTCAAAATCCTGTTCTAGATAATAGAGTGAGAGTTCGATTCTCTCTCCGGGCACCAGCCTTCGCTCTGCGAGCTACGGCTGGCGCAGCCAGTCGTAAAGCGAGCAGCTAAGAGAAGTGCTAGTCCTTCCGAAGTTCCGCGAAGTGGAACGAAGGAGGACACAATTCTTTTTTTGTACAACAAAACATTTCTCACACATGGCTAGGTAGCTCAGTTGGTAGAGCACAGGACTCATAAGCCTGCGGTCGCGAGTTCAAGCCTCGCCCTAGCCACCAATTAAAAAACACCCTTTGCAGGATGTTTTTTTATTTTCAAAAAATTTTTCTTATATCACTCAGAATTATCTTCTTCCCAGGCGCCATTTCTGAATCTAATTACATTAAGCGTTCTTTTCGAATTTCCTTTTTCATTAAATTTCAATGATCCGGAAATACCGTTGTAATTGGTTTTCAATAACTGATTAGCAATACATTGTGAGTCTCTTATTTTTCCTTCTTTCTTACACGCAGAAATTGCATCAGTCAAAACATATATATCGTCATACATATATGCCACATCAGCCGCTGGCTTTCGTCCATATTTCGCTTGATATTTCAGAGAAAAATCTTTTTGTTCTTGGTTGAAACCAGTTTCTGTAACCCAGTGCCAAACACTTACTGATTTATTTTCTTCAAAAAGCGCTTTCGTATCATCGGTATTTGCAACAGGAAGAAACGGAGCAATCCAATGTAATATCGGGGTATTTATCATTCCCATTTCTTTTACTTGTTTCATTAGAATATGCTCGTGTCTCCATGCACATACTACAATTGCCTCGGATTTCATTTCTTTTATCTTTAATAATGGCGTCTTGAGATCCGTGCTTGTTGAATTGTATGTTTCTTTACCAACAAGAGTCACTCCATTTCCTTTTATACCATCCATAAACCCTTGTTCATATTGTAAGCACTGATCACTTACTTCAGATAGAAAAGCAATGTTTTTATACCCTTTTTTTATTACAGTTTCAGCCACTAATGATCCGCTGTCTCCTGCATCGAAATAATCTCTAAAAAACAAAGGGTTGCTTTCTGCAATATCACGAACGGTTGATGCATAAAACATTACTTTATTATTATCTGCAACTATTGTTTTAACCGCATTTGTAATGTTTGTAAAAGCTGAAATAATAATATCAGCTTTATCAACAGTAAGCATTTTCGAAACTGTGCTAGCAGCTTGTTTCGGTTCGCCAGCATTATCTTCTGTTACAAGTTTAATAGGCGTTCCATCAATTCCTCCTTTTGCATTTATTTCTTCAACTGCCATACTCATTCCATGAAATTCCGCCTCACCTATATATGCCAAATTACCAGATAAGGCCAATGTCGCTCCTATAACAATTGGTTTTTCGGTTTCGTTGTTTTTTGTATCCTTAAAAAACACATATCCTACAACAATTACTATAATAATACCTAGAACAATAACAATTTTTTTATTCATAACTATTTATAAATGTATAATATTTATAGTATACGCTCTTTTCCACAAAAAATATATTTTATCCCCTAGTATCAAAACGAAAAAACATATATAATTTCGAAGCCCTGATAACAATTAGGGATCAATTCTTTTGTGTGGTAGTCTCAAACATCTACCCACCGGCACCGCTTAGCGGTGGTGCCGTATACAAACAAATTTTTAGGAAACGAACGACTTATTTTACAATTAAGGTTTTTTAATAAATCATTTCCCCATCCGCATATTTAACCAACTCCTCCTCTGATGTTGTTATTACCTTTTTCCAATCAAAACGACGATTTGTAAATGCCTGGGCACTCGCAATTGCATGTTTAATTCCTCCGTCTATATAATAAACCGAAGATCTTCCTTTGGTTTTTACAAGAGATCCATTTGGTAACTCCGCTGGATATATAGTGAGTCCTTCTGTATATACGTCTAATGATTCTGGAGGAAGAGTCACAATATCATACCAATCATATCCGAGAGAAAGAAAGGCTCGTTCAGATACAAAGGGTCTCTTCATACCATTTTCTATTCTATATACAGTTGGTGTATAAAATCCTTTCACAATTGTTCCGTTTTTTTGTTTCTGGGTAAGAGGAGTGTAATCTGAAGAAACGGAGTATTTGCTAAATTCAAGTTCCCCTACAGTATCTGCTGTTTTTTCGTATTCACGAGCTGAGTTTTGATCGGCAACTATACGAGCAACACCATCTTCGATGCGATACACCGAAGACTGGTCTTCTTTCACAATTATAGAGCCTGTTGGACGCTCTATGAAATCTCCATCGAGAATTTGAAGTGTTTTTTTCATAAAATTATCATCTCGAGTACGCTCCGGATATAAAAGTTCCTGACCATTAATAGTGAAATATAGTTCGTGTGCTCCTGATTTTGAAAAATACCCATCATATATGAAATCAATATATTCACTTCCTTCTAGAGGGTTTGAAAGTGTCGGAAGCGAGCGCGAAAATGTAGGAGACGCGGAAGTCTCTATAAACGATGGAAAATATTTATCAATAAACATGAATGGAGTAGAAAAAGGCATTGGAGCCCCATCGTTACGTACACGAACTATAAGTTTAATCGGTTCATATGAATGTACATTTGCAATTGGTTTCGTAAATATATCATCAATTGCCAAATCTACTTTTGCTCCAAAAGATAAATTTGGAACACCAACAGGAACGAAGTGCGTAAATTTGTTATTCTCTTTATTTCTCTCATAAACCTGTGTCGTCGGATCAAATGTAAAAGTCACGAAATGATATCCTTTTTCTGCAAAAACACCCTCTACAATAATATCAAAATAAGCTCCTGTACGAAGCGGAGTGTTCTGATCAATACGCAAAAAAGTACCTAGACGAGGAGTTCCTATCATTTCAAAACCATCGGCCTCAACCGATACATTGTCTATTCCTCTACCTGAATATAAATATCCTCCATTGTTCACAATACGATATGCGATGATTGTTTTTTCTCCTGGTACTGGAGCAAGTGGTGTTAATGTCACTTGAGACACTACAAAATCAGGATCCGCATCCACGGCTCGCGCAATCTGTATCTGCATCGCAAATGCAAATGCAAGAAAAAATGTAAGATAAATAATTTTATGTATATTCATATCGTACTTTCTTACCACATTCTATTAAAAAAGTCAATGTGTGACCTGTATAAAAAGACATGAAAACATCGCTTTTCCCCTGTTTTAAGCCAAAAACTACCTGTGTATTTATATGTATGAAAAAACTTATAAATCCTTTTTATGTGTACCAACAACAAAAAACCGAAGAGCTCGGCGTGGTATATAATATAATATAATAAAATAAAACAAGTTCGCAAAGCGTGTATATATAGATTCTACTTTTTTTTAGAAATCATTACTTTCATAGGCCAATTTAAAGAATACAAGCCGGTTTTCTCTTCTATTCCTAGAATTTCTTCTGCACCTTTAAGACACTCTTGAGGCGTTGTTTTGGTCATTGCATGAATTTTATACAAGAATGTTCCAATCTCATCTTTGTTTTTAAATTTCCACTTAATATCAAGGTAATATATTTTTGGCTTTTCTAAATTTGATAAAAAACAAAGGCTTTCTGCAAATTCATCTGTCCAAAAGGCGACTTCGTGTCCTGTCACACAAAATTTTGCGACCTTGTCATCAAAGTGTTTTGCCAGTTTTGATCCATGCCAAACATCAACAATAACTAATCTTCCGTTCTTTTTTAGTATTCTTGCAAAATTTTGGAAAGACTTTGTTTTATTAAAACAATGATGCATCGCACCAAAAGACCAAATAGCATCAACGACTTCTTTTTCTAATGTTAGAACATCTGCACCCTCTTCAACTAATTTTACGTTTTTCTTTTGTAACTTTTTAACCTCTTCTAATTGTTCACTCGATGGATCTGATACGATAAGTTTTTTTACCATATTAGATAAGGTTTCTGAAAAAAAACCACTTCCGGCTCCAATCTCTAGAACAATTTCGTCCTCTTTTGGCGCAAGATATTTTTTCATAACCTCAATATCTTCATCTCTTGCGTGAGGAAATTCTCTTAAACACTCTTTATATAAGCTAGCTCTAATACCACTAAATTCTGCCATAATATTTCGATAATCCCTAAGTTTTATAAAAACATTACTGCCCCTGTGGAGTAAGTGAACACCCTTGCTCAAAACCCTTCTCTGTAATTTTATAAAGTCCCGGAACAGGAAGCTCTGAATCTTTTATGCCTTTTTCCAAATAAAAACACACTTCATACTTATCCTTGTCAGGAGAAATACCAAATGAATAATTACATGATTTTGCAACACCATTATAACAAACCTGTGTTCCTGACGGATCGTTGTATGCACCAAGTTGGATAAATTGTGAAACCTCCTGATCATCACACGCGGATAGGGCTGCACCGGCAACACATGCTCCTGCCTGACTCTTCAGTGCATACGTGCCTTTCGTATTAAAAAACATTGAGAATCCAGCTCGCACTTCGCGCATGTGTGCGATGCGCACGACATCTCGTGTTGTTGTGCGCGACATGGTTGAAGTAAGAACGACCACAGAGATACAAATACCGACGAATATTATAACGCCCGCCAGTACATAAAGTTTTTTCTTTAAAGAATCATCCATAAATGAATTATTATTATAAAAATTTTTTAGCCATAGTTATTACTTCAGCAGGAAGAAAGTGTTGCTTGATAACATATTCACACGCTCCTTCATCAAGACATTCGCTGATAACATTTCTGTCTGTCATATCAGTATAGATAATTACCGGTATCTTCTTTGGTCGTGCGCATCGCGCGATCTCAATTCCATCAATCTGCCCTGGTATGTGTTCTGTCAAAATCAATGAAATTCCTTCTTCGTCAATTGTTCGAAGTGCTTTTTCTGTATCGTGAACGTGTTTTATATCTACTAATTCTTCGGAAAAATATTCTCTATATATATCAGGAAGAATCGGGTCATTATCAACGATCAAAACTGTTTTTGTTGTTTCTCCTGACATAAATCATTCCTTTATTTGGCGCAGCGCCAATCCAATAGGTACAGCAAGTGTCGGACCAAGCTCCAAAAGAAGGTTTTGGAGTTCCGCGTCATATCGAATAAAAGCCCACGGATTACCAATAAAACAAGGCAGATCGAAAAATTGAGAAAGCACCGATGGCAAGTATGGAACAAACGCTGTTCCACCGGTCAAAATAATCTTCTCGATAAATATTCCACGTTTATTTCTATATAGATCAAATATATATTTAATCTCATTAAAAAACGGACCTAATGCCTGCATAAACGGTTCAGGCATTTCTTTCATCTTTTCAAAAGTATTGGTCGAGAGACACAAGTCAACTTTGTATTGTTCGGCAATATCCTGTTCGACTCCCAGTGTGCGTGCGATAAGATCAGTGATTCGTTTGCCTCCAAAATTAATACTTCGAGTAAATATTGGTATACCACCATCAACAACAATAATATCAGTCGAATTATTTCCAAGATCAACTATAATAGAAGGTGTTTTCTCATTACCCATCAGACTCCTGACAAGAGCAAACGGCTCTGATTCAAGAGCTATCAGCTTTAAACCAATTTTTTCGAATATACGTGCGTAGCGAGCAATAAGTTTTTTCGGTGCGGCAGTCACAAGTATTTTCAAGTCCTGTTTCGATACTGTTTTTTTATCAGTTATCGGATTTGAAACAAGTTTCCAATCAACGGTCACATCTTCAATCGGAAGCGGAATCAGTTTCGCTATCTCTGTTTTAATAGCTCGCTCAATATCTTTTTCCTCCATCAGCGGAATGGATATAAGAGAATTAAATACCGCAAACGTTGGAAGCGCCGCAACACATTCTTTTGTTTTTACGTTCGATTTTATAATAAGTTTTTTTATTATTTCCACAATCTCGTCTTGTTTTTTCGGATCATTGTTTCGAATAACATCAGCATCAACCACGGCCGTCCCATATGTTGATAAACTTGGGCGACGTTTTTCAATAGCAAGCTCGACAAGCGCAATGCTTGACGAACCAATTGTTAGACCAAGATATGTCTGTTCTTTTGAAGAGAAAAAACCCATATATTAAGCGCTTTTATTATATCACATACTTTTTTCTTTTACTTCATAATTATCCTGTTTATACCCACATCATTTGTTTTGTACATTAAAAGTACGAAAAATAACGAGAGTTAATATAGGTATGGACAAATCTTATTTTCTGTGCTATATTCGAAGTATATGAGTAATATATTTTCAAAGTTTACAAAACATTATAAGAAAATTCTTGAATCAAGCGAAAAAATAGCCGAGGAACTTGGGCACGATAAAATTCTCCCTGTTCATCTCCTATATACACTTTCAATTGAAACAGGGGCTGTTGGTTTTGATATTCTTCACAAACTTGGTCTCACATCAGACAAAATCAGACAATTTATACCTGAATCATATACGAAGACTCCGCGAACAACTTCTCCACAAATATCAAAAGAAGTGAAAGATATTATTGTTTATTCCGTTAAGGTCGCTTTTGAATATGAACACAAGTATGTTGGAACAGAGCACCTTCTTGCAGCAATACTTAATTTTAATGATGACACTATCAAAAATATTCTCAATACATTCTCAATCACTACTGAAAACATCAAAAATCAAATTGATCAACTCCTTGCAAGCACTTCAAAATTCAATTATATAATAGATCAAGAAGACACTCCTCATGCATTAAGCAAAGAAAGGGATGCGCGAAATTCATCCTCTCAAGGAATTTTTGGTGCGGGAGGTATACCAGGAATCGGAGGAATACCAAAAGAAGAAATGTTGGAACTTTTCGCAAACGATCTCACAGATGCCGAACTCCAAGAAACAATCGATCCTGTCGTTGGTAGAGAGTTTGAGATCGAAAGATTAATTCAAATCCTTTCTCGACGAACAAAAAACAATCCTGTTCTTATTGGCGAACCGGGAGTTGGCAAAACCGCCATCATTGAAGGACTCGCGAAGAAAATACTCGCAGGAGATGTACCGTCCGTTCTTATTGGTAAAAAAATATATGCCCTCGATTTAGGGCTTATGATTGCAGGAACAACATATAGAGGAGAATTTGAAAACAGACTCAAACAATTCATCGAGGAGATAAAAAATCAGGGAAATGTAATTCTTTTCATTGATGAGCTTCATACAATAGTCGGAACAGGGTCGACATCTGGATCTCTTGATGTAGCAAACATGCTCAAACCCGAACTTGCACGTGGCGATGTTCGTATTATAGGAGCAACTACGCCAGCAGAATACAAAAAACACATTGAAGACGATCGAGCCTTGGAACGACGCTTCCAAACTATTTTTATTGATGAACCAAACACCTCTGCTACAATCACAATACTTAAAGGAATAAAAAACAATTACGAAAAATACCATCGTGTCGCTATCACCGACTCCGCGATCGAAGCGGCGGTACATCTTAGTGCCAGATATATCACAAACAACCAGCTTCCGGACAAGGCAATTGATTTAATAGATGAAGCGGCGGCGAAAATCAAAATAAAAAGCGGAGCTACAACAGTGTTTTCAAAAATTCAACGACTTGAAAAACAACTTGATGATCTAGAGGCCGAGAAAGAAGCTTTAATTCTAAATAACGATTTTAACTCAGCGCTTTCCGTAAAACAAAAAGAGCACGATGTACGAATCAAGCTTGCTTCATTATATAAACAACACGAATCGGAAAAAGAGAAAATGATCGGTAAAATAACCGAACAAGATATTGCCGAAATTATCTCGTGCATGTTTAAAATTCCACTCGAAGAAATTACATCTACATCTTCTACAAATATCGCACTACTTTCAAAAAACTTAAAAGAATGTATTATCGGACAGGAAGAAGCTATTGATGAGATTGTTCATACTATCAAACGAGCAAAAGCCGGTATAAACAATCCTCACAAACCACTCGCATCGTTCGTGTTCCTAGGTCCTTCAGGAGTTGGAAAAACTGCAACGGCAAAAGCAATTGCACGACAGATTTTCAATGACGAAAAAGCACTTATCCAAATAAACATGACCGATTTCTCTGAGGGTTTCACCGTATCGAAGCTTGTCGGTTCCCCTGCCGGATATGTCGGATACAAAGAGTCCGCCCTGCTTACCGATTCTGTAAGGAAAAAACCATATTCTGTTGTATTATTTGATGAGATCGAAAAAGCTCATCCGGACGTTTTTAATATACTTCTTCCTATCCTAGAAGAAGGAGAAATTACAGACGCCACAGGAAGAACTGTTAATTTCAGAAATACGATTATTATAATGACATCTAATATCGGATCAGATGATTTCAATAGATATCAGCGAGAAGTCGGTTTCTCTGTCAAAGTTTCCGACACACCAAAAACTCCATTATCGCGTGATTTTGAAACGTTACAAAATAATGCATTAAAAGAGCTTAGAGACAGATTTCGACCAGAATTTTTAAATCGAATAGACCAAATTATAGTTTATCACCCACTCAATACAAATTCTCTAAAGAAAATTATAAAGAAAGAGCTTGGTGATCTGAAAAACCGTATCCTAAAACAAAAAATAGAGCTTTCATATGACAATTCTGTCATTTCTCATATTTTTGAACACACCGACCTCACCCATGAAGGTGCACGAAACGTCGGAAAGACAATAGATCGCGAAATTACCACATTAATCGCGGATCGTATCTTGCAATCAGCTCTAAAACCGGAAAAAATGATTATAACAACTGATAAAAAAACAAATCTCATACGCGTCACCTCTGGATAAACACTACGCGCGCAAAAAAACAACCCAGAACGACACCTCATAAACATGTTATGATATAAAAATCATAAACATAGCAGGTGTCGTGTTTTTTTATAACAAATAAACAATATGATTATCTCTTTCATAAAAAATTTTTGTAAAAACATTTCTTTATATATAGCTCCGCGACGATGTGTTTTGTGTAGGCGCGAAATCGAATCATCATCGCTCTGTGAAATGTGTTTATCGTCTCTGGCTCTCGCGCCGCGCGGCTCGACACATGGTATTGTGCACAAAAACAATATAGATGATTTTGTCATTGGTACGCCATTTTCAACAAATGGCATACAAGAATTAGTTCATGCTATAAAATATGAATCTCGTGAAGATTGTGTTCCATATATTGCGGAAATACTTCTGCGCGAGCTCGCGCGGCGCGTGAATCTTTTATCAAAAAAACAAGAAGTAGTACTGGTTCCACTTCCTCTTCATCCCAGAAGACTTCGCGAACGTGGATTCAATCAAGCTGAACTTATAGCAAAATACATATCCGAAAAAACACATGTTCGATATAGGACGGATATTGTAACAAGAAAAAAATATACTACTCCGCAAGCTTCTTTAAATGGTGTTGAGCGTTCATCAAATATATCAGGAGCATTCTCTGTATGCGCCACGGTGGCTGACGAACTGTTTTTCAAATCAAAAATAACATTTATTATTGTTGATGATGTTATTACAACCGGTGCAACCGCAAACGAGTTAGCAGGAACTATCAAATCAATATACAAAAACGCCACAGTGGTTTGTGCCACCGTGGCGCATGAATAGTTTTTATATTTTAAAAATCCTTGAAAATGCTTCTGAAAAAGGAATATCGTCTTTTTCCTTATCTTCTTTCACAATGTCAATTAAAAAAGCTCTAATAGATACGGGATCCATGTCTTCAAGTCCTAGCCTAAGTCTTGAACGAAAACCATAAAAATCAACATATAAATCCTTTACATATGGTGGTTCATAAATAATATAAAATGATTTCATCGTCGAATACGGAATCAGTTTTTCATTGTAATATAAGCCCTCATCTGTAAAAATAACCGAGATCACGTCCGGTCCTTTCTTATGACCAAGAAAAATCGCAGCGGCACCGAGTACAACAATAATTGCGAATAAAAAATTCTCATCAATAAACGCATAAACCAAAAGAAGTATTGTAATAAAAGAAGCAATAACATACCACCACACCCCTCTGTCGTGATAATGAAATTCATCTGTAAGCCACGCAAAAAACACTTCTGTTTTTGTTTTTTTCAATATATCCTCTAGACGTTCTTCTGCGTTTTGTATTCGTTCTTCGCGATCTTTCTCGCGTTGTTCTTTATTAAACATAGGGTGATTATTATTAATGCTATATATAGTATACCAAAAAACAGTGTAATAGCATAGATATTGGTTTGGAGGAAAATAACAAATAAATTAGGAAATATCGTCAAATCTTTTCATTATTTCAGACTGTTTTTCTGATGAAATAATGTATCTTTCCATATTTGGCATTCTCTGTCTTGTTACCTCATACATACACAGGGCCGCCGTGACAGAAAGATTTAGGCTCTGAATCATTCCTCTCATAGGGATGAAGATTGTTCTATCACAAAGCGAACGAGCCGTATCAGAAAGACCAGCGTGCTCGTTTCCAAAAACAAGAGCTATGGAATTATTATCAAAACGCGCCGAAAAAATATTTTCCGCGCTTTCATCAAGCGCGGTACCGATGATCGTATACCCGTTCTTTTTTAAATCATTAAAACATTCTTTTGTCGTAGCATACTCATGAAAATTGAGCCACTTGTTCGCAGTTGCTGAACTTGCAGCGCCTTTTTTCTTAGGATTAAATCGATCTGTTTCCTCAAAAATAAAATAGACATCATCAATTCCGAATGCGTCACACGATCTGCACACTGCTTGAGCATTATGCGGATCAGAAATATTTTCTATTACAACCACAATTCCTTTTTGTCTTTTGGATACAACTTGTTCGTACTTTTTCTTTCTTTCCGATGTAATCATATTTTTCAAAGAAGCTTACTTGTTCGAACATTTATTCTATCTTCTGTTTCTTTCGCAGATTTGCGATACGCACAATAATCACAAGATTGGGATGATTCAGGAATTATTGAGCTTGTCAGACATTTTTTTATATCAAAAATTGTCGGTTCAATCCACGCATCATTCCCTATGTGTGGTAAAACAACTATGTCAAACTCGAGCTTTCCATCAAATGCTTTTGCGTCTGTATTTCCGTTACAATAAACGAAATATCCTTTTTCAGCGACCGTGTATCCATTTCTACGAAGAAGCCATTGATAAAACTCCATCTGTCTTTTATATCCTATTTGCCATGGTGCGTCTATCGATAACTCCTCTTCTTTTGAGGTTGCCTTATAATCGACTACAATTAACTCTCCTTCTGGAGTAATCCATATATCATCCGGAGCTCCCGTCAAAAGAAAGTTCGTTTCTTTATGAAAATACTCTACACCTCCCTTAAGCGCATCTCTCCACTTATTCATGTCCTTGTGCGCGAATGGCACGGCATCAATTCCATATGTTTGCATTAGAGGATGAGCGGTATTATCAGCCCTGTGAATATCAAATTCTTTTTTAAGAAGAGTATCAACAGCTGAATTAAGATTAAAAGGAAAGCTCGGTGGACGATCAATTCCGCACCTGCGATCTAGATAAAAACACCGCTGACAATTCATAAAAAGTTCTATCCGAAACCTGCTCAACTTATACGGTTCAGATGATTCGGGATTAAATACATTTCTAGTTCGTTTCGGATTATAATATGTTGACATAAAAATTCTTCTGGTATCGCCCGTTAATAATTACACGCGACTTTTAAACCATTCGATTGTTTTTTTGAGCCCTGTTTCAAAATCAACGATTGGTTTATATCCTAAAATTTTTTTTGCCTTCGATATATCAGCATGTGAATGACTTATGTCCCCTGAACGTGAGGGACGATTCTCGAGATCAAGTGGTTGATCGGTGTATGTTTCTATTAATTTCTTAATTTTGATGAGATCGACTCGATCTCCGCATGATATATTAAAAACATCTCCTCCAAACCGATTCGGATAAAGCATGGCTAGCTCAAGTGCGTGAATAACATTATCAACATAACAAAAGTCTCTCGATTGAGATCCATCGCCTTCCAAAAAAGGTTTTTTTTCATTTTTAATATACATGTTTTCAAGCCACGCAGAAAGAACGGTCGCATATGAGGAATCGCCATACTGCCCTGGACCGAATACATTAAAAAAACGAAAACATACCGTATCAATATCAAATAAAGAGCTGAATATTTTACAAAAAGTCTCTGCGGCATGTTTGTGTAAGCCATATGGTGTTTGTGGACTTGGAGAATGCGTATGTTCTGCGACAGGAAGAACTTCCGTATTACCATACACGGCAGCCGACGAAGAAAACAAAAAACGTTTCACTCCATGATCACGTGCCTTTTCTAAAACATTGACTGTTCCAAAAACATTAACATGCGTTGTATGCGCAGGATGTTCTACGCTGTATGATACTTGCGGAAGCGCCGCCAAGTGTATAACATACTCTGGTTTATGCACACGAAAAATAGCCTCAAGATAATCGTCGTCACATATAGACCCTTCGTAAAATACAATGTCTTGATCACACCTGTCCCTTTTTCCAGTAGAGAAATCATCTATACCAATAATTGTCGTTTTTGGAAAACGATTTTTTAAATACGCCACAAGATTACTACCGATAAAACCGGCGCATCCGGTAACTAAAATTGTCTTAGGATCTGTCATAAACACCTTATTATAAGCACACTACACGAAAGTAAACAAGTAATAATCAGTGCTTTTTATTAAATAATGCTTTATTTATCACAGTTAATCACCTCCAGAAAAAATACCACGAAATAATTGCCACAATAACTCCAACAACATATCCAAATGGAATAATTTTCTTTCCTTTTATCTTTATCCAGGGATAATAATCCGAGAAATCACTCCAAAACTCCTTAAAACGTACGACGGGATTTACGCAATACCAACCAAAATCCTCAACAATTAACCCAATTGCATACGCCGAAACAAGAATACCGAAAAGTCTCGCATCCCATCCATAAATAACCAATGGCAATGATAGAAGTAATGGGAACATTATGAAGAAAAGGAAAAAATGATATCCTGAAAGAACAAATCTTTTGCCAATGCGCAAACTCCATCCCAACTTCTCTTTGTTCCACGCATTTCTACCTTCAACATACGCCTCCCAAAAAGAAGTGGCGAACATCGCTAGACACACCCACAAAATAATTAAAAATGTATGCATAAAAAATTAATATTATATCTTCCTGCTGTCGTAAGCCCAGTGTAACAATGCTTGTCTCTGACGTCTATGACAATCCCATTCCATCGGATGACAGTTGTTTTTAATTTGAGATATGTGTCGCCTCATTGCTCTCCACCTCTTGATCTGTCTCGCATCTTCTTTAGGAATCCTGCGCCCCATATAATATCTGCAATACCACTGAAACCAACCCCTAGGATCCTCATGGTGTATCCATCCTTTTTTTCTCCACACAGAAAGAGGTTGACTTGCGTTAACTCCAAAAAAATTAAGTTTCGGATCATGTTTTTCGTGACACAATTTGGCCTTCGAAAACCAGGTTTTTGGAAATTCTTTCTTGCAATCAGTCATATACTTCCCTCCGAAAACTCCTAAAACAAGCATTTCTTGTGGAGTTAGGTCTGGATCAAAATCATCAGCGAAGTTTTTACCGACAGGCTCGATACATGTGTACTTATAATTTTTTTGCATTATATCATTAACGACAACAACTCGTGGTTTGACACGTGACATATTATTTTTTCTTTTTATTATATTCTCCAAACACCTCAACAAATTTTTTAAGGTGTGGATGCTCCTTTTCTTCCGGACCCCACCTTACACAACTGATTTCGTCTTCTGTTAAAGACTCTCCGAACAGTTGTTCCAATAAATTAATAGAAGTACCACCAAAAGACCGAACACGTTCATAATCATCCCAATTAATTGAAGCTTCCGATCCATCATCTAGGAAGCGTATTAGTCTCGGACCGAAAGATTGTGCCCACCTACCATCTATTTTTATGATATCAAGCGCATTTGGGTGAGGTGTTTCAGTAAATATATCTTTGTTTTCTATACCCATAAAATATTTAATGTTTTTTAAAACACTATAAAACACTAACTACAAAACACTACCAAAACACTACTTTGTCGCGAGCGCATGCACGCGCGCGAGCATGCGCTCGCGATCCTGATCCGTCTTTTTTCTCATCACATCAAACAGTGTAAACGATTTTATTTTAATTCCACAGAAAGAAAGTGTTTTTTTGAAAATCTTTTTAAAAGGGCTGCCGATTAAAAAATAATAAAACGCTGGACCATCACACGTCATAAATATACGAGCTGTTTTCCCCTTAAGAAGTCCAATTAGACGTCCGTTCTGGCTATATTTAAATGCGAAACCACTTGAAAAATTTATATCAAAAAAATTTTTCATTACAGAAGGAACGTTCATCCACCACATAGGACAAACGAAGACAAGTTCATCAGCATCAGTAATTTTCTTCTGCAATATTTGTTTAACCGAATCATTTGGCAATTCACGAGCATTTTCAAACTTCAAAAAATCCTGCTTATATTCATTCGAGTAAAGATCTACTATTTCAAAATTACCTCCTTTTTCTCTTACTCCGCTTGAGTATTTTTCAGCAATCAGGTGTGTAAAACCTTTTGAAGAAGGGTGTGCTGTAATAATCAGTGTTTTCATAATTGTAATAATTAACATCTTCATTGTATCAAATCACAGTAATATACAAAAACCCGCCTCAGTCCTTGATTTTACATCGTTTTTCATATATTCTATCAATGTTTTTCATGGAGAGGTGGCCCTGATACGTTCTAGCTAGCGCCAGAACTACAGGACAAAACCTTTCTAAAAAGTTTCTACTAGGAATTATTTGTTCTTTATAATATTATTTCATCATATGGAGAGGTGGCCCTGATACGTTCTAGCTAGCGCTAGAACTACAGGGCAAAACCTTTCTAAAAAGTTTCTACTAGGAATTATTTGTTCTTTATAATATTATTTCATCATATGGAGAGGTGGCCGAGTTGGCTGAAGGCACCACATTGCTAACGTGGCAGGGAGTAAAATCCCTCGGAGGTTCGAATCCTCTCCTCTCCGCCATAGATTTGACAGGCTCGCCGTAGGTGAGGCTATCAAATCTATTGATAGGATAGAGAGGATGAGAAGTTTATGCCCGGAGTCACGAAGTGACGAACGGGTAAATCCTCTCCTCTCCGCCATAGATATTTATTATCGGAGTTGTCCTATATACATAGGTATGTAGTGCGACATAGATACATAAATAATGGAAAACAAAAATACACGAGTAGTTCGTGTTTTTTTAAACAAAAATAATATTACTTTTAAACAGTTTTTTATATAAAACAATAGCAAAATATTAAAAGTCTGATTTTTGTGATATTATGGTCTTAATCTATTACATATGACGAACGAGCAAAAACATACCGAGGTCGTTGTTGGTGTGTGCATATACAATGAACACGAAGAAGTTTTTCTTGCGCGATGCCCGAAATGGGAAAATAAATGGAATGTTCCAGGCGGACATCTTGAGTACGGAGAAAAAATAGAAGAGTGTGTAAGGCGCGAGACAAAAGAAGAGACAAATCTTGATGTAACGGATATTAGAATCGTTGATGTTCAAGAGTCTGTGTTTTCAAAAGAATATAAAAAAGGAGAACAGCATATGATTTTAATCGGATGCTGTTGTAAGAAAACGAGCGACGAAATTATTCTCAACGAAGAATTAGAAGAATACAAATGGATCGAGCCAAAAAAAGCATTAGAAACGCTTGATATGCCATCAAACGCGAAACAACTCATCAGAAATTTTATTAAATTTATTGCAAAATAAAAAAACACCAATTATTAACACAACAAAAAACCACTAAAACAACTTGCTTTTTCGGCTTAAAGAGTGTAGACTTCGCACAATGCTAATAAAACACAACTTAATCAAATATATTATTTTATATGGGAAATTTTCAAGGAGGGGGCAGTAGAAGGGGAGGTTTTGGTGGTGGCAGACCAAGTTTTCAAAAAAAGAGCTGGGGAAATGATAGAGGGGGTGGAGACAGAGGAGATAAAACTCTATTTAGAGCTACATGTAGCGACTGTGGACAGTCTTGTGAAGTTCCTTTTCGTCCAACAGGTGAGAAACCAGTATATTGCTCTAATTGTTTTAGCAGTAAGAGAGGCGGTGGTGATCGAGGATCGCGCCAAGATTTTGGTAGCCGCGGACCAAAAAGAGAATATAATGACAGACCAGCACCACGTGCTGATTTCGCACAAGCACCCGCACATGATGATGTTAAAAAGCAGTTAGGAGAAATTCGTATTAAACTTGATCGTCTTATCGGTGCGATAGAAAAATTAACAGGAACAAAAACAGAAACACGAGCCGAAACAAAGACTGAAGCAAAGAAAGATGTGCCCGTTGAAAAAAACACTCCTGTGGTTGTTTTAAAAGAAAAAACAAAAAAAGCATCTGTTAAGTCTGTCACTAAGAAAAAGACGGCGGCAAAAAAGAAATAATAATCGTCTTTTATAGTAAAAACCCTCGTGTGAGGGTTTTTGTTTTTTGGTAAATATTTCAATTATGATAAAGCTTTCCCGATTTTTTTCGAATATCCAATATATTTCGACAAACACTATTTTTTGCGATAAACTATAATTATATGAATAAAAACAAGCAACCAATCGGCCCAGATTTTTCAGGCTTGGGCATCGCACCAAACCTAATGAATATTGTGGCCCAATTAAATTACAAAATTCCCACTCCGATTCAACGTCAAGCAATTCCAATCGCTTTGCAAGGCAAGGATCTCGTTGGAATAGCACAAACCGGAACAGGCAAAACCTTGGCTTTTGGTATTCCGTTGATTCAACTCCTTCATCAAACAAATACCGATGGTGGTTTGATCGTTGTACCTACTCGTGAATTAGCACTTCAGGTCGATGAAACATTACGTAAAGTTGGTTCAAAACTCGGATTAAAAACTGTTGTGCTTATCGGCGGCACTCCTATACGTCCACAAATTCAAGCTCTCAATCGTAATCCGCATGTTATCATCGCCACCCCAGGAAGACTCAATGATCATCTTGAACAAAGAACTGTTGGCCTAAAACATATTAAAATGGTCGTTTTAGATGAGGCGGATCGTATGCTCGATATGGGTTTTGCTCCGCAAATTAAGAAAATTTTTCAAGCATTACCAGCCGAAAGACAAACAATGCTTTTCTCCGCCACACTTGCACCTGAAATCATGAAGATGGCGACCAGTTTTTTAAAACTACCGATTCGCATTGAAATTGCGCCAACCGGATCAATAGCCGAACATCTCACTCAGGAAATATTTATTATTCATAAAGATGATAAAGTGAGGTTAGTGGAAAAACTTTTACAACAATATGTGGGTGCGACTCTTATTTTTACAAGAACGAAATACGGCGCAAAAAAACTAACCCGAGCAATCATGGATATGGGCCATAAAGCAGTAGAAATTCATTCCAATCGCTCTCTCTCTCAACGCAGAGATGCTATGGCTGGTTTTAAATCTGGCAAGTATCGTGTTTTAATAGCTACTGATATAGCTTCTCGCGGTATTGATGTTACCGGAATCGAGTTGGTTATCAATTTTGACTTGCCTACCAATACCGAGGATTATGTTCATCGAATAGGTCGCACCGCCAGAGCTGGAATTACAGGTCATGCCATATCCTTGGCGACTCGCGAACAACGCAAAGAATTGCGCGATATTGAACGCCTGATCAGAAAAACACTTCCGATTTCTCCGATACCTGAACTACCACCAAAACGACAACATAAGTTTGTACCGGAAGACAGACCAAATCAGCGCTCATTCCATCCTCAGGGTCGAGGTCGCGGAAGAAGAAGATAGATATAATTAAAATATGAACGCAATATGTATTCAAAAATACTTGTTTTAGTCTTAATCTTTGTTGGTGAGGCATTGGCGATTTATGCGGAAATGATTGGAGCGCGAACCCACCATATTGCCTCACAACCACTTTTACAAATATTTTTAAAAATGTTTTTATTAAGCACTATAGCAGGTGGTTTTTTAATTGCAGGATATATTTTTGGCTTTAAAGCATTCAAAAACATTTGGATTGTAAGCGCCGTTTCGATAACTTCAATTCTAATAATCGAACCCATTCTTGCTTGGACCATATTTCAGCAAACACCAACAACAGGGGCTATAATCGGATTCGTTTTGGGAACTGTTGGAATCCTTTTTTCTATCTTTTTATAAATTAGTCCATTTATGTTTGAATATCTTATAGTTTTGATTATATTATTGTTAGTGACAATAATACTTGAAAAAACCCAACATATTAATCTTTATTTTAATCGAAAAGAGAGACTCGAGGTTGTTGGATTGTTTTTTATTATCGGTGTATTGTGGGATACTTTTGCAATTTGGAGAGGTCACTGGTTTTTCCCTCCGGATAGAAATATCGGAATTACCATAGGCCTGATGCCTTTAGAAGAATACTTATTTATGCTTATACTTCCCTATTTTATTATTACAATATATAAATTAATCGATTCGAGGTTTAAAAAAAATATTAAGTAAAATTTATTTATAACTCAAAATAAAAAAACACCGGCTCGTAGCAGGTGTTTTTTTGTTTCTTTATTTATTTTTGTTACTTCTTTACAAAGCCCTCAAGTGCTTTTAGAATTTCCATAGGTACCATATAAACAACCGTGTTCGACTGGTCAGACGACATATCATTAATGGATTGTAGTGTGCGAAGATGAAGTGCTCCTGGAGACTGCGCAAGTATCGTAGCCGCTTTAGACATGTTTTGCGCGGCTGCTAACTCACCTTCCGAAGTGATTATGACAGCTCTCTTTTCGCGTTCAGCCTCAGCTTGTTTACCAATGGTTCTCTCCATATCAGCCGGTAAACTGACATCTTTGAGTTCAACATTTTGGACTTTGAGACCCCAAGCGTCGGTTTCTTTATCAACTATCTCTCTTATACGATCGGCAATCTTGTCTCGGCTTCCAAGTAATTCATCAAGTGTCACTTCTCCTACAATATTACGCATTGTCGTCTGAGCATATTGAGATATAGCATATCTGAAATCTTCTACTTCAATAATTGCTTTTTCAGCATTGTTCACCTTGTAATATATCACGGCGTTAACTTTCACAACCACGTTATCTCTTGTAATAGCGTTTTGATCCGGAACATCCACCGCTTTTACACGAATATCAACCTTTTGATATGTTTGAACAATAGGTAAAACAACTCTCCATCCTGGCTCCATAATTGATGTAAACTTACCAAAAGTAAATCTTACCCCTCGTTGATACTGATTAATCTGACGGATACTTATTAATACAAGAATTATGATAATAATTATAAAATAATACATATAAAAATTATTAAATTAATACTGCGTTCAAAGTATACTCTACTTGTTAATTTAGTAAACAATTGTTTTGAATTAAAATAAAAATGAAAAACGCCTCATTTTTTTGAAGCGTTTTATTTGTATTTATCAAATAATGAACAATTAATCTGTTTCACCGATCTGGTCAGATTTTATCGTACCAGACTCAATAAGTGCCTTATAATGATCCGGGCGTGTATTTTTTATATACACATGCACTTTTCCAAGAACGGAAACCAAATCTATGCCACGTGATTTTGCAAAATCAATAATTTCCTGAAGTGCGCCCTCAATATCGCTTTCGCTTTTTACCATGCGTTCTATTTCCGCAACTGAATATGTGTAATCTGTGCCTGAGTACGTCACATGATCGATGTCTATCAAAAATAATCCGTTGCGATACTTGGTGCGTGTTGTCGTGCACTCACAAAATACAGAGAAGCCGGCCTGCACGAGAACATTATTGAATTCACTTTTGCTTGATAATTTAAGAAACTCTCGTATGTGTTTCTCTTCTTTTATTTCTTCGTAGCGATCAGCGAACTTATCCTTATTTTGACTTAAGGATACTTTTAATTCCCACGCCCCCGCCCTGTTCCGAAGCCACAAATCATTGATTGTAAGTGAAAAATTGTCAGTGTCATAATACGAATCCATAAATGTTTTTGTGTTTATCAACTCCGCACCTTCAATAAGACGATTTTCAACGCCTTCGCTGAGAACGAATTTCTTTTCGACTTCGATGTCTTGCATTTTTTCTCCTTCGTTTTTTAATTTTAGTTATTGTTTATTAATTATTTTTCTAAACATATTTTTCATCTCATTTAATCATAATCCATTAAATATGTCAAATCCACATACATGATGGTAAAAAAGTGTTATAATTAGTATATCTTAATAAAGATTTTATTTATATGAAAAAGATTCACATAATATCTATAATTGTTGGTGTAGCGACAATCGCTGTAATTGCCGGAGCGATTGTTTTCTTTACACGAAACGTAGTGGCATTAACATTCGGATCAGGGACTGATTATGCCACCGGAGTCGGACCACGAACTATAGCGATTGCCGATTTTGATGAGGACGGAAAAAATGATTTTGCTGTACCTATGTATACTGATAATACAGTAGAAATATATCTTAACCAAGGTGTCGGAATATTCGGTGCGGCCACGACAGTTCTTGCGACAACAGGCAGAGGCGCTCAACCACTTATTCACGATGATTTTAATAATGATGGGCACGTTGATCTTGCCGTAGGAAATCGAGACGATGCAACGATTGATATTTTCCTTGGAAATGGGGATGGTACGTTTGCAATCTCAAGCACAGAATCAGTCGGGGATGATCCACTAGATCTAGCCACAGGAGATTTTGATAGTGATGGAAATAAAGATTTGGTAAGTGTTGACCTAAGTGGTCAGACAATCAGTGTTCTTATCGGACGAGGAGATGGAACATTCGGTGGAGCGGCCACATATGCAACAGGTAGTTACCCAACAAGCATAAAAACAGCGGATTTCGACGGAGATCGAGTACTTGATATTGTTGTATCTGACTCGTGTGCCGGATGTTTTGTTCCATACAGCGCTGGAGGAATTTCCGTATTTATTGGACGAGGAGACGGAACATTTGGGGCCGCTACAGCATATGCGACAGCAAGAGGAGCCGTTGATATAACTATGGGAGATTTCAATAACGATGGAAATCAGGATATTGTAGCGGCAATACGCAATAACAATGTTGTTCAAACACTTCTTGGAAGAGGAGATGGTAGTTTCAGCAGTCTTGGAACATATTCTTCTGGCGGAACACAACCAATGGTAATAGAAGGAAAAGACATAAATGAAGATGGAATACTCGATATCACCGTTGGTAATGGATCTGGAAATATAATTGGATCTATGACTGGAATTGGAGACGGATCATTTGATGTTCCAAGAGCACGTAATATAGGAGCATACCCGACGGATATCAAATTTTCTGATTTTGATGGGAGCGGAAAAGACGATATGATTATAAGCAAACACACATCAGATATAGTCACAATCTATTTTGAGAGCACGGCTCCAACGATAACAAATTTAAGTCCTTCAAGTGCATCAGCCGGATCTGGAGAAAGAATTATTACTGTAACCGGAGCTGGATTTTTATCAAACTCTACTGTTCGTGCGGACGGAAGCAATATTCCAACAACATATATAAATGCCACCACACTAAACGGAACCCTAAGTTCAACACTTACACAATCTGAAAAAACAATGGATATTACAGTATATAATCCGACTGCTCAATCAGAATCATCTGAATTACAATTCTCTGTAACATCTGCTTCTGGAACAAGCGGCGGAGGTGGAGGCGGCGGAGGAACATTATCAATTTCTCTTATGCCACCAACCATGCCAGCGGAAGGATTTGATTTATTATTAAATGACGGAGCACTAACAACAACAGACAGTAAAGTAAGTGTAAAATTCATTTATACATCTCCTGAGCAGGTCGAACCAATAGCAAAACAATATGCGATTTCAAATTCTCCTGAATTTCCAAATAGCAATCTCATACCTCTTGATGGTGTGCCGACAGATGGTTTAGTATGGAATATTTGTGATGAAGGATCAGAATGTTTAGGTGGAGATTATACCGTCTATGTCAAATATTATACGGAATGGGGTAAAACATCTGATGTAATATCAAAAACAATCACCTATTCACCTTTGACCAACACAACATTACCTACCACAACACCAACAATTGTTCCGACTCTTGAAAAGCCAGTACTTCCGACTACCACGGTACTTCCAACTCCTCCGGCACCAACAACTCCAAAAGTTTCAGAAATACAGAAATCAAAAATCACCTTTGCATCAGATTTACGTTTTGGTATGTGGGGAGATGATGTAAAGAAACTACAAACCACCCTTAATTCACTTGGTTTTACAGTTGCAGAAAAAGGAGCTGGTTCTTCAGGAAAAGAAACAAATTATTTCGGATATGCGACGCTTGCTGCTGTCAAAAAATTTCAAACCGCATATGCAAATGACATTTTAACTCCAAATGGCATTTCTAAAGCAACAGGAAACTTTGGAACAAACACAAGAAACAAAATGAACGAACTATTAAAATAAGTTATTTTGATACGGTTTTTGTGTAAAAGTAAAAAGCTCTTATAAAAAGAGCTTTTTATTAATATATAAAGGTGTATAATCGTGATATAAACTATTATATAATCATATGTCAGAAGAAAAAAAGAAAGTTGGCGCAGGGTTTGGAGTTATGATGATGAAAGATGGAAAAGTCTTATTAGGAAAAAGACACGAGGATCCAGAAAAAGCTGATAGCGAACTAAGTGGAGAAGGAACGTGGACCATGCCTGGTGGAAAAATAGAATTTGGCGAATCATTTGAAGAAGGGGCCATGCGCGAAGTACGAGAAGAAACAGGAATAACGCTGAAAGACGTCTCTGTTATATGTGTTAACAACGACATGACGGATAAGGCTCATTTTGTAACTATTGGTTTGTTCTCAGAAAATTTTTCAGGAGAACCACGAGTTATGGAACCAGATGAGATCACAGAATGGGGATGGTTTAATATTGATGAATTACCTGCCCGTGTGTTTTTTCCAAGCGCAAAAGTTTTGGAAAATTATAAACAGAAAAGGTTTTATATCTCCAAATAATTCCGTTATTTTAAATTTATATATGAAATCAATTATTATATATTACTCATTAACCGGAAACACTAGACTTATCGCGGAAACAATCGCTAATGAAACCAGAGGAGATATTATGGAATTGAAAACAAAAGAAGAAAAAATACAACCAACTGGTTTCATGAAATACGTATGGGGAGGAAGACAGGTCATATTCAGAAAAAAACCAGAGCTTCTGCCACTAAATAAAGACATTTCAACATATGACATGATTTTTATAGGAACCCCGGTATGGGCTTTTACATATACTCCTGCATTAAGGACTTTTTTTGATATGATAAATATTCGTGATAAAAAAATTATATTATTTTGCACTCATGAAGGAGGTAAAAGAAACACTCTTCAAGATATGCGCGAAAAATTAAAAGGAAACACAATTGTCAAAGAGATTGATTTTTTTAATGTTGCTAAAAATAAAACAGAAAACATAGAAAAAGCAAAACAACTAGCTAGAGAATTTTAAATAAAAAACCGAATCTAAAAACCTTCCAGATAATTCCTATAAATAAAAACAAAAGAATTCTTATCCTTTTATGAAGGAATAAACTAAATATGCTATATAAAATAAGATGAAAATAGCACCGTGGTGTCGTTCAAGAAAATATTTTTTTCCTGAAAGTATACATATAAACAATAAAACAGTTGCTATAACCCCAATTAAAATATCAAAATTTACACCTGAAATCGGTGATAACGAATGAATACATGCGCTGATACCAAGTACATACAGTAAATTAAATAGATTCGATCCTATGATGTTTCCTATTGCTATGCCGCTTGATCCGCGAAAAATAGCTGTAATTGAAGCGGCGAGCTCGGGAAGAGACGTTCCTATTGCCACCACAGAAAGCGCTATTGCTCGCTCTGATATACCAATTTCCCTAGCCAAGTGCACAGCTCCATCAACAACCCAGTTTCCTCCTATTCCAAGCATGCATAAACCAATAACAATAAAAAACAGTGCTTGCCACGATGTTTTTTCAGTATGTTTCAAAACAGCGGCGTGTTTTTCGTGAAAATTTCTTTTTGCAATAACTATCGTGTAGTAGATAAACAACGCAAAGAAAGCAAGCAGTATCAATCCGTCATACTGAGTCAATTCAGATCGCGCGCCACCGTCGAAAAGCGCATCATTGGATAATACAAATAATATTCCGTATGACAGAATAAGAAACGGAAGCTCTCTCCAGACGGTGGCGCGCACCATGGCAATCGGATAAGAAATAGACGCAATACCTCCTATAAGCAAAATATTTGCGATGTTTGATCCTAAGATATTTCCAAAAACAATACCCTCCTCTCCTCTAATAGATGCCAAAATATTTACAATAAGTTCCGGAGCGCTTGTTCCAATTGCAACAATCGTTAATCCAACAACAAATTCGGACAATCCGTGACGACGCGCTATTGAAACAGATCCATCAACAAGCCATCGAGCTCCATACAATAAAAACAAAAATCCAAGTACAAAACTTATATATATAAAAAATGATGAGTTTAATAAATCCATACAATAATAAGTATTGGCCGTTATTGCAATATTAACACTATCTTATACACCTTGTTGTTACTCTTCCTTCCTGAATAATATGACCAATCTCGTTTCCATAAACACCACAACGTCCTTTTATACCGTGACACTGAAGAATTACGCATCCATTAAGAATTGTGGCGCATCCGAAATACCCCAGATCTTCAGATGTTGTATTACAATTAAATTCACAGTCAGTATCTGAAATACACTCTTTTCCAAAATCAACTGGCACATATTTGCAATCAACCAATACCCACCCGCCTTGGGAATAACGATATTTTCCTGTCTGACCGTTCGGACAGTTTGGGTCTTGATTATATGACTGTTGAATTGGTTTATAATTTTCAGGATTTTCTTTTTTTGAAAATTCTTTTTGATATTTGAAATCAAAAACATTTCTTTCCTGAGGAAGAAGTTGATTTAATGAAAAAGAAAGATTTTTCTCATTTACATTCATCTCGTATTTTTGTTGATTGGACTCGTACGAAATAATATTATCATTTCTTTTAATCGGGCCTAATACTGAGAATCCGGCAACATGAACGAAGACATCTTTCGCAAAAACAGATGCCGGAATACGCACAATACCAAACTGATCCGATACACCATTAAATAAAATTGAATATTCACACGTTCCAAGATCTTTATTATCGCATGTATATGTGTTTGTAATGATAATAGCTCTATTTGGAACAATATCGCTTGCAATTGTATTAAGTAATACAAAAGAATACTCACCTTGTTCGCTTATTGAAGAATTAAAACATCCCGTAAGTAAAGTACTTGTGAGAAAAAGAATAAGTAAATATATTCGCACAGGATATAATTTCATGAAACTATCGATTTCTACTCTATCATAGCACGAATTCGCCGTTCAATCGAGGGTATTTTTTCAAATAAATATTATCGTAAAACAACATATATAATTGACAAAAAAACACAAATGCGTGTATAATGCGTTTTGTTCGTAGCGGGGTGGAGCAGCCTGGTAGCTCGTCGGGCTCATAACCCGAAGGTCATTGGTTCGAATCCAATCCCCGCCACCATTCTTCGCTCGTTAGAGTGAAATTACGAACGATATAACTATAAGAATTTATTCTACAAAGCATTTTTGCTTTGTTTTTTTGTGCTAAATTAAGCCTTTTTATATATTATTCAACCATACTATTGACTTTTCTGTAAGTGTATGATATTATCATACGATTAAAACAAAACCAAAATAAAATAAGGAGAATTGAAATGAAAAAAGTTCATGCTCAAAAAACAGAAGATGAACCGGATGTTAAAAAACTTTTTCCTTTCGTGTTTTTTCTTGAAAAAACAACGCCTGTTCTGGGAAAAAAATCGACCCCTGGCACTGAAACACACGCGACAGCAACAAAACACGAAGGAGTTCCAGATTGGAAAGAGGAAGAAGACAGTTATTTAAATTTTATCAAAAAAAATACCACGCAGTTTGTTCCAATCGAAGAATGTGGTGATTCACCAGAACAAACAGTTCTGGAAAAAATAGACAAGCTTTTCTTTCTTCGGAGTCTCGCATATTCGTCAACAAAAAATCATGAGGCAAAAAAAATCATTGAGCACATGATACACGATCTTGCCGAATACGAAGACCTTCTTTCCTTTGTGGATTATATGAAAACGGAAAATATTGGATCGTTTTTAAAAAATCCTCAACTGGCACAAGAGATAATCTGTATATACAATATTCTTCAAGTGTATGCCATCGAAAACGATTATATTAATACATTTGAGAAAGTGGATCTAAAAAACGTAATGTATGAATTGAAGAAAGGTTCCACAAAAACCAGTAAGAACAAGCCCGCTCGAAAAAAAACACAAAAAATCAATTGCGGCCACAAAAACCAACAACCACAAGAGAAAAGCGGTGTATGGGGAAAGAAAAAAAATAAAAATTATCACCTCGCAAAAAAATCACTTTTATTTTAAACTAACAAAAAAACCGCTCTACTCTTTAGAGCGGTTTTCTCGTTAAAAAACGTTTGCAAATCAAATAAGAATAATATAGTATAAAATCAATAAAAAATAATAATTCAAAAAACAAAAATAAGAAGGTGCCCAATGAAAAAACAAAGAAAAAAACATTGTAAAAACCAGAAAAAGAAAAAACAAAACAAAAATAGCAAAGTAAAAAACACAGGATCATATTTTATTCCTGAAAACACCAACGAAGAACCTTCAAAAAAACCAAAAATGATTTTTAACTAAAAAATCGCCCCGAGCACCATGCTCGGGGATTTTATTTATCTTATAAATTTATTTTTTCTGATCGAGATACCTCTGTGCATCAATTGCCGCCATACATCCGGATCCAGCTGCGGTAATAGCTTGTCTGTATTTATAATCAAACACATCTCCTGCCGCAAAAACACCAGGTACTGACGTTTCGGTTGAAAATGGTTTTTTAATTGTAATATACCCCTTCTCCATCTCTATCTGCCCCTCGAGAAATCCAGTTGCAGGCGCATGTCCTATGGCTACAAAAACACCCTTTATATCAGGTAATTCAAATGTTTCATTCGTCTTATTATTAATTAATGAAACACCTTGAACGGAATCTGCACCATTAATTTCTTTTATTTCTGTATTATATAAAATTTCTATTTTTGGATTCTCCTCCGCTTGTTTTAACATAAAAGTGCTCGCGCGCGCGCGGTCACTTCTTACAAGTATTGTAACTTTCGGACAGAATGTTGAAAGCACATGTGCATCCTCCATCGCAACATCGCCTCCTCCGACAACAATTACCTCTTTTCCTTTAAAGAAAAAACCGTCACATGTAGCGCACGCTGAGACACCCTTTCCGCGAAGTCTTTGTTCCGATGGAATACCAAGCCATTTCGCTTCCGCACCGGTCGCGATAATGACCGCGCGCGCGCGATACTCTTCTCCATCGCACTCAATTATAAGATTTTCAGGGTCTTTAAAATTAACTTTAGAAACGTTTTTTTCCATTATTTTTGCCCCAAATCTCTCACATTGTTTTCTCATTGCGCTCATAAGTTCGGGCCCTTTGACTCCGTCCGGAAATCCCGGAAAATTCTCTATATCACTGGTCCACATAAGCTGTCCTCCTATCTGTTCCCCAGCAAAAATAACTGGCTCAAAACCAGCACGAGCAGTATAAACACCGGCCGTATAACCCGCCGGACCGGAACCGATAATAACTATTGAGACTTCTTTCATATGATATGCAATTAATTACGTATACATATAATAAACGGTATTCACATATTAGGCAATCACTTAATATTTAACAAAAAAACAAAGGCGGTCATCCTTTGTTTTTTGAATAATAATTAAGTTTTATTTATTCACTAGTCACACCATCAAAGTGTTCTTCTTGCGACATGGCATCCTGTTTTGTCGCACGAATAGTTCCGTCCTTGTGCTCAGGTGGCGAATATACCGTATATAGCTTCATGGGCGCCGATGTCGATGTGTTTATAATATTGTGTTTTGTTCCAGCCGGGATAACGACAGCGAACTCTTCTTTAATATCATGCTCAACTCCATCTAGAACAGCCTTTCCTTCCCCGGCCTCAATTCTGATAAATTGATCAAGCGTATGAACCTCTTCTCCTATATCTTCGTTTGGATTTAAGTGCATAACGACAAGTTGACTGTTCTTCCCTGTATATAATACTGTGCGAAAATTTGTATTTTCAAGCGTCACCGCTCCGATATCCGTAACATACCCCTTCATATGGTTTAAATTTAATGCTTAATTACATACATACGATAGCATAAAATTGATAAATAAAAAATTATACAAAAAAACAAGGTTATGCCTTGTTTGTTTTAGAAAGCGTCTCATTATTTGACAAAAAAATGAATAAATACTATTCTTACACGATAAATTCAAAAAAATAGCATTCTATTTTAATTTCCTAAATAATTACATTTTGCAACTTAAAAAGGAGTTTTATTATGCCGGATCCCCAGGATAACAAAGAACTAGTACTCGGGCCAACCGAGTATGCATATGTTCTAGACGAAACAAAAGGACACATAAATGTGTATGTTGGACCACACAAGGTCAGTCTTTCAAATACAGATAGACCCGTGTGTTATGATGAAAAAACAGGACGATTTACCAAAACCGATTTAACAAGCGCAATTAAGGCTTTTACATCGGCAAACGAGGGCTCTTACTTAGTGTTACAAAATCCTACTGCGGAGAATAACAAAGACACACCAAAAACAGGATCGGGACTAATTCCACCACTTCTTCTCGGACGCAAGATAAACATTCCAGGTCCGAAATCATTTGCCTTATGGCCACAACAAACCGTGAGAGTGATTGACGGACATCGACTTCGAACAAACGAATATCTTCTTGTTCGTGTATGCAACGACAAGGAAGCAGAAAAGAATTGGGAAAAAGCGATTATCAATCCACAAACGAGTACTCTTCCTTTAAAAACAAGTGAAACCGAAACCACAAAAGAAAACGAACCAGAAAAAGACAACGAAACACCTGAAAATACAAAAAAAGACAAAAACACGTTCGTGATGGGACAATTGATAATCATAAAAGGAACAGATGTTTCCTTTTATATTCCGCCTACTGGAATTGAGGTTGTTCCGGAAGAAGGAACCGCAACGAATTTTGTTCGAAAAGCAATCACGCTCGAACGACTCGAATATTGTATCCTTCTCGACGAAGACGGAAACAAACGGTATGTTCAAGGACCGGCAGTTGTTTTTCCAAGGCCCACCGAAACATTTATCAAAAATGAAAACGGTTCCTGCAAACTCAAAGCAATTGAACTTACAGAAATCATGGGAATTTATGTAAAAGTTATTGCCGATTACACTGACGATGACGGAAAAGAACACAAAACCGGAGAAGAGTTGTTCATCACCGGCAAAACACAAAAGATATATTTTCCACGCCCTGAACACGCTATAATAAAATACGGAAAAGAGTTTGTGCATTTTGCAGTGGCAATTCCCAAAGGCGAAGGACGATACGTGCTAGAAAAAAACACTGGCAAAGTGAAACTGGTAACAGGTCCGATTATGTTTCTCCCCGATCCCCGTACAGAAGTAATCGTCCAAAGAATTCTAGACAAAACGACAGTTGAGCTTTGGTTCCCTGGAAATTCAGAAGCAATTTTATATAATCAAAAATTGCAAACACAACCGGGTCGAAACGCATCGGAATCAGAAACCAAATCCAAATCATCATTTGGTCTAAGGCATGAAACAGATGATGACGATGAAACTTCGTTCATTTCGGATGATTTTTCACGAAGAACATCTTTCACCCCGCCGCCATCAATCACTTTGAACACAAAGTATGAAGGTGCAGTGCTTATTAATGTATGGCCGGGATATGCGATCCAAATCGTCAACAAAATCGGCGAACGAAAAATTGTTCGAGGACCAAAAAGTGTTCTGCTCGAATACGACGAAACACTCGAGGGATTGGTATTGTCGACCGGCACCCCAAAAACAGACAAGAACACGATTAAAACTGTATATTTACTCGCGGAAAACAACAAAGTGTCCGATGTAATCGAAGCGGAAACCAAGGATTTCGTTAAGGTAAATATTAAGCTTTCATACCGAGTCAATTTTGAAAACGACTCCAGTAAATGGTTCAGTGTTGGAAATTACATAAAACTTCTCACGGACCATCTTCGTTCCATGATTCGCAATGTTGTAAAACAGAAAGGAATCGAGGAGTTTAACAATAATGCAATCTCCATAATAAGGGACAGTATTCTTGGAAAATCGCTCACCTCTATTGAGGAAGGTTCCGAACGAGAAACGACAAAACGCACCGGAAGGATTTTCGAAGAAAATAACATGAGGGTATATGATGTGGAGGTTCTTGATATTATTATTGGTGATGATGAAATACAAGAACTTCTTGCTTCGACTCAACAAAAAATTATCGAGGAGGCGGTAAAAATCACCTCTGAAAAAACAATTCTCAAATCGACTTTGGAGCTAGAGCTAATTAAACGAGAAAAAGAAGAAGCCTTGATTGAAACAGAAAAACAAAAAATGGTTCTTCAGCAAAAAAAGAAAGAGCTCTCGGAAAGCATAGCGCTTGATAATCTAAAGATGGAAATGGCAAGTGTCACCGCAGCACTAGCTGTCGAATTGGAAAAAATTAAAAAAGAAATTACAGCAAAAACCGAGAAACAGAAAGCCGAATCCGCCGAGCAAGAACATTTAAACAAAATAAACAATGAGACTCTTGCTCGAGAAAAGGCCAAAGAAACTCAAAAAAACGAGTTCAAACACATCGAACAAGAAAGACGATTAGAAGAACTACGAGTCGAAACAATGGCCATTGTCGAACGTGCCAAAGCATTTGGACCTGAAGTTGTTGCCGCTCTGCAACAATTTTCTGACAAGCTTATGTTGGCAAAAGTTGCAGAAAGCATGTCTCCTATCCCAATGTTTGGCGACGACAGTCTAAAGGATGTTGTCGACAGATTGTTCAAAGGAACAATTTTGAGCGAACTAGTTGGCAAAGAAAAAATGAAACCGCCCGAAAATAAAACAGAATAATATTAATCATTTTGTTTTAAAAACAAAACAGCCATATCAATTGATAGGGCTGTTTTTTTATTTAAACACACAAAAAAACAAGGTTATGCCTTGTTTGTTTGATGGCGCACTCGGCAGGAGTCGAACCTGCGACCTTCAGGACCGCAACCTGATGCTCTATCCAACTGAGCTACGAGTGCATGAGAAGTTGTTTTCTAAATAACAAATTACTTAATATTAGAGAAAATTACAATAGTTTGGTAACCCGCCCCGCAGATGAGCGATAGCGAATCGTGCGGGGAGCTACGAGTGCACAAAAAGTTCTTTCTAAATGATAAGTTAAGTATTATGTAATAAGACTAAAATATCTTGGTAACCCGCCCCGCAGATGAGCGATAGCGAATCGTGCGGGGAGCCTTGCCCTGAATTTATTTCAGGGCTTGCCCCGTAACACGCCGAAGGCGGGTGTACGTGGTACGAGTGCATGAAATGGTTTATTTTTAAATATTTTTGTTCTTAATATTAGTAATTAAAAACGATAATATAATACACTCAATTACTTACTTGGTCAATCACTATAAGTCTATTTAAAAAATAAGGAGTGCGTAAGATTACGCACTCCAAGGAGGGAGTAGGACAGAAAACAAACGGTGGCTAAAGCGCAAACAAACAAAAAAAGGAAAAAGGTGAAGAGATGAAAGGAAAACACTAAGGCGCCAAGTCACCGTTACATCCATGGGCTATACCAACAAGGTTATAGCTATGTATTTTTACAGCATATTTAGAGAAATGTCAATAATTCTCTCTGTTTAGATAAAAAACAAACGTACTTATCCACAGCCCACTATTGACAATCAGTCAAATATCATGTATCGTTATCGTACAAATGATGGAGCGGTTCGATCCGTCATAAAAAAAGGAGTAATAAAAACGAACCCGCGGAATGTGCGACTAGTACAATTCGCAGTAACAAAAAAACGGTCACTTCCACAACGATGCTGCCGTTCCCAAAAAGCATCAAAGGTGCTCCCATCAAAATAAGCACCACAAAGGTTACATCCATGGCAACGATCTCGCTCGTTGCCTTTTTTTATTTTTTAAAAACACCCACACAGTTATCATCTTCTCTAATCATATAATATTTAAATATCAAGACAAAAAACAAAATAGGAACACTCGTCCATAAATAATGATCAACAAGTACTAATGGAATAATAGATAGAAACAAAAGATATTCTTTTTTATAAAAGAAATTTTTTTGCTTTAAAACACTTAGAACCAAGATCAAAAACAACAAAACCCCGAAAACACCAAACTCAGCGAAAATAATAAGCGGAACAGAATGAACTGGCTGGTATTCCCAAATTGTTTCTTTATTAGGAAACATATTTTTTACAACAGGTGTGTAATTACCTATGCCTGTGCCGACAAATGCATATACAGGATTTTTTATAATCATTTTCCACTCTTCAAACAATGCCTTTCGTTCTATATATGATCGCTCAACAAGAGAATTGTTTGAATTCACCCTACCTGATAAAGCATCTGAATAAAAAACTCCGCATATCGCAAAAACCGCTATAATACTTATAATATAATTTCGTGCGATCTTGTTTTTCCATGCGCCAATAACCAAGGCGCACACGACAAATATTATTGATCCGATAATAGCGCCTCTTGAAAAAGAAAAAAACAAGGCCAAAACTCCTATAATACTAAAAACGTACAAAGCCACCGATGAAAAAATTATTCTATACTTATAAGCCAATATAAGCGACATAAGTGCCATACCACCTAATATATTCGGATGAGGGGAGAGTCCATATGCACGGAGAAGTCGCTCTCCATGGTACATAATCACTGATTGCCCGTGCGCGGACGCCATATGCTCGGCAAGTCCGAACCATTTACACGCAGGAATATACTGCATAAAAAATTGAATAATCGCGAAAATGTTTTGTATAAACAAACCACAAAAAACCCCAAACAAGACAAACCTTGTACCATAGACAATGCTTGCTATTAATACGAAACCAACCTCAAGAAATGTTATTATATATCGAAGTGTCATCGCTGGTGCAATTCCGAAAGCGCCTCGAATACATATATACGAAAACAATAAGAGTGCGAGCGCTCCTGTTAAAGAAACGATATATCGAACAAATTTTTCTTTTATAAACATTTTGTACTCTCTGTCGAACACCGCAAAAACGAAACACAATATAAAAATAACATCAAATGCATATATGCTTGGATTACCGTATTCAAAAAAAGAAGAAAAATCACCATAAAAACCAAAAATATATCGAGTATGAAATAATACTGATATTCCAAATAGGAACAGGAGCGCTCGCACGATATTAGATCTCGTTACTACGCTTCTTAAATTCATTATTATATTCTTTACGTCTGTCATTTGTATGAAATTTTAATACCCCATCTTCAAGTACAACACGTTTTCCATCAGCGGCCGCGCGTACTTCTTGTGTTATAAAAAACTTTTTTTGTATTTTTTTTAAAACACGCTCTGGAAACAAACAGAAAAATCGCCGAATAATAATCTGTTTATATTTATCAATTTTCTTCAAAAAAAGGTTTTTATCCGCGGATATTCGCGGATTTGTATCCGGCAAAACAATTGGTTTAATGTACGACAAACAATCTCGAACATACGACTTGTTTGCATTCCAAAATCTTTCGCAAACACCCCCGGAATCATACACGAAAACAAGTCCTCCAATCCAGTATTTGAAATATGTATCGTTTTCATCAATTTGATATTGTGAAATATCTAGGTTATTTTCATCAATAAAAAAACTGAGGCATACTGCATCATTGTCTTGTTCGCGCCATCCGCGAATATCCGCGAGTGCGGTCGCTATAAAACGAGTCGACCACGCACGTCCGCTTTCGGTAATTATAAAAAGATCTATATCTGAATCATCGTGCACAGCATCAAAAGCGAGTGTGTTACACACAGCAATCGCTTTTATAAATGGAATTTTTCTAAACGTATTAGCATATAAATTTGCATATCTCCACTTCTCTGTTCGAATATCCGAGCACTTAGAATACTCATCGTACATTGCACGTCGAGATTTTAAAAAGAAAAAATCATCTTGTTCTTGAATTACTTTTCTTAAAACATCAGAATTAAGTATGTTTTTAATATTATCAATTGTTATGTTTTCGCACTTTTTATATTGATCTATTAAATAAGAAAACAGCTCCTCTTTCTTTAAAGGGCGATCGAACATATCAAACCAAATACACGTATCAATAAGCGCTTTTTCGATTGCTAACATGCTTATAGTGTACCCCAAACACTATTTAAAAACAAAAAGACGATTACATCGTCTTTTCTATATTATCAACCTCTTTCTTTATTAAATTAAGTAATGTGGCAACAGACTCTTCCCACCTACACAAACCCTCTTCCGTTTCACATCTGTGTAAAAACCTTTCAAACAAAGGTATATACTTATCTTTTGTTTCGGTAACTATCTTTTCTTTTCTGTGTTGATCGTTTTCCACTGTTCGTAAATTATGTAATCGATCCGCCATCTTGATAAGAATTGCCTCTTCTTTTGCATTTTCTAGTTGATTAAAATATGCCTGATCTTTTTCTTTCTTATTATGAATTTCCGAATTATCAATGTATGGCTTCGTAATAGAAATTATGATATCGGCCGCATTTACCCCAAACATTTTTGTATACCATCTCTTTTCTTTCTCTCTGCGAACCGAATTAATATCGTCTGGACAACCAATAAGATGAGAATCTTCGAGCGTATCGTGGAGCAGGCTCGCTACAATCGTATCAGTGTCTTTTACACCGGATTCGTCAAGAAGAACAAGAGTTACCGCGCGACAATGTTCAAAATAACGTTCACCAGTATTTCTTATCTGTAGTGCGTGAGCGACCTTCGCCAAATTATATGCCATCTCGATACGATCAATTTCGTCATTGGTAAAAGATTCGACTCTTTTCATAAAAGTCTTTCTGTTTTCCTTCTGTTCTTTTATTTCTTGCAAAGAGTCGCCACGAAGATGTTCTGTTGGCATATTATTCATATAAACTTAAATTATGTATTTATTGTACTCTGATACCAAAAAGAATCAAAATATTTCTGTACCAAAAAAAACGACTATAATGGGCGTTTTTAATCATGTAATAATCTTATAAAAATAAATAAATATTTTATTACTCCGGTTTTTCTTTGGTTTCAGTGCCGGGTATAATAGGTTCTGATCCATATATAAGGGCATGTGAAGACCAAAAAGAAACAGACTCTTCTTTTTCTTTAGGATCAAGACAACTATACGGTTCTCGTGGAGCACAATGACCAATAAAAGATGTTTGCAGTATAAAATCTTTTTCTTTTCTACTTAGAATAACAGTTATCGTATCCGTTGGTATTGCCTTTCTATTTTTTACAAAACGAGTAAGTCCACGACGGTTTTGTCGTTGTGCAAATACAATTTCATCGGTATCGTTTGTTGGAATACAAACGCTTTCTCCTATTAATTTATCATGTTTTATTTCTTCTATAATATAATCTCTTCCATTAGAGTATATTTTTTTTAATAGATCAGAAATTATATTTTTCACGTTTTCATGAAGATGACTCCCTTCAATAAGATCAAGAACTTTTTCACCTGAGCCCAAAAAACCAATTGTATATTTTGGCGCTTCTTTTAATTCATCTATATGACTCTTTGTTTTTTTTATATCCAAAGACATAATATTTATAATTAACAACTTAATAACTATATTATATAAAAAAATTAAAATCTCTGCTATTTATAAGCAGAGATTTTTTATAATTGTGGAGGTACCGGGAATCGAACCCGAGTTTTGAAAAAAACAACTTATTTCAGTTGTTTTTATAAAAAAATCCCATTGCCTGTTTACAAGCAATGGGTTGTTAGATGTGTCTATACTTTTTTCATCATTCTTTCGAAAACGTTTTTTTCTAATTCGCTTCCTGATGGTGTTTTGTCATAGATATATCTTAATTCATCAAATGTTAATTTTTCAAAAAAACGTTCTGGCAAATCTTCATAGAAAACAACAGATGCTAATCCTAAGCCAAAGTTTTTTTTAAGCTCATTAAATTTTTCTCTCTTTTCATAATCTGATTTATTTATATAAAGTGTATGTTTAAGTTTCATTATATTTTCTAAAGCAAGTCTATTTAAAACAATCCTGGATTTAGATTGATCGTAAACAAATAACCACTCGTCAAATGTCTCAGCAAGCTCCGACATTTTTTCTAAAGCCAATTCTTTTAAAGATTTTTTAAATACACAATATTTGTAAATAAATTTCCATTCATTAAATGTCTCAGCAAACTCCGACATTTTTTCTAAGGCCAATTCTTTTAAATCCCTTTTAAACCCAGAATATTTGTAAATCAACTTCCATTCACCAAATGTTTTCTTAATCTCTGACATTTTCTCTGAAGCTTCTTTTTTCAAATAGCTTCCGGATTGAGATTTGCTATAAATCAAAAACCATTCATCAAAACTTTTTGTGTTTCCCATAATTATATCCTTCTTTTCTTTTTTAATTTTTTTTCCAACCAAGAATTGGCTGGTGTTTATTTTTCTTATTCACTCCCCGATCAGTATGACCGATCAGGAAGTTGAAAGAAATTTAAAATAAAATTATTTCCAATTCCTTATTTGTCCGTCTGCTGTTTGATAAACAACAATACCTTCATCAGAAACACTTATAATCTCTTCTATGTGTTTTTCTTTTGCATAATAACCATTGTTGTTTGTTGAAGATATTTGATATTTTTCGAATGATGTTTCTTTTTTTTGTGGCTCATCAGTTCGAAAATCAAAAATAACCAAAGCATTATAATCTTCGCTTCTTCCTTCGCAACTTGCATATGGTGTTACTGAAATACCTTTATAAGTTGTGTACATTCTGAGCTTAATAAAAGCCATATACTTTCCGTTTGGCGAAGCAGTAAAGTCGTTAGCAAGCCAAGTATCACAATGTGACACATCGCTTACATACAAAGATTTGAAATATTTTAAAATTTCTTCTTTAAAATCTTCTAATGTTAACATATATTTTCTCCTTTTTTTCTTATTTAATTTTTTTCCAACCAATAAATAGTTGGTGTTTATTTTTCTTATTCACTCCCCGATTAGTATGACCGATCAGGAAGTTGAAAGAAAAATTATTCTAACACCAAGAATCCAAAAATATTTCACCAACATGTGTGGTTTTATAATTTTGTATAATATTTTTTTCAGAATTCTTGTTTAAAAAAAACACATACGAGTCTTCTTCGTCAGACCAGTCAGGAAGGCCTTCGTTTTCTATTGATATCGCGTGTTCATTCCTTCCACAAACAGGACCATACCCGTCTTTGTTTTTCATTTGTTTTCTCCTTTTTTTCTTATTTAATTTTTTTCCAACCAATAAATAGCTGGAGTTTATTTTTCTTATAAAGTCCTCAATCGTTTTTAGCGATTGAGGAGTATAAAGTAAATAATTATTTTTTTAAAATATTCACTACCGCGTTTGCCAAATCACGCGGACTGACCTTCGATTCTGTCGTTGCAGGAGCTTTTCTCGAACCACGGCAGTAAAGAAATCCGGCAGAGTGAGCAAACCACTCACTTTCTTCTCCTGCATTTTTGACCACGGCCTGAATATCAGGATGATCCATTCGCAGGTTTTCATCGCTATTTCGAGTAACACCGAGGTTGTTGCCATCGACAAAAACGATTACACGAATATTCTTCTCTTCGAACAAGATTCCGTTCGTCGCAAATTCTTTCGAATTTTTGACAATTGCAACCATATTATCAATAATCTCGGCTTTCTCAGCATCTTTCCTTGCTCTTTGACGAGCACGACCTGCGATGAGCAAACCGGAGAAGATTTCAGACATTCTTTCAACGACCATGGCGTCGTTGTTTTTATAAAACGCCTGAAACGCACGCAAAACAGCATTTATGGATGTCGCGCTAAATACTTTTTGCGAACAATCGTCCGCAATCTCAGGAGCGAGAAACTTTATTGCGTTACCGTAAGCATCTTGCGCGTCTACGAACTTAACCAGGTTTTCAAGTACCATCTGATCATCCGTTGACGCGTATTGTTTTACGATACTCACGAAACTGGAATGCACTATACCTGAACCGGTTTTTTCTCCCTTTATTCCTTTTCCTCCTGCACCGATATCAACCGCAATATCATTTTCAGTCATTCCTGATCCGTCCCAGTTAGCTGGTTTGTGTTCAACCGCTGAATTTTTTTGTCCGGGAACGAACTCTCTTACCGCCCAGACGGACGCAACGGCGTCCAAATCAACGTTTACATGGGTAAATATCATTTTCTTCTCCTTTGTTTTGTTTTAAATATTTTTATTAATTATGATTTATACCCTGTCGACACAATACTCAACTCATTAGTTTTCTGACGGCGAAATTTACGGTGCGCCGTCTTTTTGTGCATGGATTTTACCTTTCTTGATGCGTGTTTGCACGCTTTACAATTACAAGATTTATACGGATTAAAATTATTCATTCTTATCTCCTTTTTTTATTTTATTTTTCCTTTTTCTTGTCCATCCCTCAAATATTGCTTTTAAGGGATAAGAAGATAAAGGACATGACTCTTTTTTTAATCTTCATATCAGTATATCAAGTAGTTTTATTTTGTCAATATTTCATAGCAATCTTGTGTTTAGGTCTATTTTCAGCGATTTTCTTACTATTTCTATATATAATTGACAAACTTATCCACATGTTATATACTTCCTTTATATGAAAGTTCAAATATGCCAGTAAAAAAACACATTATTACACCTTCTGTTGAGGAGATTCTTATAAAAATAGGACTCGAAGAAGAGGAGGCTGTTGTATATAACTATCTTTTACAAAACCCGTGGAAAAAAGCGACTGTAATTGCAGATGATTGTTCTATTAAAAGAGGGTCTATATATAATATTTGCGATAGACTAGAAAAAAAAGGAATTATAATCACAAAACCTGATACCAAGGTAAAAGAATACAATGTAGCAAACCCGGAGAATCTTTCGTCTCTTATACATAATGAGGAATCTTTATTACAAATAAAAAAAGATTCTCTATCTGTTAATATTTCTTTGTTACATAATTTGTATAATAAAAACAACGGAGCTCCATACATGCACTATTTTCCTGGTATTAATGGAATTAGAACAGCGTTTGACATAATATTGAAAGATAAACCAAAATTAATAAAAGAATGTTACGTATATCTTGATAACTATGATATCACTGATCTGTTTGTTAATTATTATGTTCCGAGAAGACAAAAAACACATATAAAAACACTTCTACTTTCATATGAGGATAGCAAAACTGATAAAAAATATGATGAAAAAAACAATATTATTAGAAAAATATTACCAAAAAATAAAATACCATTTGAAACATTTATGTTCGTGTATGATGATACGCTTATTCATTTTAATACGAATACTTTTATTGGTGCGACGTATATAAAAAATTCTGCTATTACGAAAAACATGCATATTCTATTCGATCTAGCTTGGAATTCTGCAAAATAAGAAAAAATTAAATTTTGCTAAAAATTTAAATAATTCAAAGGATAGATCAAAAAAAATTTGTACCAAAAAAAACGACTATACTAGCCGTTTTTAAATTGTCAGTTCAAATACTAAATATTATTTCTCTTTTTTATTCCTGCTTTTTTCTTTCTCAAGAAGTTTTTTCAAGTACTGTCCTGTGTATGAATTTTTTATCTGTGCAATTTCAAATGGCGTGCCGGCACCTATAATTTCTCCGCCCTTGTTTCCTCCCTCCGGACCCATATCAATCACCCAATCAGAGCATTTTATGACATCGAGGTTATGTTCTATAACCAAAACAGTGTTTCCTTTATCAGCAAGGCGATGCAAAACCAAAAGCAAACGATTAATATCATCAAAATGAAGACCTGTTGTAGGTTCATCGAGCACGTACAAAGTACTACCTGTTGCGCGACGAGAAAGCTCTGTAGCAAGCTTAATACGCTGGGCTTCTCCACCGGAAAGAGTTGTCGCTGACTGGCCAAGTTTTATATACCCAAGACCAACGTCGTTTAACGTAACTAGTTTACTATGTATCGCTGGAACTGAACGGAAAAATTCCATAGCCTCCTCAACGGTCATGTTTAGAATGTTTGATATGTTCTTGCTCTTATAATAAATTTCGAGTGTTTGTGAGTTATAACGAGCTCCATGACACTCCTCACATTCAACATATACATCGGGAAGAAAGTTCATCTCTATCTTCACCAACCCATCTCCCTGACACGTCTCACATCGCCCGCCTTTTATATTAAAAGAAAAACGTCCAGGGTTATATCCACGCACCTTTGATTCCGGAAGTTCTGCAAAAAGATCACGAATCGGTGTAAATAAACCGGTATACGTAGCGGGGTTTGATCTCGGTGTACGACCAATCGGAGATTGATCAATGTCAATAATTTTATCAATATGTTCAAGCCCTGTAATTTCTTTATATTTTCCAGGTTCGTCGAGTGCTTGATAAAAATGCTGACGGAGTTTTTTTGATAATATATCAGTTATAAGCGTTGATTTTCCTGAGCCGGAAACTCCTGTCACACATACAAACTTTCCTAGCGGAAATTCCGCCGTGACATTTCTAAGATTGTGTTCCGTAGCTCCAATAATTTTCAAAAATTTTCCACTTCCATCACGAAGCTTCTTCGGCATCTCAATACGTTTTTTTCCGGAAAGATACTGTCCTGTTATTGATTTCGTGTTTTTCATTAGTTCCTCCGGAGTACTTGCGGCAATTACCACGCCACCATGCTCTCCAGCACCAGGACCAATATCAACAACATAATCAGCTTCTAAAATAGTATCCTCATCATGCTCAACCACCACGACCGAGTTTCCAATATCACGAAGATTTTTTAGTGTTGCAATTAATTTGGTGTTATCTCTATGATGGAGCCCGATTGAAGGCTCATCCAGAATATAAAGCACTCCAGCAAGAGATGATCCGATCTGCGTAGCAAGACGAATACGCTGTGCCTCACCTCCTGACAAGGTTGTTGCCGCACGATCAAGCGTTAGATAACCAACTCCTACATTTTCTAAAAACTGTAGACGATTTATAATCTCTCTTAGTATTTGCTTTGCAATAAAAAGATCTTTTTCCTTCAGAGGAGTTATCATATATGATTGCAATTGTTCAATTGGGTTTTCGATACTTGGTGTACGAAGTTGTATTTCCACCTGCGAACCTCCATTACCAAGTGCTTTAAAAAACGCACCAAGCTCATCAATCGCGGAATTACTTAAAATATCAATGGTTACTCCACCCACCGTCACCGCAAGCGCCGCTGGTTTAAGGCGTTTTCCATGACACGAAGGACATATAAATTCACGCATATATTTTTCAATCTCCGTGCGTATATAATCAGAATCAGTGTCGAGATATCTACGCATAAGATTAGGAATTACTCCTTCGAAATTCGCTGCATACTCTCCTGAAAAACGTTCGCTATCAAACTCAATCTTGTACTGTTTTGTTCCAGTTCCATTAAGAATAATATCAATTTCTTTTTTTGAAAGTTTTGAAACAGGAATTAATGTAGAAAAATTATGTGCTTTTGCGACTTCTTCGACTATTTTAAAATAATAACCTTGATTACTTGCAATCCTTGCCCAAGGACGAATCGCTCCTTCTGCAAGAGAAAGTTTTTTATTAGGAATGACGAGATCCGGATCTATAATCTTCTTTATTCCGAGCCCTGAGCATGTTTCGCATGCTCCGTGCGGACTATTAAATGAAAACATGCGCGGCTCGAGTGGCGGAAGCGAAATATTGTGTTTGAGACAAGTCAGGTGTTCCGAAAAAAGATAATCCTTATCTTCGTCTTGTACATTAATGATTACAAGCCCGTTTCCTAGATCAAGTGCGGTCGCAAGCGAGTCGGAAATACGAGTATTCGTTTCCTTGTCGCCCTCGAGCCGCATACGATCAACAACGATCTCGATAGAATGTTTTTTCTGCTTATCCAAATCGAGTTCTTTTGCGTCAGCAACTCTCATAATATCTTTGTCAACTCTTATTCGAATAAATCCGGCTTTCTCCATTTTCTCAATAATTGCTTTGTGTTCTCCTTTTTTATCTCTTACCATTGGAGCGAGTATTGAGATTTGTGACATTTTTTTGAGTTTCAAAATTTGCTTGTATATTTGTTCGTGTGTCTGTTTTTCAAGTATCGCATCACATTCAGGACAACGCTGGATACCAACGCGCGCATAAAGCAAACGAAGATAATCGTGTATTTCTGTAATTGTACCGACTGTTGAGCGAGGGTTATGAGACGCGGTCTTCTGATCAATTGAAATGGCTGGGCTTAGTCCATCAATCTGATCAACATCCGGTTTATCCATCAAACCAAGAAATTGTCGAGCATAAGCAGAAAGTGATTCAACATAACGACGTTGTCCTTCAGCATACAGAGTATCGAATGCGAGTGATGATTTTCCTGATCCTGAAAGACCTGTAAATACAACCAATTTATTACGAGGAATTTCCAGACTTATGTTTTTTAGATTATGAACACGAGCTCCTTTTATTACTATTTTGTCTTGCATAATTATGGGTGTAAATAGGGATAAACAATTGCACACAGTTTACGCCATCTATTAACTACGTCAAGAGGCTTGTCTCGAGCGCGAAGCGCGAGAGACCTCATCAAGCGCGAAGCGCGAGAGACCTTCTCGAGCAAACCTTTTTAATGTCATCTCGACCGAAGGCGCCTGTCCTGACGGATGTCAGGAAGAGATCCCCAACACAGTATTATGACAAACATGTTTTAAAACATTCGTAATTTGTGTTCTCCTTTCTCGTAATTTCCCTCTCTCGTAATTCGTTCACCCTGTGAAATAAGATTCAAAACAGGTTGAGATTTTGTTTATAAATTAATCAAAAATAATTGATTAAACATATATAATAGTAAAAATTAATCCGAATCTTAATTTCAGAATGAAATTATTTCACAGGGTAAATTCGTAATTTGTGTTCTTCCTTCTCGTAATTTTCTCTTTTCGGTACTATACTTTCCACATGAAATCACTGACAAATACAATCAAAAACCTTCCATCAAACGCCGGAATATATGAGTTTTTGGATAAAAAAGGAAAAATTCTCTATATTGGCAAAGCGAAAAACCTGAAGAACAGAATCAGATCGTATTTTTCATTTGGGAAAAACAGCGCAATAACGCCAAATAGTGATTTAAATTATCAAAAACAAACAATGATTTCTCGTTGTGAACGTATTAATTACACTATAGTAACGGATGAACACGAGGCACTTCTTCTTGAAAACACGCTCATAAAGAAACACCAACCTCCTTTTAATATTGACTTAAAAGACGACAAAACATATTTATATGTGAAAATATCGAAAAAAACACCCTTTCCACAAGTTGAAACAACAAGAAACACAACCGATAAGGATGCCGAATATTTTGGACCATATACATCGGCAAACGACATAAGATCATTGCTTAAATTAATTAGGTTTGTTTTTCCTTTCAGATCTTGCAAAAGAAATCTTTCAAAACTTCCAAACGGAAGAGTTTGTCTTCTTTATCACCTTGGTTTGTGTTGTGGTCCGTGTGAAAAAAAACAATCAGAAGAAGAATATACTATATCAATTAATAATATAAAAGAAATTTTGCGTGGACATTACGATAATTTTATAGAATCAATCACCCGTGCAATGCACGCCGCGGCACAGAACGAGGATTTTGAAAAAGCAAAAATATTTCGTGATCACATCCGCACTATAAATAATACTATACGAAAACAATCCGTAATAAGCTCTCGCAAAGAAAATTTCAATGTTCATTCGGTTGTAGAAAAAGATGAGTTGGTGGCTTATAACGCCCTTTGTGTACGCGATGGTCGAATTATTGATTCAAAAAACACAGTCATAAAGAACAAAGGAGTAAATGATATGAACGAACTTCTTCGTCAGAATGTATTTAATTATTACAGAGTATCCTCTGACACTCCTAATTTAATAATAATATCTCATCCGATTAATGTTTTACCAAAAAATATTACATCTCCTCTTGTGTCACAAAATATCGAGAATATCATTGTGCCAAAACGAGGATATAGAAAACAAATACTTGATATAAGCATCAAAAATGCAACAGAAGCACTTATAAATCATCGTCTTTCTGAACTTCCGCGTGAACGCATAGCTTCGCATGGAATTATACAATTACAAAAACTGCTTCATATAGCGCGGCCGCTACGCCGCATCGAGTGTTTTGATATTTCAAACACACAAGGCACATTAAGTTACGGTTCTATGACTGTTTTTATTGACGGCGCGAGCGAGCGAAAACAGTATAGGTTGTTTAAAATAAGAAGTGTCACGAAACCAGATGATTACAAAAGTATCTATGAAGTTATCTCGCGCCGACTGATGCGATTAAGTGAAAACGACAAATCCTTTCCACGTCCTGATCTTATTGTTATTGATGGCGGAAAAGGACAACTTGGCGCGGCGCTAGCGGCCGCGCGAGATCTTGATATCACTAACATACCATTCATCTCACTTGCAAAACAAAATGAAGAGATTTTTATTCCAAATCATTCTAAGGCTATCCGCCTTCCTAGAAATGCCCCAGCGCTTCTTCTGCTTCAAAACATACGAGATGAGGCACATCGATTTGGTATTATGCGACACAGAAAAACAAGGGAGAAAAAAATGACTGTTTCTTCTCTTGATGAAATACCTGGCATAGGCCCAAAAACACGAGTTATTCTTATTGATTTTTATGGTTCTGTTCAAAAAATAAGAGAGGCTGATATTTCGGAGATTATCCGCTTAATTGGACATAAAAAGGCTAAATTAGTAAAGAAATATATAAAATAGTGTCGCTATTAAGCCGTATTCCGTGTCTTGCTTTTTTAATACTTTCGTGGTAATATTTTTTAAAATAAACATAAATAAAAACAACATAACAAGGAGTTTGTAATGGAATCCCGAACATCGAAACCTTCTTCGCCACCAGGTCAAAATGGTGTAAATGGAGGACACGCTGGTGTTGACCCCATTTGTAAACTAATTAATCACACGATGCATTCGTTCAATATAATCGATGCATCCAGAATTTACAGAACATTTCTTGAAACCAATATTCGAACACTCAAAAGAGCAATGTGCTTACCGGAAAATTATGATATAAAGAACTTTAATGTTCTTATCTATGATCTTCCTCTTACAAAAAATCTACTTGATTGGATTAAACATCTGGAACAAATAGGTTTTAATGGTGGTCTTCTTTATATAGATCATCACAAAAATGAATCTGATAAAGAAATGTATGATCAAATACAAGGCTCATCATTTGCTATTATCAATACTCGAGAGAACTGGCCAAGCACGTTGTATGGAATTATTGAAAAACAGAAACGAATATCTTCTGAACTTCATCCTTCGCTTCCAACTATTCATTTCTACGGATCAGATTTCGATGGAATAAATTGCGCGTGTGCCGTTGCTTATAATTTTCAAGAGCCGGAAGATGGTTTTTTTGAATCGGTACATAAGGCTGATTCAAATAATCGTTATATTATTTCACGTCCAATTATGGGAGACCCGATAACCGAAAAGGAACTGAAATCATACCTCTCTCCAACAGCACAACTTATAGACGAGGCTTTGAAAGGAACAGGAAACGGCTTTAAAGATCGCCAGGAAATGATGAAAATGATCATTTCTTTCTATGAACACAGTGATTTGGACGAGAATATGATAACTGTGTTCAAATACCGACAACTGCAATATCATAAGAAACGCGAGACAACACTTGATTGTTTCAACTCATTATATTTCAGTTTGGTGTTAGATGAAATGGAAGGAAAAAATGACGATAAAATAAAAACACTTTTCCTCAAAGAACCGGTTGATTCATCGCTTCTTGGGGCACTGATATCGGCAATCATTCCTGAAACAATGGTGATTACATATAGTATTTATCCGCCGAAAATGAATACAGAAGGAGACCTTCTGTACACAAAGGTCCTTTATAAAGGAGCGCTGTTCAAAGGATTCTCTCTTTTCTTCGTGGAATCAATACGAGATATGATACTTACCAAAGAATTGTTCGGTGTAAAAGAAACATATGGCCTCGAAGGCCGTGTAACACTAACCGTATACAACTCAGAAAAAAAACAAGAGGTTTTGGATATAATAAAAAACATAATCCTAGCCTATCAATATCAAAAAAACTAAGGTATTAAATTATAATATAAAGGAGCATTAAATATGTTCCTTTTTTTATTTTTTCAATAAATACCTTATACATTATTTGAAAAATAATGAATTTTGAATACTTTTTCTATTATTTTACGTTTATTTCTATACGAAACTCCAAGTGTTTAAAAGGATTGATTTTTTAATGTTTTTATGATATTCTGCCCCTGTTTATTAATTTTGAATTGTTTATGAACATTCCGTATATCATCAAAATAGTCGAGATTGTGCTTGCTGTTCTTCTTATGATTATTATTCTCATTCAGCAAAAAGGATCAAATCTAGGTGCCGCATTCGGAGGCGATACTGAGTTTTATCGAACCAAAAGAGGACCTGAGAAAATACTTCATATTATTACTGTTGTTTTGGGAGCCTTGTTTCTCGCTATTGCCGCTATTAATCTCTTTGTTTAATATACACTTTCATGATAGTGTTTCGTACCATTAGGCGAAGTGTCCTTGGTTTTTTCAAAAATATTCGACGAGCGAAAACTGATTCATACAAAATCACTCGTCACGAACTTCATGACACCACCCTGGTTCATCGTCTTCGAGGGCGGTTTTTTCCGTCGTTTGATCAGATTATTTATTTTCATAAAGTACTTTCCGTTCCTGAAAAAATAATTATTTCAATAGCAACACTGACACTTCTTGGTTCGATTATTGCTGGAAGTGTTTTGTTTTATAATAATCATACTGTTGAACTACCTGAAAAAGGAGGTAAGTATATAGAAGGACTTATTGGAAGCGTGAAACATGTCAATCCAGTACTTCTTGGAAATAATGATGTTGATCGAGATATTGCGAAACTTGTTTTTTCAGGATTATTCAAAACCGATTCTACCGGCTCAACTGTTCCAGATCTCGCTGAGAGCTATTCTATAAGCGAAGATCAAAAAACATATACGATCGTGCTCCGAAAAGATCTAAAATGGGACGACGGAGAAGCGCTCACCATAGATGACATATTGTTTACTATAGACACAATAACAGATCCCGAACTGAACAGTCCTTTACGATATCTTTTTTCTGATATTGAGGTTACGAGTATTGATGATTCGACAATACAATTCGTTTTAAAAGAACCCTTCGCTCCATTCCTTTCAAATCTAACTGTCGGCATCATACCAGAACATGTGTGGGCCGAGATATCTGTCAGTAATTACCAAATAAGTGAATTGAATCAAAAACCTATTGGATGCGGTATGTATAAATTCAAATTATTTGAAAAAGACAGAAGCGACTTCATTAAATCATATACACTCGTTCGAAATGAATATTATCACGGTCAGTCTCCATATATTGATGAAATTACTTTTAAATTTTATCCTTCTTTTGACGCTACGCTCGAAGCAATTCATAATGGCAATGTTGATGCAACCGCATATGTACCAGCACAATACACAGGTTCTTTCGAAGGAGACAATTCTGTCGTGCTTCATGAACTTACACTTCCACAATATGCAGCATTATTTATGAATCCTCGTAAAAACAAGGCATTACAAGACAAATCAGTAAGACAAGCATTGTCAATCGCACTTAATAAGGAACAAATCTTAAACAAAGCACTTGGAAAAGAAGGAACAATTATTCATGCTCCGATTCTGCCAGGTTATCTTGGTTATCACAGTAAGGTAAAACGATATGATTATGATCCAGGATATTCTGAATTTCTTCTTGAACAATCTGGATGGAAAAAAGACGGCACTAAACGTATAAACAAAAACAATGAGGAACTTAATATCACCCTCGTTGTTCGAGATCAGGAACCAATGCTTGCGGTTGCTGATATGGTAAAAAAGTTCTGGGAGGCAATTGGTGTCACGGTCAATCTTCAGACTATTCCTAGAAATAAAATTCAGAGAGAAATTATTAAACCGCGCAATTATGACGCCTTGCTTTTTGGTCAAATTGTAGGAGCCGATCCGGATCCATACCCTTTTTGGCACTCTTCACAAACCAATGATCCTGGTCTCGCTCTTTCTATTTTTGCAAACAAGGATATTGACAGACTTCTCGAAGAAGCTCGATCAACAGGAGATACAACTATTCGATATGGCAAGTATATTGAATTTCAAAATCTTCTGAGTGAACTCGCGTACGCCATATTTCTTTATACCCCTTCTTATGTGTATCCCCAGTCTTCAAAGATAAAGGGTTTTTCAATCGAACGCATAAACGAACCCGCTGATCGTTTCAATGATATTGAAAAATGGTATATCCACACAAATAAAAAATGGCAATCATAAGCTCTTTTTTATTGATTTATGAAGCTTTTTTTTGTCATACGATAACCGCATCTATGGACAGAATTCAGAATTAATGCTATCATTCTTTTGATGTTTTGAGCTCTGTATTGCGAGCACACTCTCACATAATAAATATAACTTTGTAGGGAATTATCCATATCCCGTTCTATCTGATGTGGACTTTTCTTTATTAGGTTCTCTTTCTTGCTTATACCAATCATTTCCTCGGAGTCGTCCGATCCAATATGGTGCACACTATTTTCAGGAAAGATCTTTTTAAAAAATAATTACAATATATAGAATAAATTAATATGATGAATAAAACACATCGAAAAACCAGAACTCAAGTATATAAACGAGAACATGGTACGGAAGGAGTTGTTCATAAAAAACCAATATCCGATTCCACACAAGAAACAAATCAATTAGTGTCACATGAACGAGATAAGGTTAATCGTCCTTTGGCCGGAACAACAAAAAGAATTTCTCTTAAAGAAGTTTCGCGAGACATAAAAAAGAATCGTCCTCATCAATACGAACGACAAGGTGCGAAAAAATCTCACGATCCGAAACGCCATGGCGGACGATCTTTCAGTAAACCAAACCCGATGATGGACGCTGTGAAAGCACGTTCAAGAGGAGGTAGTCTTTTAAATTCCCCGATTGCTCCGAGAACACAAGTTAAACATCAGTTTCATAAAGATAAGCTCCGTGTTATTGTCGTCGGCGGAAATGAAGAAGTCGGACGAAACTGCACGTTTATCGAATACGAGAATGATATTATTGTCATTGATCTTGGTATTCAGTTTGCGGAAGAAAACATGCCAGGAATCGATTATATCATCCCGAACATAAGCTATCTTCATGGACGCGAAAAGGACATAAAAGGAGTGATTATTACTCATGGTCATCTTGATCATATAGGAGCTATTCCACATATTATGCCGCGTATAGGCAATCCACCAATATACGCTACACCACTAACAATGGGACTTATACAAAAAAGGCATGACGATTTCCCGAATATTCCACCTTTGAATGCTCAAATGGTAAAACGAGGAGGGACAATCAAACTTGGTGTATTCACAATAGAGTTTTTCGGTGTCAGTCATAACATACCTGATGCCATGGGACTTATTATACATACGCCCGTTGGTATCATAGTCCATACTGGGGATTTTAAAATTGATCTTACACCAGCAGGAGATGTTCCTCCCGATATGGCGCGTATAGAACAACTTGGAAATGAGAAGGTGCTCGCGCTCATGGCGGATTCAACAAACGCATCAGCCCCGGGACATCAATTTTCAGAAACGCAGATTAAGGGAAACATGGAAGAAATCTTTCAAGGAGTAATGGGCAGACTTATTATAGGTACGTTCGCTTCAAACATAGGACGTGTTCAGCAAATAATTACACTTGCTGAAAAATATAAGAGAAAAGTTCTCATACAAGGATATAGTATGAAGACAAACATCGAGGTCGCACACAAGCTCGGTCATATTAAATATGAAAAAAACACTGTTATAAGCGAGCAAGATTTGAAAAAAGTTCCTGATAACCAGCTTCTCGTTGTTTGTACCGGTGCTCAAGGAGAGGCAAATGCCGTACTCATGCGCGTAGTCAACGAAGAACATAGATTTTTGACTATTCAACCTGGAGATACTGTCGTATTTTCATCGTCTGTCGTTCCTGGAAATGAGCGCACAGTACAAAACCTTACTGATTCACTATATAGGAAGGGTGCGCGCGTCATTAATTATAAAATGATGGATATTCATGCTGGAGGACACGCAAAACAAGAAGATTTGAAACTCATGCTAAATATGATCAAACCGAAATACCTTATTCCAATAGAAGGAAATCACTCTTTTCTTCATCATCATCGTGAAGCTGCAGTCACTTCTGGCTTCCCTTATGAACGCGTATTCATAGCTGATAACGGACAAGTTATCGAATTTGATAAAGGAAACACTGGATATTTAACTCTTGAGAAAGTTCCATCTGACTATGTTTTCGTTGATGGGCTTGGTGTCGGAGATGTTTCAAATATCGTACTCAGAGATCGCGAAGCGCTCGCACAAGACGGAATGTTTGTCGTAATTGCTGTCGTACAATCTTCAAACGGCAGACTCGTCGGAAGTCCTGATATTATTTCACGTGGATTTATTTATATGAAAGACCAACGTCAACTTATAGAAGAAGCTCGCGACAAGGTTCGTGAAATCATAGGACAAGATGATCCTCGTATGAAAGCAAACGGAGAATATATCAAAAACAAGATTAGAGATGATATAGGTCTCTTCCTGTATCAACACACATTACGCCGACCAATGATACTCCCTGTAATTATTGAGGTTTAATCAACCAAAAAAACACCTTCAAAAACCTGTTATTGGCTAAAATAACAGGTTTTTTGATACCCAAACTAGGACTTGACAAAATCGATAGTAAAGAGTATTATCAAACGATATAAATAACAAGAAAAACAAACTGAAAAAAGGAGATTGTCATGAATAATTTACATTTAAAATTATTGGTTGAAACAGGAACATTATCCGTCGATCAGATGCTTGAAGCGATCAAGCTTTCCGGGAATGATTCGGACGTTGCTAAGGCGGTTGTAAACCAGATCAAATTGGAAACAATGTCGCAAACCGAAATGTTTGAAGCGATCAAGCTTTCCGGAAATAGTTGGTATGTCGCTAAGGCGGTTATAAACACCAGAACATTATCCGTCGATCAGATGTTTGAAGTTATTAAGCTTTCCGGAAATCGTTGGAGTGTCACTCAGGCGGTTGTAAATAAGATCAAATGGGAAACAATGTCGCAAACCGAAATGTTTGAAGCGAT
>CAZGFX010000001.1:227380-291806 GCA_964524845.1 uncultured Gammaproteobacteria bacterium
TTGTAAATAAGATCAAATGGGAAACAATGTCGCAAACCGAAATGTTTGAAGCGATCAAGCTTTCCGGTAATAATCCGATTGTCACTGAGGCGGTTGTAAATAAGATCAAATGGGAAACAATGTCGCAAACCGAAATGTTTGAAGCGATTAAACTTTCCGGTAATAATCATGGTGTCGCTGCGGCGGTTGTAAACACCGGAACATTATCCGTCGATCAGATGTTTGAAGTTATTAAGCTTTCCGGAAATCGTTGGAGTGTCACTCAGGCGGTTGTAAATAAGATCAAATGGGAAACAATGTCGCAAACCGAAATGTTTGAAGCGATTAAACTTTCCGGTAATAATCATGGTGTCGCTGCGGCGGTTGTAAACACCGGAACATTATCCGTCGATCAGATGTTTGAAGTTATTAAGCTTTCCGAGGATAATTGGTATGTCGCTGCGGCGGTTTTAAACACCGGAACATTATCCGTCGATCAGATGTTTGAAGTGATCAAGCTTTCCGGGAATGATTGGCGTTTCATTGAAGATGTTGTAAAAACAGGGAAACTTTCGAATAAGGAACTGTTTGAAGTTATTAAACTTTCCTGGAATAATCCGATTGTCGCTAAGACGGTTGTAAACACCGGAACATTATCCGTCGATCAGATGTTTGAAGTGATCAAGCTTTCCGGGAATGATTCGGACGTTGCTAAGGCGGTTGTAAAACAGATCAAATGGAAAAAAATGTCGCAAACCGAAATGTTTGAAGCGATTAAACTTTCGGGAAATGATAGATGTGTCGCTAAGGCGGTTGCAAATGTTCTGAAAAAATAATAAAACATTCCCCCTCGATACAAAAGTATCGAGGGTTTTTTATTTTATTCCTGCTACGATTGGCTAAAATAACAATGTTTTGCTATTATGTATTCAATTACACAACACTTATGGCGGAAAAGAATTATTTTATAAAAGGCGAAGTTAAAGGAAAAAAGGCGTTTTCAGGCGCTCAACCTACAGGAAGTTTACATATAGGAAATTACCTTGGAGCTATAAAAAACTGGGTTGAATTAAGTAAAAACAACACTTGTTATTTTACTATTGTTGATCTTCACGCGCTTAGTATTCACAATGATCCTGATATAAGGAGGATTAATGCTCTCGACGCCGCGATTGTTTATCTCGCATCAGGAATAAATATAAAAAATGCTCACATATATATACAATCACATGTAAAAGAACATGTTGAATTAATGTGGCTTCTCAATTCTATAACACCTATTGCCGAGCTTGAGCGCATGACACAGTTCAAAGATAAAAAACAAAAGAACGAGAACAATATAAATGCTGCGCTTTTCACATATCCTGTGCTTATGGCAGCCGATATTCTTCTTTTTAATGCCGATATAGTTCCTGTAGGAGAGGACCAGTATCAACACGTCGAGCTAACGCGCACAATCGCTCGAAAATTCAACAGACTTTTCTGCGAAGAAACCGGAAAACCACCTTATTTTACGGAACCGATGATATACGAACCGATTATACCTCGTGTCATGTCTCTTTCTAATCCTGATAAAAAAATGTCAAAATCAGACGCGTCCGCTTCATATATTGGAATGTTTGATGATCCAGATATAATCGTAAAGAAAATAAACCGTGCTGTCACCGAAACAAAATCCGATGGACGTGGCAGCATGGGAACTGGAGTGAAAAATCTAATAGAACTGCTTCGTGCGTTTGGAGGAATATCGGACGCAAACAGGTTTGAACAATTATATAATGACGGAGTATTACAATTTTCAGAACTCAAAAAAACTCTTGCGGAACATATTATAAACGAACTTACCCCTATTCAAAAAAGACGTCTCGAACTATTAGATAATATAGATGAGGTGAAAAAAATGTTAAGCAATGGAGCAGATCACGCTAGAAAAGAGGCGTGTGAGCGTATGCGCGCAATCAAAGAACACATAGGACTCATTGATGATGGTTTTTCTTGCGATATTACCCTACCTCACTAAAGAAACTACGACCTCTGCATGTTCCGTATGAGGAAACATATCAATCATACGAGCTTTTTCGGCGCGCCAGCCGCCCTCAAAAAACAATGGTAAATCATTTAATAAAGAGGTTGGTTTGCATGATATATAAACAAGTCTATTTGCCGTACTTGTGTTAATTGCAGAAATTGCTTTTTTATGAACACCGACGCGCGGAGGATCCACTATAATTTTTGAAATATTGGAAAGATCTATTTTTTCCATATCGTTTTCAATAGCGCCAACATGAAATTGTACGTTGCTTATTCCATTAAGTAGGGCGGCCTGGCGCGCCTGATTTACCGACTCGTGAACGATTTCCATACCAACAACCCTACCAACAAGAGAGGATATAAATAAAGATATGGAACCTACACCACAATACAAATCAAGTACTATGTCGTCTTTTTTAGGAGCCAAATACTCACATGCGACACCATATAATTCAGGAATCATGAGACTGTTTGCCTGCCAAAACGTTTCAGGACGTATTCGAAATTCTAATTTTTTTCCATCAGGAATAAATTTATTTTTCTCAAAAACACCCGTATTTAAATACTCTCCGATATATCCTGAACCGAAAAGAACAGTCTCGTTTCCATATGTGACAACATCTCCTTGCGCATCATTTTCTACATCAATAAAAGTATTAACTCCTGCTTCTTTCAATTTCTCTGCTAGATGAGCGCGACACGCTTCATATGTATCAATAGGATATAAAGACGAATGAACGAGTATGATCATTATTTGTTTCGTGTGTTTTGCTTCACGAATAATACAATGACGAAGAAAACCAGTGTGTTTGCGTGTTGAATACGAGACAAAACCATGTGTTTCAGTCCAATCAGAGATAATCTTCAAAAATTTTCCTGCCGATCCTGAAAACAAAGGACACTCATCAACCCTAAAAACTCCTCCAAGTATTTCTGTTTCATTTGATGAAATAATTTTTGTATGAAGTCCTAGAAGAGTGCGATCAAGGTTTCCTCCAAAAGAATATTCCATTTTTGATCGATATTCCCATATATTAGAAGACCGAACAGTGTCTTCCCACAGCTGTTCCGAAATAACCGCATTTAAAAGCTTCTTGGTGTTTTTTTCTTTTTCAATCACCTGTTCCTCGTATGGAATATTTTGAAACTGGCAACCACCACACACCCCAAAATGTTTGCATGTTTTTCTATCAGAAGACATATGTTACAAAAATTGTGATATTTAAAATATCGCTTTATTACCAATAACAAAACCAGTATATACGAAAAAAACAAACAAATATAGCCCAAAAACGTCAGAAATCACATGTTTTCCATTGCTAATAATTCTTATAATGCACATAATTATGATATATGACACATAAAGCACAGCATATCGATGGTACTTTAATTGCCGAGGAAATACATGAATCGGTAAAAAATACCATTGCTGAAAGCAATATAACACCACATCTAGCTATTGTACTTGTTGGAGAAACACCAGAATCTTTGTCTTATATAGCCATAAAGAAAAAAAGAGCTGAATCAGTTGGTATTATGTTTGCTTTGTATAAACTACCAGAAAAATCAAAAGAAGAAGAAATAATAGAAACAATAACATTTTTAAACAATGACCCAGATATACATGGTGTAATGGTGCAATTACCACTCCCGAAACACATTAATACACAAAACATACTAAATCATATAGAGCCATCGAAGGATGTTGATTGTCTTAATCCACACACAATCGAAAAATATACTTATGGTCAGGACTGTTTTGAACCACCGCTTGCTGGCGCTCTCCGAAAATGTCTTGAATATACAAATGTTCGACTCGATCGCAAACGCGCACTTATTATAACGAAGAATAAACCACTAGCTGATGTTCTTTCTTTCGCGTGCAGTATGTATAGTATTATTCCGAAAACACACCTATATGGCACGGATCACTCGGTAATCGAAAATGAATCTTTTGATATTATTATCACTGTTGTCGGAGCCCCTCATAGTGTTACTCATGATATGCTTAAACACTGCTCAATTGTTATTGATATGAGTTTTATAAAAAAACCCGACGGGACTATCACTAGCGATACGGATCAGAAAGAAGTGGAAAGAACCGTCGAATGGATGACCACCGTCCCAGGAGGAGCCGGACCAATTACTGTTGCCCTATTACTTAAAAACACACTCGACGCCGCATTAGATGCTTAAAAATGTATTAAACGATGTTTTTTGGCTTAAAAACATTGTTTTTGGTATTTGACAGAATTAAATATATTTTCTATAATAGATTGAAACAATAAAATAAAAATTATTAAACAGCTCTCAAAATAAAAAGCCCCGCGAACGGGACAAGGAGAATTGAAATGGAAAAAGAAAAAATCATTGATATTTTAAAACAAAGTAATTGGCTTCGCATTCTTGTTGCGGACGATACTGAAGAAAACATCGTCGCAGCGAAAAAGTGTTTCGAAGAAATTAATTTCAACGGGGACTTATCCGTCGTGTTCGTTTCCAATGGATCAGAAGCGATCGAGATCTTAAAAAGAGAAGAAACCGATCTGGTTATTACAGATCTTACTATGGAAAAAGAAAAAACCGGTCTCGATGTAATTCGCAGAGCTCTTGAACACAAGGCATTCGGGTATATCGCCACAGGACAAAATTACGACCACTCTGATAATGACGCTCACGGACCAAATACGACTGTCATTCCTACAGGAAAAAGCATTAAAGGAAGAAAAAACAAACCCGAGGTTTGGAAAGAAATTCTTAATATAATTATCAAGGATTCTACAGAAAATCAGGAAACAGCACAAAGAATCAAATCGACAAAAAGATACTGGAAAAATGTCGGGAAGGGTCTGTCTTCAACAGCTCTAGAACTAACAATGCAATTATATCAATAATATACCAAACACCTCTGATAAACATTCAGAGGTGTTTTTAATTGAAAAAATTTCGAGTTATGAAAAAATCACAATAAGCTTGCCTGAAAAGCGTTCATCTTACCTATTACGTTCACATCCATTATAAAATTAAGATCATACACCATCTGGCTTTCTGTTGTATGACACCATGCCGTCACCTTATTATCCTTGATATTTTGAACATCGATGACGTGTTGTAAAAACTCGTGCTTTTCAACATCCTCCGGAACAAGATATGTTATTCCAAGTTGTTCTCCATTCATATATGCAGTACGAACAACATCCTCAATAGTAGGTGTTTCGGACCATGTGACTTGAATTGGCGTTTTCGCACCTCCTTGATGATACCATATTCGTCCATGTCGGCATCCATAATCATAAAGCATGCGTGTCAGTTTAACATCGTTGAGACAATAAGCATCAAGCGACTCCCAATCTTTTAAACGATAATATTTCACCGCATCGAGACCAGCTCCTGATTTATGAGAAAGAAGCGTTGATTCGACGACTGATTCGAGTTTTAGACGATGACCGATACGATTTGTTATATCAACAAGAATATCGCGATGAGTAATTTGTTTTAGATCAAAATCGGGATAATAAGGCTGAAGTACAGCGAAATCAAATGAGATAGAGTTAAATCCAACAACAAGATCACAAGAAGCTAGAACATCTTTGAGTTCATGAAGTTGATTTTCATGATAAGCTCGATATTCATTGGTTTTTGAATCATATATTCCACATGTTGAAATACCAAGCAAATGATTTTGTTTGTTTCCTCCGCCAACTTCTCCAAATAAACGCTTTGTCTCCAAATCAAGCACTATAATATGCTTTTCATCGTGTGACATAGGCCCTAGTTAAACTTAATTGTATTAATCGTTTCATCAAGCGTACTTCCTGGTGTTTTCCCTTCAACAAAATATGTGACAGTCCGAAGCCACTCTACAATACTTCGTTTGAGTTGTGATGTAAGCATTCCTACGCCATTTTGAGCCCCTTCAAGCGCAACGAATTTCTTTAGACGATCATTTGTAGGACTTCCGAAAAACAATGATTCACTAGATTGAAAAGCAATAGTATCCTGTTTTGATGCAACAATAAGTACTGGGTTACTATAAAGTTGCATGTACGTGGACGTATTTATTCCTCTTGCTTCTGTTGTTGGAGAAAACAAAAGAAGATTCGCTATAGAACCACTCAACAAAGAATCGTTGGTTACCGCAATCGCGAGATTTGCTCCGAAACCAGCTCCCATCAAAGATATGGACATGTCTTTGTTTCGTGATTTCAAAAAATTATATCCTGCAAGAATATCATACTTCATCGCTTGAAAATCACGAGAAGTAAATGCCGTATAATCTCCGCTCGAACGACCATGTCCACGAAGATCAATCGCTAGAACAGAAAATCCATATTTTACGAGAATATCATTCGTATCACCCCAATCACTGGCATTACCTCCAATATCATGAATTAAAATCACTCCGTATTCTTTACTACTTCTAGTATAATCAGCTCCTATACTTACACCATCAGACGTAAGTACACGAACTTGTCTTACTTGTTGTTCTTTTATGTCTTTTTGTTCTGATATTTCAACCTTATGTGTATACACAAAAAAACCAAGCAATACTACGACTGCGGCAAAAAAACCTAATATAAGAAATATTCTAGCTTGTACTGTCATAAAAACTACTTTTAGTGTACTTAAAAAACTGTTCTTTAGCAAGAGTTAGCCAAAAAATGACTTAAAAAAGCCTCTTACAAGCGAAGAATCTTCTTCTTTAAAAGCTTTTTCAATAATTATAGAACACTCCTTTTTTTCTCCGGGATTTTTTTTAATAATACGAGTCATGGCTCGGACGGCTGTTGCACGCACAACCTCGTTGTTATCAAAAAGTTTTTTTACGACATGTGGTAATGCTTCTTTTGAACCCCAACACCCAATCGCACCAAGAATATTTCTTATAAAACCACAGTGTTTTATTCTTTTTATTGGTGAGTTGTTAAATCTTCGTATAAAATCACTATCCGTAATTTCGATACAATCCAACAGAAATGGATAAACTAGATCATCGCGAAAAGAAAAAAACGAGGATATTTTTCCTTCTATATTAGAACTTCTGTTCCAAGGACATACCTCCTGACATGTATCACATCCATATATTCTATTTCCAATTTTTTCTTCATACTCATCTGGGATTACTCCTTTATACTCAATTGTCAGATAAGAAATACATTTTCTGGAGTCCAAGAAACCATCTTCTCCTAGAGCCACTGTCGGGCACGCGCGGCGGCATCGGATACACTGATTGCATGATTTTGATTGAACGGATTGTTGAGATTGTGAAAAAAGTTCGTCCGGCTCAATATAAATACTACACACTATTTCAGAAAGAAACACATACGAACCATGATTATTCGTGATAAGATTTTTATTATTTCCTATATACCCGATGCCGCCGCGCTCAGCACACTCGCGTTCAAGGATTGGTCCAGTATCAACGTAGGCGCGAAATATCGAGTCTTTTTCACACTTTGTTTTTATTGATTCGATCAAATTATTAAGCGCTCGCTCAATAACCTTATGATAGTCATCAAAAAGTGCGTATCTAGCGATAATGCCTCGACTTGGATCATTTGCTTTTTTCGGGTCAAAATAATCTTTCGGTGGAACATACGAAACCCCAAGCACAATAATGGTTTTTATTTCTTCAAATAATTTACGAGGATCGAGCCTTGTCTCGATATTTCGCGCAAACCACCCCATATCACCATGCATTCCGTTTACAACCCACTCTTTTACTTCTTTACAAAACGAAGATTGTGTTGGTGTTATAAAACCAACATAATCAAAACCTTGTCTAACTGCTTCTCCTTTTATAAATTCTTTTAAATCCATTTTATTGAGTTAATTATGAACTTATAAATAACATCTGTTTATACATAAATACTATATCAGGTATCATCACATAAAAAAAGCAATTTTTGAAAAAACCGCTAAGGGCATTTTATTTCTTACCCTTTTCTGTTTTTAGTGTTTTTTAAACACGTTTGCTATAATAAAAGTATAAAACTTTTCATGGAAAACAAATTTCATAAATTAAAATTTGAGGACGAGATTTCGTTATTAGAAAACGATACAACAGATTACACTGAAACGAAAAAATATCTTTTTCCTTTAATTGAGAATTCGATCAATATCAATAGATTTTCTTTCTCGGAAAAAGAAAAAATAATGCTTACACATAAATTATTATCAGATATTCCAATAAGTGCGCGAAGATACTTATCAAACAAAATAAATAAAGAAAAAAGAACTCATTTTTGCTTGTATTTTAGTTGGTATATTTCAGAAACGATCAATAAAGAACTGAAAAAACAAAGTTTATTACGAAAAATAAAAGCCGTTTTTACACGGCTTTTGAGGATTTGTTGATTCTAATTAAGAACCGTTTTTTGGATTAACAGTTTCTTTAAAAATTTCGTACAATTCTTTCCCTGTTTCTGAATCAGAAACCTTATTAATATTTCTTTCTTCTAAGTCTCCTGATTTTACAGCGTCATTTCTAGCATCGTGCCAAGCAGAAGAAACTTCCGATTCTGTTGTTTTAGTATCTTTTGCAGCATCGTTTTTATTATATTCACTCATTATACTCACCTCCTTTCAAAGGATTTTTAAATTACATTTCAATAAACATTATTGTTTATTGGTATTTTTTGTTTTTTGAAGATTTTTACCCTGAATTTATTTCAGGGCTTGTCCTGAACTTGTTTCAGGGCTTGTCCTGAACTTGTTTCAGGGCTTGTCCTGAACTTGTTTCAGGATGGGTATTGTTTTCATAATTTGGCTCATATAGTAACCCATTAAGAAATATATGAGCCGTATGTGAAAACAATTATAGAGCTTGTCCCGAGTCGTGTTTTTCAACACGACGAGGGATATTTTCACAATTGATTCGGAGAGAGACTTGCCCCGAATCTGTTTTATCCCGTTTGCGGGGCAAAGACAGAAGAGGGGTTGCAGAAATATAACACTTGGGAGTTTGAAAAAAACTACGGGTGTTATGTGTACCTTTTTAATTTCTTGAAATTAATGACTCGGGTATACGGGATATTATAGGAGTAAACCCCTTCACTAATTGCCTTACATATTGGTGTTGGGGTAAATATTATATACCTTCATTAATTCCAAGAGTATGTATTTCACCGTATTGTATATATAATTATGTGCCCATGCCTGTGCACACAATTACATTTATTTTTTAATATTTTCCTTATGCTTCCATGCCTTAAAAAGCACAAAGAAAAACAAATACGTGAAATACACGCTCTTTAACAAAGAAAAAATAAAGTGATTATAGGTTTTTGGGTATGATATGAACTTATGGGGTATTTTTGGATATTTTGGATCTCTCTTTCCTTTTTTATTCTTGATTTAAGTATATAGAATATACACTATTTCGTCAATGCACTCCTTACGAGTTATCCACAGGATGAGTATATAAGCCACTTTTGGTAAAATATACCCTTACTGAATTGCTGTTTATCAATGGATTGTGTATACTTATTACATATGATGACATTTAAACAATTGTTCGAAAATTTCGTTTCCGCAGGTATGAGAGAAACAGAGGCAAAAATTTATGCCGCACTTGTTATTAAAGGAAGGGCCGGCGCTGGAGAAATAGGCAGGATGATCGAAACATCAGGACAAAATGTAAGTATTTCCGTGAAGCGCCTTATTGAAAAAAATCTCATTGTAAAAGAAGGTAGAAATTATGCACTCGCAAATCCGGCTGGATTTTCAAACTTCTTGCAAAAAGAAAACGATGATGCAGTAAAAAGAGTAGAGTTCCAAAAAAACATAGGGTTAACCCTATCATCAATAGTCAACGAGGCCTACATGCAAAGCACCGGAAAACCTGTTGTGCATATATTAAATTTAGATGAGTGGAAATCTTTTAAAAATGAGATGATCTCAAATGGAAACGACAAAACGATGCGTATAATCAGAGGAAAAAGGGTCTATTCTAAAAACAAAAAAGACAGAAACGAAACAGTTTCTTTGTACCGTAAAATGGGTATATATAGAGAAATAATCACTCCTTTTTTTGATCATAATATTGATAAAAACGAAAACGATATGGTTTTTTACGATATAAAGGATTTTGAATTTAAAAAATTTGATCTCGATATTTATATAAAAAATGATGCGGTTATAATCAACAAAAGACCAAACAAAGACCAAACACAAGAATTTCGAGCTATTGCCATACAAAACAAAAAAATAGCAGAATCTTTTATTGAGCTTTTTAATTTTTTAAAGAAAATTAGTAAAATACAAAAAGAGATCCGTTAAGACCTCTTTTCATAATTATCAATCAATCAGTACCATCGTCTCCGTCTTCTGGAGTTTGTGATAATTTATAATTAATCATATATCCCTTTTACTTATTTAAGCTCCCTCTCCTTTCTTTTCGGATCACGTGTTTTTTTAAACATTACTCTCCTGGATCTGATGTTTTTTCATCAGGATCAGCTTTTAACATTTTATAAATCCACATATCCCTTTGTGTTATTTATTAAATGGTATTTTATAAATATCGCTCTTATCTAAACAAATCCTCCTTTTAATTTACAAAAATCTCTTTAAAAAGGGTTTGAAAGGACTCATTTAACAAAGATTGTTTTATATAAGCCAATATCTAACCACCAGTAAACCCTTTCATTACCAAACTACACCCTATAGAATAAAAAATCAAGTTGATTATGAACTTATAAATAACATTTGTTTATACACAAAAAAACACATCTCAAATCATAAATCCTCGACTTCGGGTAAGAATTTGCCCGGTTTTAAATCATACTCTTCTTCCTTTTCATATGAAATCTCATCTGATGTTTTTTTAGAAGGAGTTGTGTAACCGCTTTTTTGTTTTGTTTTCTTTTTGTAACCTCCCCATGAATTTTTCTTTTGAGTATTTCTAGAATATCCGTTTCCGTACCCAAACTCATCAGCATACTCGGGAACCATAGTATTACGATCAAGCAAATTCGATGGAATTTCGTCTATAAATTGCGATTGGCGCTGACTTCCTCCCCATTGTCCACCAATCACAGGCATAGTTAGAAACAAACGTTTCTGAGCCCTTGTTAAAGCAACATAGAACAATCTCCTTTCCTCAGCAATTCCTCCCTCAGCTACAGACCTCCCCGATGGAAAACCGTTTTCAGCAACATTAATAATAAACACCGTATCCCATTCCAAGCCTTTTGCTTGATGTACTGTAGATAAAATTATTTTGTCTTTATACGATAAGTTATCGCGTTCATTTTTGTTCCACTCCGCAGTAAACGATTCTTGAAGCGCAACTTCTGCAACCAATGGGGCTAGTGTTTCATACTGTCGCGCAAAGACTCCTAGCTGAGTTAAATCATCAAGTCGTTCTCTTCCGTCGGTGTATTCTCTTAAAACATACTCTCTATATCCTTCTTGTATAAATGATGAGATGATTTCAGAAGGATTGTTTTCTCCTGCATTTATCGCTGCGTTCCATATACGAAGAAAATCCTTCCAACCCGTTTGTGCGCGAGCTCCAACAATTGAAAAAAATGATTCCTGACGCAAATTTTCACGCCATTTTTCCTGATTTGTTTCCTGTAATTCTATAATATGATCCGCAAGTTTCTGAGCCGCTATATCGCCTATTCCACCAAATAAAGAGAGAATTCTTTGCCAAGATAACCTATCAAAAGGATTAATAAATATTCTGCAAAAAGCTATTGCATCTTTCACGTGAGCTCTTTCAAAAAAACGAACACCTCCTCGATATTCATATGTAATACCACTGCGTGCAAGTTCCATTTCAAGCGCCTGAGAATGAAAAGAAGCTCGAAACAGAACAGCAATCGACGACGAAGGAACGCCCTCTTCACGAAGAGAAACTATAGTACGAGTAATAAACTCAGCTTCTTGTCCTGAATCCATAGCACTTACGAAAATGGGTTTTGTGTGATTATCAAGAACAGACACTAGTGTTTTTTGATATTGATCCGGATTATGCAAAATAATTTCGTTTGCGATTTCAAGGATCTCCGGGGTGGACCTGTAATTCGTCTCAAGTTTAAATGTTTTCGCATCAGGATATCTATTCGAGAAAGAAAGAATATTCCTTATATCAGCTGCGCGAAAAGAATAAATACTTTGAGCGTCATCTCCTACCACAAAAAGATTTTTATGTGCGGATGAGAGACAATCAATAATATCAGCTTGTATTACGTTCGTATCTTGGTATTCATCAACTAGAACGTATCTGAACTTTTGCGAAAGTTGGACCCCTGTTTGTGTGAGCACACCCGATGAATCTCTTATCAAAATAAGCAGGTTGTTTAATAAATCATCGAAATCCATTGAATTGTTTTTACGCTTCTGTTCGTGGTATGCGCGTTCTACCTGCTCGAATCGTCCAATATACTCAGAAACCTGCGGCGCGCGAGATAAAATTATACTTCGAAGAGATTTTCTGCTGTTCGCCGCATACGAAATCCAAGATTGTACAACTGCCGGAGCCGGTATACCAGTTTCTTTCGAGGAAACAATTCCGCACTCTTTCATGCACTTACGCACAAGATCCTTGCTATCCTCCTGATCGAGGATGGAAAAGTCCGGAGAAAAACCAATTGTCTTACCATACATTCTAAGTATTCTGTTCGCGACATGATGAAATGTTCCCGCCCACATTCCTCGCACCTCGGCTCCGAGCAGTTTGGTGACTCGTTCTATCATCTCGCGCGCCGCCTTGTTGGTGAATGTCAGAAGCAATATCTCATCAGGCCGTGCTCCGTGCTCGAGAAGATAAGCTACGCGATATACTATCGTACGAGTTTTTCCAGATCCAGCTCCTGCAAGCACAAGACAACGTCCATCTCCCTGTTCGACAGCTCTGTGTTGTTCCTCGTTTAATTCTTTTTTGAAATCAATTCGCATATAGACAGTATACCAGTGATACGAAAAACAAAAAGTCCGCCTCTCTCGTGAGAAAAGCGGACCTATATATTGTTAGTTTTTTAACAAGGAAATAAAAGATACAAAATATCGTCTTTATTCTTGCACTTATAAAAAAAGATCGGACAAGTACGAAACCACGGTCTAGAAACAACTCCTTGAGAAATAGGAAGTTGATTTATAATCTCATACAAATCTTGGATACATTTATTTGATTCTGAGAAAATAAAACTGTCTGAATTAAGACCTTTTTTCATCATAATTGAAATAGCTTCGTTAACAGTATGTGCCGTTCCAAAATATGTACCACTGGGTCCTATGATACAAAAACCTTCGTATTCTTTTATTTCTGGTAGCGTGCCAATAACGGCTTGATATAGACTTTTTGTTTCTTCTTCTTTTAAATTAAATGTTTCTGTTTTTTTTAGTTCTGTTTTTTCAATGTCTACACAAGTCATATTCAAACTCCTTTTCTTTAATCAAAAGTTAAATTTATTTTCAAGCTTAACAATAAGTTTTAATTGCTTTTATTTAAATTATTTTATTTATATTACTGTATACCCATATACGAAAAAGTCAAAGTCTTTTTAGAATATAAAAACGGAAAACCTCGGCCAGTAGCCGAGGCTTTCCAAAATAGAGAACTTGTGGAAATCCAAGATACCCAAAACTTGGTTTTCCTAAAGATAGGAGAGAGATTAAGACCTAACCCCTAAGGATAAGATCTTCTGCATACATAATACCCAAAAATGCATGCAGAACCTTGAAATCAATCTGTTAAAAGATTCATTCCAAGAGAATGAATTCAAATCGGGTTTAGGGTTTGAAGTCGCTCTCTTTGGGAATTAATCAATCGTTCACTATCATCATAGCGCACCTATTAATAATTGTCAATATTAGTGTTTATAAAAAAGTGGATAACTCTATAAAACGGCTTATATAAGCCCTGTAACAACACTCTTTTTATTTCATTTATAGTTAACACCTCAGGTGTGAAACATCGACTTTATTCACCGTGTATTCTACGAACCCCATATATAATCTCCTCTATTTTATGAAGGTTTCTTTTCGCTTCATCGAACTTCTGTCTTAAATGACCCGTAAGAAACATGCGAGCCATAGCCGAAACAAGCTCTTCTGAAATTGATTTAAAATAAATGAGTTCTTTTAATGTTTTCTCTCCTGCAATATTAACAGCTCTTCTAACTAACTCTCCTGTAACATCTGCGAGCGCTCCTCCATATTGATCGTATGATACAGGAAACCCATCAAACACATCCAATGATTTATGCTGAAATACTTTCATTAGATAAAAAGATTCTAGAAATTCTTCGCATGCTCCGAGATAATTCGCATCATAAGCAAATCTTGTACCTTTTATCACTTTGTACATTTTCACTAGATCTTTTTCTGCTTTTGCTATTGCGATACGAGCCTCTGCCACCTCTTCTCTGTGGAGAGCATATATTGCCGCCTTGCTCATTCTTTGAATATCCCGAGATATTCTAAACACCATATCTCTCATCTGGGTGTCCTTCTCTCCTTGATCTGTTATCAGTTTTAATAATTTTTTCATAATAGTTGGGATTATATATACATAGTGTAGCACATGATTGAATAAAACAAGAATTATGAATTGATTAAACGGATATACTGTGCTACATTTTGACTGATTTTTATATAATTATGGGATTACAAATAGGACTTGTTGGTCTTCCGAATGTAGGAAAATCAACGGCATTCAAAGCGCTTACGAAAAAACAGGTTCCTGCAGAAAACTATCCGTTTTGCACTATAGACCCGAACATCGGAGTTGTTGCAGTACCTGATAAACGTCTTGATCGACTTGCGGAAATATCAGAATCAAAAAAAATCGTTCCAACAACGATCGAGTTTGTTGATATCGCGGGACTCGTAAAAGGAGCATCTCAAGGGGAGGGGCTTGGAAATCAATTCCTTTCACACATTAGAGAGGTCGATGCAATTGCAATGGTAGTGAGAGAATTTAAAGACGAAAAAATAATTCATGTATATGATCGAATTGATCCCACTGATGATATTGATATCATAAAACTCGAGCTTATTTTTGCTGACCTGGATACAGTTAATAAACGCATTTCTGCTACAGAGAAAAAAGCTAGTCTAGGAGATAAGGAGGCGAAAATGGAATACACTGTTGCAATAAAGTACAAAGAAGCACTTTCCGCTGACAAACTTGCAAACACTGTTGAGTTTTCAGATGAGGAGAAAAAAACAGCACACCAGTTTCAACTCCTTACAGCAAAACCTTTTATTTACATACGAAATGTCGATGAACACACGGCAATCGCCGAAGCAAAAAAAATAGATACTGATTTTCTCGATCATCTCTCACATCAAGAAACCCCAGAAGTAACGATATGCGCCTTGATGGAAGCGGAACTTGCCGAGATGGACGAGACCGATACGAAACAATACCTGAAAGAGGTTGGTATCAGCTACACGGGACTAGATCGTATGATTCTGGCATGTTACAGAGCCCTTAATCTTGTTTCGTTTCTCACAACCGGTCCCGATGAGAGCCGTGCATGGACAGTGCGAGCAAACACAAAAGCTCCTCAGGCTGCCGCAGTCATTCATACTGATTTTGAAAAAAACTTTATACGTGTAGAGGTAATTAAATATGCTGATCTAGATCGTCTTGGTAATGAACTGGCAGTAAAACAAGCCGGCCTCATGCAAACACTTGGAAAAGATTATATCATTCAAGATGGTGATGTCGTGAACTTTATAGTTGGAGTGTAAAAACATTCAAAAAAGGAGTCGGTTTTTATTATTCTGTTATTATATAAATTTTGTCCGTTTATGAGCGGAGTGAAATAAAGGATCAAAATTTATATAATAGCAGAATTTTCATTTAAAAAATTTTTTTATAATTAATGAAGACTCTGAAAAACCGCTTGAAAAAGCGGTTTTTCTCTAATTCACAATACTCCACTTGCACGTATTTTTGTTTTGGTGCATTATACAACGATCCGCGGATGCGGATTATAAGTACATTAACAGATAAAAACAGTGCCCGGATGGGTACGCATCAAGAAAGGCGGTTACTATGAGTAACTATGGTCTCAGTGAGTTAAAATTAGCTACTACTAAACGTTATGATGATCGGGATATTGCAAAAAATCCTATTGGTGTCTTTATGGATTGTTCTTATGTTGAAATTAGGAAAAAATGTATTAAAGTCATAACAAAAATACCAGAAATCCATTCTCAACGTTTTATAGAGGAAATAGAATTTTTATTGTCCGAAATTGTGACAAACGAAAACCTTCATAAAGAACTGTTCAGTGAAACTGTCGACTTCATAGACTGGTATATCCAAAAATCCAATAAAAGTGAACAAGTGAGAATCCGAGCGTTTCGGTTCGTGTGCGAATTATTAACCAAAAATCGTTCATTCGAAGATGGTGATCACTTTGTCACACGACCGATTTCTCGTGCTATAAAAGACGATCCACAGCTTTATTGGTGTGATTCTGGAATAGATGTACGAGCAAATCAATGGATCGATAAAATAATAGAAGAAACTACTTTAGAAATTAATAAATCCGAAAACAGCCGATACAGTGGCTTCCTTTCGTCATATATGCTTATCAACGCTGAAACAGCTTTACGCAGAGCATTGTCTGCTAGTAATACGCTCCTTATTCCAAAGATTGAAAAATTTTATGACGTTTTTTCTACTTTAATAGAAAATATTGAAAAAGAAAAATATACCTCAAAAGAAATTGGTTGGTATGAAAAAAAAGGATTAATTGATGGAACTCTGAGAATTTTAAAAAAAGAAGAAAAGAAAGAGAAACCAATTTCAGGTCTTGTAAGCTCTTTTTTTAAAAGAGAACTCAAATTAAAAGGAATGGTTACGTTGCACGCAGAATACTCCTTCGTACCCGATGGCACTTACAGAAACGTTATTATATCTTTTCATCTAAAAGCATCTCACCCGGAAGAAGAAAAAGGAATTGAAGAATACTTAAAAAATCCGGAAAGAAAAGAAAAACAATTTTATATCATTATAGATGTTTTCGGAAGTCAGGACGATAATAAAAAAGACGAGAAACCAAAAATAATTCGTTTTTCTGATCTGGTGGCAAACTTCTCCTATATTCCTTTTGGACCACAACAAAAGTGCTTCATACGAATATTTGACGAAGGAGAAGAAATAGCTGAAACATGTTTTTATCTTGAACCAGATATAGCGACAAAAGAAATTGTATAATTTTATATGATTTCAAAAAAATAAATTCAAAAAAACCTCGATTAGTGAAATACTAACCGAGGTTTTTAATTTTTATACTAGAAAAAATTATTCTGGCATTTCAGCGAGTTTAACGGAAACGGTCTTTTCTTCTCCTTTGTGATATATTTTTAATTTTAATTCATCTCCTACCTTCTTGTTCTTCACAAGTGATACGAGTGAGTGATCGTTGTCTATCTTTTGACCATCGACTTCAAGAATAATATCATTTTCTACAATTCCAGCCTTATCTGCCGGAGATCCCGGTAAAACAGCGAGCTGATCCTGTGTTTCTCCGCGAGCAACAAGAGCTCCATATTCAAACGGGAGTTTGTTCGCATTCTTTAATTCCTCTGTAATCATTACATATCTTATTCCTAGATAAGGACGCACTATTTTTCCATTTGTTTTTACAGACTCGACGACATTTTTTACAAGATTTGAAGGAAGAGCAAACCCAATGTTTTCGGCTGAGGCTTTCGCGACACTCATTCCAATTACGTTTCCGTTTAGATCGAGTAATGGGCCTCCTGAGTTTCCTGGATTAATTGCCGCATCCGTTTGTATGAGATTTTCAAGTTGTTCTGATTGTCCCATCATATCTCCAGCCATAATCGTACGAGCAAGACCTGATATAACGCCCACAGAAACCGTGTTTCGAAACTCCGCAAGCGCATTTCCTATGACTATTATTGTTTGGCCTAGGTCGAGAGTTCCCGAATCACCAAAAGAAAGATATGTGAAATCTTTTCCTTCTACTTTTATCACAGCTATGTCATTGACGGGGTCTGTAGCAATAACTTTTGCTGGATATTTTTTGCCGTCATTTGTATATACCGTATACTCGACGTCTTTTTCTGAAACAACGTGCTTGTTTGTAACTATAAGCCCATCAGACGAAACAAAAAAACCGGATCCTCCTCCAATTTCTTTTTTCTCTGTTCCTTTTTCACGATATTTCGGCACCTGAAATTGAAAGGGTTGAAAAAAGTCTCCGAAAAAATCATCACCAAATGGATTTGCAGGTTGGTTCTCATAATATTGCTCGATAATTGGAACATCTTTTGTCAGAATAATTGAAACAACCGCCGGATTTGCCTGTTTAACAGTGGCTACGATTCTCTCACTATCGCTTCCATTAATATTCGCTTTTTTATTCGTATCGGTAACAGAATCATTTTTTGAAACACTATCTTTATCATTGAAAACAGATGCGATCTTCCTATCAAAGTCGCGAATATGCGGATTAACTCGTACAGCCACGATTCCTAATATTATAAAGGCGCCTATCATTCCACTAATAATTCCAACCACAATTGGTATGCTGTGTTTTTTTAGAAACTCGTTCATAATATTAAAATATAAAAAATAAATTAGTTAGAAGGACGAAGTATATTATAGCGCAAGATAAAGAAGATTTCAAAACTAATCGAAAAAACCTTTTATATAAAATAAATTTCCGCAAACACGGAAATAATTACAATACAATTCCAAAAAATATTATTTTTTGAGCGGATTTGTTCTGTTTACAAGTTCATCATAATCCGATACGCCGTCTCCATCTGTATCTTTTTTAAATGGATCGGTTCCGAGCATCCTCTCGTCAACATCCAAAAGACCATCGTCATCAGAATCAGAATTCGTGCTCGGCGTGCTTGTTGTAGGTGTTGTTTGTGATGAGGAATTCGGATTTGTTACTGTATTATCATTATTTGTCTGTGTATTTGAAGTATCACTAGACTGAACATCTTCTACACCTCTTAAATAACCGCCTCCTAATGGATTATATCCGTGGACAAGCTCAGCACCATCTTCGTATCCATCATCGTCCGTGTCTTTGTTCAAAGGATCAAACCCCCAATTAATTTCGAACTTATCTGTAAGTCCGTCTCCGTCTGTGTCGGCTTTTTTATAATTCGTACTTATAAGTGTTTCTAATATATTATATATACCATCATCATCAAAATCTTTTTTCGCTGATTCTGGAAGAATCGCATCTTTAAGTTTGCCAACACCAAAAGGATTATATCCCGCAAGTACCTCGAGTCCATCTGTATATCCATCACTATCAGTATCAACTTTAACTGGATCGGTTCCATATTCATTCTCAATTTCATCTACGAGTCCGTCTCCATCCATATCGACAATGGAAATCTGTGTCTCCGTTTGTATTTTTACCTCATCCTCTGCATAAACACTTGTTTCAGCAAATACAAAAAAATGAAATGCGTACCCCATTCCTACAAAAAGTGTCACAGAAACAAAAATGTTTATTATTACACGAAAAAATCTCATAGTACGTTGTTTATCACACCAATAAAGCAATATTATTCAAAAACAAGGCTCATACATTATATCATTTTTTTAAACATAGGACAATAAAAAATTTTTTTTACATATGATATACTGAATATATGAATAAGAACAAAAAAAATCCCATGTATGTTCGTCTTTTAAGTGTGTCAAAAAAAACACGGCACATAATAATACTTGTAATAGCGGCTATTATTTGTATTTTTATTACATCAGTTAGTTTTCAAGATACGAATGCGGCCCAAACCACAGCTAAGTATGAAGCAATAATTACTGAAACCAATCCCGTTTCTCCGTTTTCGCTTGCTCCAGGAGAAACAAAAGACATAACAATTACATTCAAAAACACTGGCGCTACGACTTTTTACAAATCCGGAAACACTTTTACAGCTCTCAACACAGAGGGAGCTCTTTCAAAAAAAAGTGTTTTTCAACACTTGTCATGGCCTGAATACTGGAGACCCGCTCACATTTCAAAAGATATTAAATCAGGAGAGGCTTCAAAAATTACATTTACAATACAAGCTCCAAAAAACGAAGGAACATACACCGAATCGTTTCGATTAGCAACAAAAGGGACTGCGCTTATTGATAAAAGTCTTTTTTCAATCACAGTAAAAGTAGAAAAAAAGACAGTCTCAACAACAACACCAGTTACGCCGATAATAACTGGATCGGCCCATAGCGCAATTATTACAAGCATAAAACCAAGCACATCCATCACTCTTACCCCAAGTGAAGCGGCGACGCTTGAAGCATGTTTTAAAAACACAGGCACATCGACATTTAAAAAGAGCGTATCTAATTTTACCGCACTTAATACAGAGTTTGGTACGCAGAAAAAAAGTGTTTTTCAACACTCATCATGGACGGAGTATTGGCGTCCGTCTCTTATTACAGATACCGAAATTAAACCTCAACAATCGTCGTGTTTAAAATTCACCATACAAGCACCAAAAAATCTCGGCACGTATACTGAATCATTTCGTCTAGCAACTCGCAATGTCGGGTGGGTTGATAACAGTCTTTTTACAATTAGTGTTAATGTTGTTACTCCTGAACAGAAAACAGCATCAACTCAAACAACTCCATCATCTTCACAAAATACAACGCCCTCAACGGGTTCAAGTACTAATCCAAACGCACCAACAACACCATCAAACCCGAGTATTAAAACACCTAGTCCGAGTCAAATTGAAGGAGCGATATATATTGATAATAAAACAACAACAGAAAATACAACCCAAACACCAACTTCAAACGAAGTTCCATCATCCTCCGCTCCACAAATTACAGAAACTCCACAAGATTACGGACTGTTAATTACTAGACTTCCTGAACGAGCTGAAACAATAGCAAACGGACCAGCTATTAACCTTATGGAACAGTTTGGACACCGAATAAGAGTCGGACTTTTCAAAACAGATCAATCTATTTCAGTTAAAGGAATTTCCGGAAATGTTCAGATTCGTGATATAAATGATCTAACAATACAAGAAATTCCAGCAAATCAGACGATAACACTGGAATATGTTAATGGAAATTATAGCGTCGGAACAGCTGGATTTATACAAACCTCTCCTACACCTTTTCGACTCATCGTTCCTCTTCGTGGTGTTATGCAAATAACAAGTTATACGAATATTACTAAATGGAATGGAGCTGTTAATGACAACGAGTTTAGAGATACTATTGAATTGCGTTATTCCACAAAAGATAAGACCATATGGGCAATAAACGAACTTCCTTTGGAATATTATCTTCGAGGACTTGGCGAAACTAGTCCGGGGTCTCCATCAGAATATACGAAAGCAATTGTAATAGCGGCACGTTCTTATGCTCTTTACCATTTACTTGCGAACACGAAACACTACAATCGTAATTTTCATGTTACTGCTAACGAAGGAGATCAGGTGTATCTTGGATATAATCTAGAAGAAAGATATACCGAGCTTACAGAAATAGTACAAGCTACTCGCGGTGTAATAGCTACATTCCAAGGAAGCCCGGCCGTAGTTCCATACTATTCGAAATCAGACGGAAAAACACGTACTTGGGATGAGGTGTGGGGAAAAACAACCAAATTTACATATGCAAACGTATCAAAAAGTATTCCATGGGACAAGGACAGAACCCTTTATGGGCACGGTGTTGGTATATCAGCATATGCAGCACGAGATATGGACAAGTACCACAGTGCGCACGCGCTTGAAATTATAAATTATTTCTTTAATGGTCTAGAGTTTAAACGCTGGTATTAAATAAATCGTATTTTCTATATAAAAAACCGAGTCGTTTTATAACAGCTCGGTTTTTAAAATTTTTTATTAATCTAGTCGCGCCCTCTCCCAAAGTTCTTTTGAAAAGTTTCGAAACTTTTTACAAAAACCGGGGTTTTTGTTTTTCGTTTTTCGATTACTTTCATATCGCGGGAGACTGAGCTTGTCCTTCGGCAACATATCAGAATTACCGACAAACACGGATCCAGGATTTTTGATCTTACCTGAAACACACATGCCGACACATAAACACAGAAAAAACACACCGACTAAAACGAAGATGATTCCAACAAAGACTAAAAACATTGACATAGAACACCTCCTTGTAATTATTTTTTATTTGAAAAATCTTTGTTTTTGATTTTCAATAAATCATATCATATACTGATAGATAAGTCAATATAGGTGGCAAATATTGGCTATTTCCGCCATAAATCATTTAATAAACATCGCGTCTCCATATGAAAAAAAACGATATTTTTCTTTTTTCGCTTCTTCGTATGCACTAAGCACGATTTCCTTTCCTGCAAAAGCACACACAAGCATAAGAAGAGTTGATTTTGGAAGATGAAAATTAGTTATTAGACAATCAATACTTTTAAACTTATACCCAGGATATATAAATATATCTATCCATTTTTCTCCCGGAACAAACTCTTTGCGACGATCGTTATAAAACGTTTCAAGAACACGAACACTTGTAGTGCCAACAGCGATTATTCTTTTTCCTTCTTCTTTATAAGAATTTAATAGCATTGCTGTATTTGAATCTAGATATCCATACTCTTCATGCATAACATGATCTTCGACTTCTTCCGATTTTACTGGTAAAAAAGTTCCTAGTCCAACATGTAAGGTTACCTCGAGCACTTTAATACCTTTTTTTCGAATACTATCAAGTATTGATTTGGTAAAATGAAGTCCCGCTGTTGGAGCAGCTACGGAACCTCTTTGATCTTCACGAGCATATACGGTTTGATATTTTTCTTTGTCATCTATTTGATCAACTCCTTTTCGAATATATGGAGGAAGTGGTACGTGTCCGATTCTTTCAATCTCATTCCAAAAATCTTCTCCTTTTTTATTAAAATCAACATAATACGTATACCCTTTGTTTTCTTTCACTGTTGCCCGAAGATTGCTTGATTCAAAATAAATTTCAATATCGATTTTTTTACGTACATTAGTCTTTATAAGACACTCCCAAGAGGATTCTCCAGTTGGACGCACCAAAAAAACTTCAATATGAGCCCCATTTTTTGTTTTTCCCAAAAGACGAGCTGGAATTACCATTGAATTATTAACAACCAAAACATCGTTCTCACAGAGAAGGTCTGGCAAATCCGAAAAATGCTTATGCGCGATTTCGCCACTCGCTCGATCAAGTATCAAAAGACGCGAGGAGTCTCGCGGTGAAGCGGGCGTGTCAGCAATAAGTTCTTTTGGAAGTTTATAATCAAATTCTGATACCTTCATATGTTTTCATCATTAAAATAATCGTGAATATTCAAATTAACATAAAAAACAATTATTTTCCTTCTCGTAATTCGTTTACACTGTGAAATAAGATTTATTATCATCCTGAACAATGTCATCCTGAACAATGTCATCCTGAACTGACCTTGTCATCCTGAATTTATTTCAGGATCTATGTATTCCTTTCAGGATCTGTGTATCTGTTTCAGGATCTACCTTGATACATTGTTTTACTATGTCATCCTGAACTCGTTTCAGGATCTATGTACCCGTTTCAGGATCTACCTTGATACATTGTATTTTAGTAAAACTTATTTCTCATATTATTAAATGTCACATGGCAGATGCTGAAAGGACGCAGATCCTGAGACGAACTCAGGAATAAAGATTCAGCATGACAATGTATAGTATAATTCTCAATCCGTAATTCGTTATAATAACTTATCCTGCAAATTGCGAGGAGGCTCCGCTCCCATGTGTTCATATCCGAGCGGAGTGACGACACGCCCACGTGGAGTTCTCATTAAAAAACCAAGTTGTATTAGATATGGTTCGTATACATCTTCGATTGTTCCTTGTTCTTCTGATGTAAGCGCCGCTATCGATGATAATCCAACAGGTCCTCCTTCAAATTTTTCAATCATAGCAGACAATATTCTTCTGTCACTTATATCGAGACCTCGCGCGTCAATGCCGAGCATCTCGAGTGTTTTTTCGGCCATTTCTTTGTTAAGAGAACCATCTCCTTTGACGGTGGCGAAATCGCGCACCCTCTTTAAAATTCGGTTTGCAATACGAGGCGTACGGCGCGCACGCTCCGCAACAAGAGAACAACAATCATCGTCAATATCTGAACGTAAGATACGCGCTGAACGTGATACGATCTGTTTAATGTCGTCGTGTTCATAATATTCGAGACGAAAAGTCGCTCCGAAACGATCACGAAGCGGAGCTGATAGAAGATTGTATTTCGTAGTAGCTCCAATCACAGTAAACCGAGGAAGATCGATACGGAGCGTGCGCGCCGCAGGGCCTTTCCCAACAACAAGGTCTAGTTTGAAATCCTCCATTGCAGGATACAAGACTTCTTCGACAGCTGTACCAAGACGATGTATTTCATCAATAAACAAAACATCACCTTCTTCAAGGTTCGTCAGAATAGCGGCGAGATCTCCTGATTTTTCAATTGAAGGTCCAGATGTGATACGAATCGTACCTCCCATCTCCTGTGCAATAATATATGCGAGCGTTGTCTTACCAAGCCCAGGTGGACCATATAATAAAACGTGTTCGATCGACTCTTTGCGTTGTTTCGCCGCATCCATTAAAATTTGAAGACTCTCTTTGATATGTCCTTGTCCGATGTATTCGGTAAGCACACGAGGACGCAAATTTTGTTCAAACACAAACTCCTGATCTGTGTTTTCCGGGCTGGTTACTCTTATATCTTTTTCCATGCGAGTATTATACCATGTGTTGCAAATTGAGTAAGGTACCTATAATACTTTTTTAAAAAATATTGACAAAATGATAAAAAAAGAGTAGAAATTACATGAAAAAACATATATTAAAATAAACAAAATAACAAAAGGGTGGTTTTTATGGCAAAAGCAAAAACACAAATAGAAGCAAAAGCTCTGTTGTTTATAAACAACAATTCAGAAGATGTGTTGGTTTTAATAACAATCGAAGACGGAGAAAAAACAATACTCGAAGACAAAAAGTTTGGTGGTAAATATTACGTTCATATAAAAAAAGAGAAAAACAAATGTTTATTAATACCTGAGTATTCGAATTCAGCGAGAGCATACGAAATAACAGATAATAATGCTATAGAAAAAATTAAAAACGCAACTAATTTTCGCTCAAAAATAAAAAATATATTTTCATAAAAAACAAATCCCGTCTAAACAAATGACGGGATTTTTAATACGCACATATTAATTATCAAGTATTTTCATCAACTGTTTCAGCAATTGCAATAGATGCGATTGTGTCGCCATCGTCTTTGAATCTCATGAGACGCACGCCCTGTGTTGCACGACCAAGCTCCGGCACCGTACTTATATTAAGCCGAATAACCTGTCCTTTTTGAGAAACAATAATTGCATCACCAGGAACTTTGCTGTTTATCACAGTTGAAAAACGAACAACTCCAGTCTTATCCGTAACTTGCGCGGCTTTGATGCCAGATCCTCCTCGTCCTTGCGTTTTAAACTCATCGAGTGACGTCCTCTTTCCAAAACCGTTCGCCATGACAACAAGAAGATCAAGATGTTGATCCTTTCCTCCTGGTACTACATCCATACCAACCACACAATCCTTTCCTTTTAGGTGCATACCTCGAACTCCTGATGCCGTTCTACCCATCGAGCGAACGTGTTTTTCTTCAAATCGAATCGCAATACCATGCGCGGAAACAAGTGATATGTGGTCGCTTCCGGAGCTGAGTCTAGCCCACATAAGTTCGTCATCTCCTTTTAATTTCATAGCTATAATACCGTTCCTACGAACATGCGCGAATTCAGCAAGTTCAACCCTCTTAATCAACCCTTCTTTTGTGACCATTATAATATATTTTTGATTCTGATCCGCTGATAATTCGAGTACGGATTGTACCTTTTCATTACTTCCGAGTTCTAGAAAATTAACAATTGCACTACCTTTCGCAGTTCTGGAACCCTCTGGAATTTCGTGCGCCTTAAGTTGAAATACGCGCCCTTTGCTAGTAAAGAACAATAGACCTGTGAGTGATTCTGTGGCAAACAACATTTGAACACTGTCCTCATCTTTCGTTGTTACTCCCGTAACACCCTTTCCTCCTCTGTATTGAGTTTTAAACGTATCTGGTGACATGCGTTTGATATATCCTTCATGTGTCAACATAACCATCGTTGGTTCGTTTGGAATAAGGTCTTCTTCTTTGAAAGAATCAATTTCATGATCAACAATCTTAGTCCTTCTAATATCACCGAATTTTTCTTTTAAGGCAACGAGGTCTTCTTTTATAATATCAAGCACCCTACTCTTGTTCTTGAGGATATTTTCAAGTTCTTTAATAAGTTTGTTGCATTCTTCAAGTTCTTTTTCAATCTTAATATGTTCGAGGTTTGCCAATTGTTGAAGACGCATTTCTAGAATCGCGATAGCTTGTCGCTCAGAAAGTTTGAATTTTTTAATAAGATTTAATTTTGCTTCTTCTTTATCTTTTGATTTTTTAATTGTATCTATAATTTTATCTATATGTTCAAGCGCCATAACCAACCCATCGAGAATATGAGCTCTGTCTTTTGTTTTATCAAGATCAAACTGTGTGCGACGAGTTATTATATTTTGACGATGTTTAATAAACTCGTGTAAACACTCCTTGAGCGTAAGCACTCTGGGTTCAATGCCATCAACTAGTGCTAGTGTATTGACATGAAATGTTTCTTGAAGTTGGGTATGTTTGTATAATTGATTTAAAATTTTATTTGCAGGAGCATCTCTCTTAAGCTCAATAACGATACGATTACCGTCTTTATCTGATTCGTCGCGGAGATCTTTAATTCCCTCTATTTTTTTATCATGAACGAGCTCCGCTATACGCTCGATCATTGAAGATCTTACAACTTGAAAAGGAATCTCTGTTATAACGATTCTGTATTGACTTGCTTTGTACTCTTCAATCGTGGCGACACCTCTTTGTACGATAGACCCCTTGCCTGTCGCGTATGCTTGTTTTATGTTTTCTCGTCCGAAAATAATTCCACCAGTAGGAAAATCAGGACCTTTCACCACTTTCATGAGATCATTAACAGTCGCTTCCGGATTATCAATAAGCATAACAACACCATCGATGAGTTCTCCGAGATTGTGTGGTGGAATACTCGTGGCCATACCAACGGCAATACCAACAGTGCCATTTAACAAAAGATTAGGGAGTTTCGCCGGAAGTACGGTTGGTTCTTTTTGAGAAGCGTCATAGTTTGGGATGAAGTTTACTGTGTTTTTGTCTATATCATACATCATCTCCTCAGCTATCAGACGAAGTTTCGCCTCGGTATAACGATGAGCAGCGGGATTATCTCCATCAACAGAACCGAAATTTCCCTGGCCGTTTACAAGTGGATATCTCATCTTGAAATCCTGAGCCATGTGCACCATAGACATATAGACCGCCGCGTCTCCGTGCGGATGATATTTTCCAAGTACTTCACCAACAACAGCCGCCGACTTTTTAAATTTAGCGTTTGCACGAAGCCCTATCTCCCACATAGAATATAAAATTCTACGGTGAACCGGTTTCATACCATCGCGCACATCAGGCAAGGCACGAGATATAATAACAGACATCGCATACTCGAGGTACGATTTACGCATTTCAGCAACTATCGGAGCCTCTTCAATTCGTCCAATATTTTGAGCCATTTCCGGCTCATTCTGAATCTCTGGTTTGGCAATTATTTTTTTGGCCATACAAAAAATTTTCTAACTTCCCTTTTATCTAGGTGCTTATTACTTTCGCATCTTATCACAAAAAAACCGCGAATACAAGGGAAAAAATCGTATTTTTCACCCTTTTTAACTTGACAAATCCATCTTTAAATGATAGTATAACCCGATAAAACAACGATTAATTAAACAATTAAAAAACAAAAAACGAAGGGAAAAAATTATGTTAAATCTTTTGGATCCTCAAATAAAAGAAGTTGGGATAATAACAGATCCGCGCTTCAGTCTATTGTCAGAACATATACTTAAAGTACCATCAAATTTTAGTCTTGATATGTGTTTACAAAAAACACGACACATACGACACAAAAACATTAAACATAAAGGGCGTTTTCCAAAAATTCTTTTAGACGAAATGGTTCGTGATAATAATTTTGCAAAAGTTACTCACAAACCCGAACCATTAAAAAAATACAAAGTTAGAAGATTTGTAATCCGAGAAGAAGCAACGGCAAAAGATTGTATAAGTTTTTTAGAAAAGCAAAAAGCACTACTTGTTGGTATGCAAGGACTTGTTCTTTTTATAGATATTGTTAAAAAACAAAAAATATTCTCTCACAAAGATAAAAATAATACAAATTTGATAGTATCCTTTGATAAAGAAAATGCTCTTTTTAAATGGTGTGATTATGGAACGTCGTATCGATCTTTTCCATACGACGGATATCCAATGTTACCATTTGCAGAGTTTGTTACATATGACAACAATAAACCGGCAAAAGAAAAGAGTCACTGGTGGATAAGTTTCTTTCCTATTAGGAATTTAAAGAGAGAAAAGGGAGAAATGTCACTTGGTTTTAGTTTCTTGTGTTTCAATAAATTAGAATAGTATGTAAAGCTGTATGCTTGATATATAAGGCCTTTCTAAATAGAAGGGCTTTTTTTGTTTGTGAAAAACAAAAAGAAATTGGGAAGTTGATCGAAATGTATTGCGCTAATCTCAAACCCAAAGAATTGGGCCAGACACAAACAACGAGTAATTAATTATCAAACTCAAATTTTTTGAAACATCCTCATTCATCAAGTGTGGATTTTTATTTTCTATTTAATCTTCTTCATGCTTCTCGTGAGAAGCTCGATTTGTCGCGTAACTCCTTCAACATCCTGATAATTTTTATATTGTACAACCAACCCTTTTAGACCTTCTGGATTAAATAAGTTAACGAAACCTGCGAGGTCTTTGTTCGTATGTTCTTTTTTTATACCTTGGGTAAACACGAAAAATATATTTTCTCGTGATTTGAAAAGAGCGCTGAGCTTATCAGCTTTTACCTTCGCTTTTGATTGCGGATATACTAAATTATAAGAATCCTTATCAGCCGGGGAAAAATATGAGAAGTCATAAAATGTTTCTGTGTATTTGTCTTCTGGCTTGTTTTTAAAATTATCAGTCGCTCCTCCGATCATTACATTTGTATTTTCAAAAGAGTATGTAACTTTATATCCCGATAATGTGCCGTCGGTTTTCGTTTTAACAATACTTCCCCACTCACGCGGATATTCGAAAGATATGTTTTCCGCGGAATCAGAATATGTCACCCACAAACCAGATGGAGTAAGATCATATACAGAAAGATTATCAATAACCTTCTCACAAGTACCAGCAAGAGGAATTAAGCATTCTGCTATAATACCATCTCCTCCTATGTTAAATATGTATATATTATAAGGAATTGTTTTCCAGACTGAATTTTTAACATTTTTCACAGTATACTTTTTCACCGATTTACTTAACCCAGTCACATCTTTGTCGATATTTATGTTTTCTTTGTTATTATCAAGCCTAGATATTAAAAATTCTTTATATAATGCATCTAAGCCAGTGGTTTCATATTTTTTTACAATCATTTGGAAAGATTCTTCTGGATTTTGTATGGCCGCATCATGAAAAAGCCTCATCTCACCACCCAGATCAATTAAACTCCAATTCTCCGGATATTTTACAGAAAGTTCATTCTTTTCGCTATTATATTCAATGTTCTTTATTTCTTTTTTTGGAGCACCATCTCCTATAATAATGCTTCCGATAATCGTTCGGACCATATCACTAAAAGTTCCAAATGTAGATATTTCGTATATTTTGTTGTTTGCAAGAAAAATAATCGTAGTTATTTTCGGAGCAAGACCCGAATAAATGATTTCTCGTCCCTCAAAACCTGTAATAAATGTTTTTGCTGTTTCTTGTATGTTTTCTTTTGGTCGTCCGAAGTCAACATTCGCAACCAAATCATCTAGTAAATACATCTTGTCATTATCATATAATGAAATCCAGAAATCAGGCTGTGTCTCGCTGACGTTTTTAATATCGCCAAGTTTCACAATATCATAAAAATTAAGTACTGACGCAGTTTTGTTCCCAGAGAGAGCCTTTTCTGTACGAACTATTTTATATATCGTAGGATATTGTAATTCAATATTAAAATCATTATTCTTGTACGTCAAAATATTGAGCGCGCGCTCAATAATCTTGGTCGGATCCTCAAAAGATTCTTTGAAACGATCGTCTGTCACTGATTCCTGTCCATTATCAATATTTGTGTTCTTATTTGTTCCAACAAAAGGAAGAGAGCATCCTGTTAGGATTCCGAGTAAGAAAAAAATGCTGACGTACCGGATATATTGAAATAATTTTTTCATAATTCTATCGAACTAAAGACCTAATACACTCATGAACAATTCGTGAATTAACCCCTCCCCCAAAAATCGATATCTTCACCGTTTGCTCGTGTGTATCTGTATTATACGGCAAATATATCTCTCCCACAAAGTTTTTTTCGTTATTCCACACCCTATTTACAACCTTGTCATATATATTCATTAAAAACACCGCATTATTTGGTTTTTTTACAACCAATAGATCCGATGAAAGAGGAATGTGTTCCACGGAAACACTTCCATCTGAAGACTTCCAAAGAGCTTTCGAAGATAATAGACATGAATCAGATTCTTTTCTATCCCCCTTAAAATCAATTCCTGATAAGATACTTAAAAAAGTTTTGTTTATTTCTGCCCCGCGCGTCGTCGCAATTATAACCTTGTCATCAATTGGAAATAACAAAGACACACTTCCTGTCTTTTTTTCAACCACACCTACTAAATCACCAATTGTTATAATCGAATCAGGAAGCGATTGAATCGAAGCTGAGGGAGCTGAAAAAAAGGGAGTAATTGTATCTTTGATTCTAGTTTCGATTTCATTAAAAAACTTCTCATCATCAAAATATGTAAGTGATATTTCCGACACCCCGTCGTTCAGTGCGACGACGCGCTCATATTCCGTAATTCCCCATGTTGCTGGATATGTGAGAACAAACAAGTCGTTTTCATATGTTTTTTGTTCGAGTATCAAATCTTTCTCTATTTTTTGCTTCGTCTCATTTACTTCGTTAACAATGGTTTTTCCTCCTTCTGTAATCGTTGATCCGAGTGATTGTATGCCTTTTTTAATATCATCGTTTCGTTCAAAAAATTTCGGTGAAAAAGCCGGTCCGAAACCGTCATTAAGATAAAAATGAAGCCCTAGTATGACTATGAAAAGTCCTCCAACAAAAACAATCATTTGTAACGAGTCTTTTGAAAACATATTTTAAAAAATTTGTATAACGGAAACATTTGTATAAAGGAAACAATGGGAATAAATTATGTTCCTGGTTCAAGAATAATAAGCTGCATCGTATCGCTTGTAAGCTCTTTTTTCTTTATTGTAAGCTTCGGCAAAGGAGTTCCTGCTTTTAACGATATGCCTTTTACAAATGATGTCTCATCTTTTAATTTCTTATCACCTCCGCCAGAAGAATATTCAACTGGAATCACTATTTTTGGCTGGAGTTTCGTAGCAAGTTCCGCTGCTTCGGAACCGGAAAGTCTTTCTGTGTTTCCTGCTGACACTATCAAAATATCACACTCCTCGAGAAGTTCCGCTGCGAATCCCGGAACTGTCGGAGCAGACGCTCCAGACACAATTGCAATTGTGATTTCTTCCATTTTTATACGAAAAAAAAGTGTTGCGTCATCATCTCCCTGTGTAACGTCTATCGCATTTACCAAAACATCATTTACTTCATATTCTCCTTGTTTACTAACGATGAAAGTATCTTCATCGATACCGGGAACTTCCTTTATATTATCATTTCCCTCACTTAAAAGAACCATTGATGCTTTGACTCGTGGATTCGAAAATCCAAAATCTTTTACGTTTGGATCGACGAGTACTATCGTATCTCCGCTTTGAAGTTTAATTCCTCTGTGACCAAGCCATGTAAGAAACATATTGGTATTTATTAAATATGCTCATATAATACACAAAAAACCGCAATCAATCAAAGGATAACATTATCAATCAGCATAGTCTTTAAGTAACTGCAAAAACAGATAAAAATAAAAACCCGACAGCAGATGTGACGGTCGTTGACTGTGTGCTGTCGGGAAAGCGGAGGTGTTTCTGTTAATTGTTTTTAGGAAGTTTCGAATAATCTAATAAGGATTTTCCCTCATTTTTTGCTTCGTTTTCTGATGACGTATGGCTTTTTCTGTGTGTCCAATAAACCGGAAAAACTGTTATCATGAAAAATAAGATTATTGCAACAAAAAGTATTATAAAAAACGGATGAATTGACATCAAAACTCCTTTGAGTGTACAAATTGTTTGTTTGTTTTTTTATTATTTAAAATATTTTGTATTAAGGATAATATAGTATTTTTGATTTTAATACAAGATATAACAAAAACGTTAAAATTAAATAAAAAACCCCATTTCATATATTGAAACAGGGTATTAAAATGTATGTGTTACATACTTTTTATTTAAATGCTTTTTCAAAAGACTCTCTCGGAACATGTTTCGAATAAAAGAGTGTTGTTTTCATTACCTTAAAAAAATCATCAGGAAATCCTAGATTTTCAGCAATCAAAAACGCTTTGTTAGCAAGCGAACTCTTTGTTTCTTTTTTCAATTCTTCACTTATCTTTTTTCGTACTTTTGGATCAAGAAATACTGCGTCAACGGCGCTGTTAAAAGCCAGTCCTACTACAAACGGGGACGGTTCGACTGACTCGAACAGATGTCGTGCTATAATTTGAGCAAACTCATGCACAACAGGACCATCACTCTTATAATTGTCTAAAACGCTCTTGATTAAGTAATTTGTTAATCTTAAACCACCACCCGTAGAGGGGGGTTTTTGTTCGTCACAAGAAATAATATCCATAACAACTCTCCTTTTTCTGCTGTCTCCAGCGAAATATTTTAATTTAAGGGTATTTTTAGGGTTTTTTATCTCTTTTTCTAATTTAATTGTACCATCTTTTTGCATTTTCTGCAATAGTTATCCACATATAAAAAACCCCGTCCTTAAATTAAAGAACGGGGTTATATAAATTAAAATTTAGTTTCAATTGTTAACAAGAATTACCACAACAATGGTTTTCCTTGTTTTTTTGCGGATCAAACGCCTCGATGTTACAACTAATTAAAGTCATACCTATCTTATCGAGTCTTTCAGATAAAAAACGCGAAAACTCTGATTTAGAATCATTCCTTTGTGCGTCCACATTGGTAGACGGACACAATGACTTGGCATACGAATACAATATTCCATCGAACAAACATGATGCAACAATCGCATCGATGATTTTGGCTATCGTGCATTCGCAAAAATTATATTTGCGTAAAAAATCATAATAACTTTGTATTCCTTCTTTTGTTTCAAAAGGAGCGAGCACCACAACCACCAAGATGTCCGGCTCAACCGAATCCTGATCAAGAATGACTGTTTTTATAATCTTTCTATTCCTGAAAACACCTTGTATTAACTGACCTTTTTCAATATCCTTTAGTTCATCGGCTGGTATGTTTGATTTCCAATCTTTCATACCAATCATATATGTTCGTAACACTCTTCCTTCGGATACTATGATGCTTCCGCTTTTTATTTCTATTTTTTTTGCTCTAGAAAATATTGCCTGTACTATTACGTACAGAAATAAAAACAAAAAAATTAATAACAAAAAAAATAGAAAGTAAAAAACAAAATTATAACCGATTTCAATATTATCATCAATACTAATGATAATTATTTCTAATAAAAACACAAACAAAAAAAGAAATCCGTGGTTAGTAAGGTTTTGTTCAAATTGGTCCGGCGATACTTTTTTCTTGTTCAGAGAAAACCATTTCTCTAATTTTTCAAATAACCTCATAATACCTCCTTGCTTTCGTTCATACAAAACAAACTTAAGCTGTTTTTGTTGATTGTTTTAAATTATTTTGATTATTAATTTATCGTGTAATCATAGTATTTATTATTTAAATTGTCAAAAACTGTTTTTTGGCTAATTTTAAAACTGTTTTCTAAGTAAAAACCCCGAGCAATTATGCTCGGGGCTTGTTTTTGGGCTTCTGTTAAATATCAGAAACTTCTTTCGGATCAAATCTCTTCCATGTGATTGTTTTGATGCGAATTCCTATTTTATCTATTTTACGATTTAAACAACCAACATGTTTTTCATCTTCAAATATATCAATTTTTCCTTCGTTTGGTTTGGGGTTGTTAATTCTCCGCCAGACCTCTTCAATTATAGAATCGTAGAAACAACTTATTATTGTTGTGCTTAATGTATCGAATATTCCTTCATTTTCAAATCTAAACCGATCATAGAAGTCGTAGTATTTTTGCGCTTCTTCAATATGCTCGATAGGCGTAAAAACAATAATCACTGTCATTTTAGGATCGAATGGACTACCTCCAACGGCAAAGTGTTTTACAAGCTTCCGATCACGAAGGAAGTTTTCGTACTTTGTTCCGTTTTCATAATCATCCCGCTCATCTAAAGAAATGTCCTTTTTCCATTTCTTATCGGTATCTTTTAGATACATTCGTACAACTTTATTATTTCTTACAATTATACTCCATTTTCCTACACTAAAAACATTCTTACTAGAATCATCCCTTGATCTGTCAAATATATTAGGAAAACAAATATTTATTAATATAATTATTAACGCACAACACAATACCGCAAAAACGACAGCACTGATTATTTCGAGTATTAATAATGACGCAATAAATAAAGCTGAGCTTGTTCCAACACAAATCAAATCAAAAATCTTTTGTCTATTAATTTTCTCGCGGGTCTTGGGTGATTGATCTTTTTTTAAAGAACTCAATAACTTCATAAAACCTCCTTATTTACTAAAAATCTTTTTACTTACTCGTTTTTAATTGTTTTATTTATCGTATAAACATAACAAATATGTTTAATTTTATCAATGCTTAAAAAGCTATTTATATTTGCCCTTTTATTGTTTTGTAAATAAAAAACCCCGAGTTATATATTCGGGGCTTATTTATTATTTATAATTTTGATACTAAATCCGGATTAAATTTTGTCCAATTGATATGTTTCGCTTTGATACCAATTCGACGCAGTTTTTCGTTTATCAATTTTGTGGTTTCTTTGTCATAGACTGAATCAGACTCTTTTTTTGGACTATCAAGCATTGTATAAATTTCGTCTATGATGCTCCGATTAAACGCGGGCGTTATAATCGTATCTATGAGATTTTTCATCGCTTCTTCACGAAGTTTACAAAATAAGAAAAAATCACAAAAACGTTGTGCGCCTTCCACATCTTCAATCGTGTGAAATATAATAGACGCTGACAAGTTTGGACGAGCATAATCTTCTGTAAGAATAAAGTGTTTTACAAGTGTCATTTCTCGAAAGAATTTCTCGATTTTTACACCTTCTTTATAATCATTCCACTCATCAGAATTAACGTCTTTTTTCCATTTTTCAGAAACGTCTTCCAAATAAATCCGTACTACTTTGTTGTTTCTCGTAATAACTGTTCCTTTTTTTATACTAAATACATCTGGCATATTAGAGATATCAATATGATCGAAGTATGCGCTAAAAAACAAGGTAGCAAGTCCGATAAACATAACTATAATTTCTGGTGAGTTTTCAGAGGCTTTTGTGTCTGTTCCGATATAAAAAACACTGGACACAAGAGCAATCGTTGCAGCAATAACAATCAAAATAACCGCTAAATAAGTCGATAGCATTCCGGCTTTTGCAACAACTTTTTCAAATTCTTTCGGTGAACGACTTTTTTTTAAAAAATTTAATAAAAACATATAGCCTCCTTATCCTCGGCCATTGGCCGACAGGATTTTTTTGTTTTTGGTTGTTATTTATTTATTTATTTTTATCATATAATGATAACAATTATCATATTAATTGTCAATATTGCCTAAAATTGGCTCATAGAGTACTATCGGCATGCAAGTTTAGGGCTTTTATCAAAGGACGAGTAGCCCGTCGTCCACTCATGGCTCGATAAAAAACTCGTTTTTTACGAGTGAGGTATGGGTTAACTCCGATTTTTTATTTTATGGGAGAAAAATTTGCTAAAATTTTAGAATCTTACGATCTTGATAAATATTTACCAAAAGTAAATGAGATCGTATCAGGCACTGTTGTTAATGCTACAAAAAACGAGGTCATTGTAGATATTGACGGATTTGGTACTGGTATCGTACGTGGACGCGAAATTGAAGACGAATCAATGGAATTCACAGACGTGAAACCTGGAGATCGCGTACAAGCAACTGTAAGCGAACTCGAGAATGAAATGGGTTATGTGGAACTTTCTTTCAGAAAAGTTGGTCACCAAAAAGCATGGCAGAAACTTCAAGAAATGAAGGACAAAGAAGAAAACGTAATCGCGAAAATCATTGACGCGAATCGAGGAGGTCTAATGGTAAAAATCGGCAACGTACTCGGATTTCTTCCTGTATCACAACTTACAATTGAACATTATCCACGCGTCGAAGGTGGAGACAAGAGCAAGATCCTCACCAAGCTCAAAACATATATTGGCTCAGATTTTCGATGCAAAATCATCGATATAAACGAAGAAGATGAGAAGCTCATCGTTTCAGAGAAGAGTGCTTGGGATGAGAAACAAATGGAAAAGGTCAAAAACTATAAGGTTGGCGACATCGTGAAAGGAACAATCACCGGAATTGTTGATTTTGGAATTTTCGTTGAACTCGCCGATGGAGTCGAGGGGCTTGTTCACATTTCAGAAATTGCATGGCAAAGACTTGACCACCCTAGAGACGTAGTTGAGGTTGGTCAGCAGGTTGAGGCCAGAGTCATTGAAATTGAAGGAACAAAAATTTCACTTTCCATAAAACAAATAAAACAAGATCCGTGGCACAATGTTGAAAAGAAATTCAAAATCGGAGACACTGTAAAGGGCAAGGTTCTCAAGGTAAATCCATTTGGACTTTTCGTTGAGCTTGACGACGACATTCATGGTCTCGCACACATATCAGAAATTGACAAAGACAAGACACCGATCAACTCTGTTAAATCCGGAGATGTTTTGGAATTTCAAATCGTATCGATAAAACCAGACGAACACCGTCTCGGTCTCTCAAATAAGAAGGCAAAAGAGAAGAAGGAGAAAAAATCTTCAGTAAAAGAAGAAGTTATTCCTCCTACAGAAGATGTTAAAACAGAAAAAAAAGAAACTACTAAAGAACATATTAAAACATCAAATGAGGAAAAGCCAAAAAAATCCACGAAACACGAGACAGATAAAACAGAGCATAAGACAAAAGAAACGAAAACCACAAAAGAAACAAAAAAGCCCACCGCAAAGAAAAAGACAACAACAAAAAAATAACTTGTCATAATTACTTTTTGTTTTACAACACGCCGCCCACCTTTGGTGGGCGGCGTGTTGACTTTATTAGTTTTTTATACTATGATTGGCGCGATAAACAAGAAATAAATAAAATATTTTAAAAATAAAAAAGGAGAAAAACAATGGTTTTGCACCGCAAAAAAAGAATCGCGCTCATATCAGACATGGATGGGGTTATTGTTGATTCTCAACATGTACACTCGCAAATCGAATCAGGACTTTTTTATGAAATTCTCAGACTTTCTATAACCGAAGAAGAAATTACACTTCGTTACTCAGGCATGGGTCTCAATGCGATTTTCAATGATATTGAAAAACAACACAAAATAACTATATCTCCTGAAAAAAGAATATTAATTGAAAAAAGAAAATTTGATGAATTGATGAATCTTTCGTCTTTTTCAACTCGCATCATTCCAGGTATTATAGGAATTTTTTCTATTTTTAAAAAAAATAAATATCCGATCGTCATCGCATCTTCATCACCAAGACCGTTTATTGAGAAAATAATACGAGAAACACAAATTCAACAATTTATTCACGGACATGTAAGTGGAAAAGATGTAAAAAACGGTAAACCTGCTCCTGATATATTCCTTCATGCTGCGGATATTGCCCAAATAATTCCAACTCAATGTGTTGTTTTGGAAGACGGAGTCGCCGGTATGGAAGCGGCGGGAAAAGCCAGAATGAAATGTATAGCTCTCGTTCCTTCGATTGATTTTCCTGTTCCTGAAACAGTATCCTTAAAAGTAACTAGTCTCCATGATATAAAAGATTTCAATACCATCGAAAACCTCTTCAAAAAACAATAATATAAAAAATAAGAATATATATATTTATTAATCGCTGTTCACCTTTTCTAAAAAAGGCTGAAAAACAGCGATTTTTTATTTTTATCAATAATCACAAAATACAATTGTACAAAAAACACATGTTTTTATGCCTTGTTTTTTTACCAAAAACCCGCTAAAATGAGCTCATTAATTTGATTTTAGGATTTTTTATGAACAAGGTTGCAAAAAATTTTCTTACATTTTTCGTTATATTCGTAGCAATTGCTGTAATTTTGTCTTTCTTTTCAGGTGACAGAAACCAAGACAAGATAATCAGTATTAACGAGCTTGCACAACAAATAAATAGCAACGAGGTACGAAGCATCTCTGTTGAGGGTCCAATGATAAGTGTAACTCTTAACAATGATGCGAAAGAAATCGTATACAAAGAAGAAAACGAATCTTTTGGTGAATTAATAAAAAATTATGGTATCAATCCTGATTCAATAAAAAATCTGTCAATCGAAGTAGTTAAACCGAAAAAACCAAGTATTATAACATCTATTCTTCCTTTTTTGATTCCTGTCGTTATGGTGCTTCTTATCATCTGGTTTATGATGAGACAAGTACAAGGAGCAAACAATCGCGCCATGACTTTCGGACAATCAGGAGTCAAAGAAGCGGATATAGTAGACGTATCATTCAAGAATGTTGCCGGAGCAGAAGAAGCGAAAGAAGAGCTTATGGAGGTTGTTGATTTCCTCAAAAATCCAAAAAAATATCTAGAGTTAGGAGCGAAAATCCCGAAAGGAGTTCTCTTGCTCGGTGCTCCGGGTGTTGGAAAAACACTGCTCGCCCGCGCTGTCGCCGGCGAAGCAAAAGTTCCTTTTTATTATATTTCCGGATCAGAATTTGTAGAGATGTTCGTCGGCGTAGGAGCGTCGCGTGTTCGTGATCTATTTAAAAAAGCCAAGAAAAACTCACCTTGTATCGTATTTATAGATGAAATAGATGCTGTCGGGCGACAGCGCGGCGCCGGTATCGGCGGCTCGCATGACGAGCGCGAGCAGACATTAAACCAGATACTTGTCGAAATGGATGGTTTTGAAACAAACACCACGGTAATTGTTCTTGCCGCAACAAACAGAGCGGACATTTTGGACCCTGCACTTCTCCGCCCAGGACGATTTGATCGACGTGTCATGATTGACATGCCGGACATAAAGGATCGCGAAGCAATTCTTGCTGTACACGCGAAAAAAATCCCGCTCGCAAAAGATGCTGATCTTCTAAGTGTCGCCCAACGCACACCTGGATTTTCAGGAGCAGAGTTAGCAAACGTAATTAATGAAGCGGCGATATTCGCAGCTCGTTCAAACAAAAAAGAAATAAAACAGGAAATGTTATATTCTGCCATTGAGAAGGTTCTTCTCGGACCAGAAAAGAAAAACAAGATTCGTGACGCGGAAGATTTAAAGATGACGGCATTTCATGAAGCAGGTCATGCTGTTGTTGGACATTTTTGCGAACACTCTGACCCTATTCATAAAATATCAATAGTTTCACGCGGACGCGCAGGTGGATATACTATACTTCTTCCAGAAACCGACAAACCATACAAAAGAAAATCGGAATTTCTTGATCAACTTGCATCAATGCTAGGAGGATATATTGCTGAACTTAAAAATTTTGGCGAAGTATCAACCGGACCACACAATGATCTCGAGCAAGTTACGAAAATCGCACGAGCAATGGTAACTAAGTTCGGAATGAGCGAGGAGCTTGGTACTCGCATATACGGCGAAACAGACGAGATGATATTTCTCGGAAGAGAAATTCATGAGAGTCGTAATTACTCAGAAGAAACAGCGAGAAAAATAGACGAAGAAGTCCAAAAATACATCACAATTGCATATAAAAAAGCTGAAAAAATTCTCGAAGAGAAAAAAGACAAGGTAAAGAAACTTGTTGATATATTACTAGAAAAAGAAACAGTTGAGAAAGAAGAGTTTGTGGCTCTCATGAACTCATAAATGAATCGGTTTCCTTCTTTCGTAATACAAGAAAAACCAAGTATTTGCTACTTGGTTTTCTCAACACAAAACCCTCTCTACATATAGCAGAGAGGGCTTGTTTTATAAAGCACCCATGCATTGTGTGCGATGCTCTATAAATGTTGTTCCGCAAAGAAAATATCCCAAAAACTTCGCGAAACTGTTATTGCATGCAATATGTCATGTGTCGCATGATATAAAAAATGCGATTCATCATGACCTGAGTTCAAAAATTAAGGAGAGAAAATTGTAAGTTTTTTCAAACTTACGCATTCATTATACTCCTCATATCTTAATCTTCAAACTGCACAAAAACACAAAAAATAGCAACAATATATGATAATTTGTAATTTTCCACTCATTTAATCGGTTTTTAAAAACAAGAATATCCACAGATAATAAAAACGCAAAAATAAATATACTGATAAATTCGCTATAGTAAGAGGCTTATGATATAATATATTCATTCAATAATATATTTTTTATGCCTTTAAAAACAATTATAAAATCAAGTTTCGTCAATGCATGGCGATATAGAGATATGTGGTGGATTATCTTTCTGACACTTCCTTTTTTTGGGTTCTATTTATTTACCGATTTCAACATAACATCAATACCAAGCTCTGTTGGTTTTTATCTTGATAAAGAGCCAACTATTCTCGAGAGTTTTCATGCTATAAGTAGTACAGGATTTTTTGGTTCAATTTTTGACGCACTTGCAAGCATTTCCGCACTGAAACTTATAGGATTTGGGGTACTTGTTGTGGTTTGTGCTCTCGCGTTAATTTTTATACATCTTGTAGCAACTCAAAGCGCTTATTCAACAATATATTCAATTGTAGAAAAAAAACCGGTTGAAAACACTCTCAAAAAACTCTTCCCTTCTTTCGGTCATTTTGCATCAATTTCAATCATTGCAGGAATCATAAATGGCGTATTGTTTTCGTGGATTGTTTTTCCAATTCTGCTTCCACTTGGTGAAAAAATCTCATTCATGCCGAGATGGGTTTGGATTGCTATCGTGTGTGTTATTTTTGTTCTAATTGATCTATCCCTCAATACTATAATAAAATGGGCAAAATACAACACGATCATTAAAGCACAATCATTTTGGATTGCTTTCTTGAATGCGTGCCGACAGTGTAAACAAAACATGAGTATTATTCTTCTTTCTATTGTTATTAATGGTCTTATTTACGGAGTTCTTTTTATAATCACCTATTATGTCAGTCAGTTAATTATGCCAATTGATGAACTTATGACATATGTTTTTGCTGATATTGCAGGATCCAGTGTTATAAACCTTCGTTTCCCTGCGTTTATTCTGTTTCTTGTCATAAGTTTCGTGTATACCCGTTTTGTCATGAATTTTGTTTGGATGCATGCATACTCACTTACAAATAAAAAATAATTTCTCACTGTCAGAAATAAAAAAACACATCCATGCTCACAATTACAGATCTTCTTAGTCGAGCACGATCTACAAAAATAGGATCAGATTCCGCGGTTGTATCAAATAATGAGACAGCCACAAAACTCGAGGAGAAGATGAAAGAAATAGAAATAGAAACAATAGAAAAAAACACGGAAAAAAAAGCCGCGTCACTTGGGTATGGATATGTGAATCTTGTCTCGTTTCCTACAAATCTCGAGGCACTAGCACTCGTACCGGAAAATCTTGCTGATGAATTAAAAACAGTAGGTTTTCTACTTGCCGATCGAGAATTTCGCATGGGAGCCATAAATCCAGAAGATCAAAAAGTACAGGATTTATTTAATGAGATCACAAAAAAATATAAGCTCAGTGGCTCTGTATATATGATCACTGATTACAGTTTTCAAGCCGCACGAAAATTATATGAGAAAATTCCACGCGTAAAACGCATGATTGGAGTTGTCTCAATAACCGCTGAAGACATCGAGGGATATAAGGGCAAATTTACAAGTTTTGATGCCGCAAACGAATTAATGAGAAATGCTGATACATCCGATCTTGTGACAATGATTATAGCCTCGAGTATGGAAATGAGATCATCCGATATACACATTGAAGCGGAAGAAAGTGATATAAAAATTCGTTATCGTATAGATGGGGTTTTGCACACCATTGCCACAATCGATGCCATGAAGTGGCCACGAGTAATCAGTCGCCTCAAGCTTATTTCCGGACTCAAAGTAAATGTTTCTTCGAGACCACAAGATGGCAGATTCGAAATAAAATTTTCAGGAGATTCAATGGACGTACGCGTATCCATGTTACCTACCGCATACGGAGAATCTGTTGTTATGCGTCTTCTTCGATCAACTGCAGCTAGTTTAACTTTCGATGAAATGGGTCTTATTGGCAGAAACAAAACTGTTCTTGCGGCAGAAATTATGAAACCAAACGGTATGATTATCACCACAGGTCCTACTGGGTCCGGAAAAACAACAACTTTGTATGCAATACTCAATAAACTAAATGACAGCGAAACAAAAATAATCACACTCGAAGACCCAATCGAATACAAACTCCAAGGACTCAATCAATCCCAAATAGATCACTCAAAAGGATACGGATTCGCTGATGGCCTACGTTCTATTCTTCGTCAGGATCCAGATGTGGTTATGGTCGGTGAGCTTCGTGATCTGGAAACAGCCGATGTAGCGATCAATGCAGCACTTACAGGACATCTCGTAATATCAACACTGCACACAAACTCCGCGGCAGGAACGATACCACGCTTCTTGGCAATGGGAGTAAAACCATTTCTTCTTGCTCCTGCTCTTAATGCAATTATTGGACAACGTCTCTGTCGTAGAATTTGTTCTAATTGCGTCGAGGAATATTCGCCCGATCCCGCAGTACTCGAAAAAGTTTGGAAGTATTTAGAAGAAATTCCAGAATCTTCAGGAGACAGACCTGATATGAACGAGGTAAAAAAGACTAAATTTAGAAGAGGAAAAGGGTGTGATCAGTGTAATGGACTCGGATACAAAGGGCGCATCGGAATACACGAGGTTATGAACATGAACGAAGAAGTAGAAAAAATTATTTTAGGAGGAAAAGTATCAGAATATGATATGGAGCGAATCGCAATCCAGTCCGGAATGGTACTAATGGTACAAGACGGGCTTCTAAAAGCTATTCAAGGAATTACTACAATTGAGGAAGTACTTGCTCAAGCTGATAAATAAAAACATATGGCAGAAGACACAAAATTAAAAATTCAAGCATATTTAGAGGACTTACTTAAAAAGATAAATGAGAAACACGAGTTTCTCGTCCATGAAAAATTTCTAAAAGAACACCAATCGACAATTCTTTCACAAATATGCTCTGTTCCGGAACACGCTCAATACAAAGAAATGTTGGATACTTGTCAGATCACTACCGGCGATCATAATGTGCTTATTGACAGTATATATAATGAGACAACCCAAAAAATAAATGAACTTATTGTCTCTCTTTCAAACATATCAGAAGATGAGTTGAGAGATAGTGGTGAAAAAATAGTAAATGATGCGCACGCAATATATACTTTATACCGTGACGAAAACGAAAAAGTACAACAAAAAGTTACGGAAATGGTAAACAATTTGTATCGTGTGCGCGATCAAGTTTATGCCGATCAGTTGCTAAATTATATCAAAAATACTTTTTAATAATATATAAAAAACGCTTAGTTTTTAACTTAAGCGTTTTTTAATTTTTTATATCAATCTTTTTAAAAATGTTCAATAATACAATCGAATTCTTTAGTGCTTTTTGGTAGAAAAATTATGTTTTTCACGTTTGGATTGTCCGTCATAGACACAAAAAAAGAGAAGGAAAGGATGGTTGTTGAAATAAATGCTTCGAGTTTCAATCCTTTCATATCATATGTAGGGATTCCAATTGTACATACTTTAGGAGTCGTATAGTGTGCTATCTGAAAACAGTTGCGAAGACCTTTTTCAAAAATATCGACCGGATTGCATGTTTCTGGAATTCCTCCAATCACCATGTGCATAACGCCATTGAAAACATCTTTGTATTTTCCAGATCCTGTTACAAACACGGAGCCGGGATATCTGTTTCTAGCCACGATTCGAAGCTCTTTTTGAATCTCATCACCGCACAATTCGTGCACCTTTTGTGCAACCTCTGTCGCTGGAAACATTTTTACATCAATTGGAACGAGTATTGTGTCAAACATTTTTTTGAAATCCGTTCCTGGTGTAAGCAAATTTCCTTTGAAGACCGTAACCGAACATCCTTTTCCACAATCATATGAGAGCGCTGACATGTCATACCTCCGTTTTAGTGTTTTGTTTTAATTTTTAAAAAAATTATCAATTACACGAAGAACTTCTTTCTCGTCTTTTTTGTGGCATAAAATCGACAATTTTGCATTACCGTCATCTATCAAAGAGAACTCGAATCCTGCTTTACTTATCGCTTCGCCTATTTTCGAAATTCTTTTCATAGCTTCAGCATACAATGGCCCGCAACAACTCTGAATACTAGCGTGTACTTCTGTAGGTTTGATGAGTTTAGAACTATCTATCTGATGTCTTAATTTCATTTTTTCACCTCCTTTTTATTTGTTTTTGGCGTACGTTTAGAAGTGTTTTAATTATAGAGTCTTTAATTTCTCTGATTTAGTATACTGAGTGCAACTGCAATCGCCATTTCCCCTATTCCGTATCGATCTTTTAAAAACTCACCCGAGAAACGATCATAGGAAAGACCCAATTTAGATAACATGCGTGCAAAAACATTACAATCAGCAATAAGCGCGTCATGAGTTATTTTTCGCACCTCATCTGCGCGTGCAATATTTTCTGCATTTTCTCTATCTGTGTTACCTGTTCGTGTTAAAATATAATATTTGGAAACAGAGCTAAGATATTTTACACAAGTGTTTGAAAATGTTTCTAAAATATCCAAAAATAAATCTTTTTGTTCTTTTGGTTGATTTTCTACAACAGCCAAAACATCATCTTTTATTTTTAAAAACAAGCTGGCACTTTCCAAATAAAAGTTTTCATTACCTTCCATTACTATTGTTTTCATTTCTTTTGTTTCGTACATATTATATATCCTAAACGTATAAAAAAGGAAGTATTTTAATACCTCCAATTATTTAATTTTTATATAAAGAGATAATAATATCTCCTGCTTTTTTTAAAATATCAGATTCATTTTTGTTTTCATCAACTTGCAACAAGTACTCAATTAATTTATTGAATTCTATTTGCTGATCGACTGTTAAAGATTTTAAAAACGAGGAACTTTTTAATTCCAGATACTTTAAATATTTTTGTGTTATGTCTTGTAATTCCATAATAAACTTCCTTAATTTTCATTATTTATAATATTTTTTCTTATTATATATTATTTTGACAAAAAGTCAAGTGTTTGGGCCTAGATACTATTTTCAAGCTCTTCCTTTGATTTTGCTAGATTTTCCCTATCTTTTTCAACTATATCATCAGGGGCATTTGCAATATACTCGGCATTTCCAAGTTTTTTCTCAAGTAATGATATATATTTTTCGAGCTCGTTTTTTCTCTTTTTTTTCTGTTCTTCAAGACGAGATGTATCAATTGAAGTTGTAACTGATATGTTTTTCTCGCCTTCTGATTCCGTTATTGATTTTACTTTAATACGAGCTAGTTTTTCCAAAACGGGAATATCATAAATAAAAGAAGGATGACAAACAACACTTGCTTCAAGTATATCCGCTGGGTTTACTTTTGCTTCTGCTCGTTCATTTCTTATTCTTATCACACTGTTTCTTATTTCAACAAAAATACTCGTGTCAAAAGATTGATTGATTGATTTGATTTTTGGCCACGATTGAATCATAAGCATTTTCTCATTCCCCGTTCCATATATATATGACCATATTTCTTCCGTAACAAAAGGCATGAGCGGATGAAGTAGTTTTAAACAAGTTTCGAGAACATGTCGAAGCATTGCCGGATTTTTCGGATATGAAGCAACCTTATAAACCTCTAGATACCAGTTCGCGAAATCATCCCATAAAAACTGATATGCAGTTTCCCCTGCGAGTGAAAAGTTATAATTTCCATAATAATCAGTTACTTCTTTAATGGAATTATTTAACCTATTTAATATCCACGCATCGGCGTTACTTTTCACATCAATAGAATTCATGTCAGCACCAACCACTCCTTCCTGCATAAGAGTGAAACGAGCAATGTTCCAAATTTTGTTTACGAAATTTCTGCACGATTCTATTTTCTGTTCTCCTATTTTTGAATCGTTTCCTGGAGTTGTCCCAATAACAAGTGCGAGTCTGAGAGCGTCTGTTCCATACTTATTAATCACATCAATAGGATCAGTAACGTTTCCGAGAGACTTTGACATCTTTCTACCGTGCTCATCTCTTACAAGACCATGAAGGTATACAGTATAAAAAGGCACTTTTCCTGTGGCAAACGAGGACATTAGAATCATGCGCGCAACCCAGAAAAAAAGAATATCATATCCCGTTTCCATCACTTGTGTTGGAAAATACTTCTCATAATCAGGATGTTTAGTATCAGGCCAGCCGAGTGTCGCAAAAGGCCAAAGCGCCGACGAAAACCATGTATCAAGTGTGTCACTATCCTGTTTCCATCCTTCTCCCGGACACTCGATACTTACCTTAATATTTCCATCAGAATCATACCACGCCGGAATATCATGTCCCCACCATATTTGACGCGACACACACCAATCACGAAGATTATCAATCCAATGAAAATAAACATTTGAAAAACGCTCCGGAACTATTTTTATATCTCCTGAATCAACGACGTCCTTTAATATGTGTTTGAAAGATTGCTTTTTTTCCTTCCAAAGAATTACTTCTTTATTAACATCTACAAACCACTGCTCAATAATTTGTGGCTCGATGATTCCACCGCCACGAGAATTATGAGAAACACTCTGAACATATTTTTCTTCTTTCACAAGTTTTCCGGATTCACGAAGGTCTTCAACAAACTTTTTTCTACATTCAAAAATATCCATCCCCTCATAAGGACCAGCGAAACTTGTCATTTTTCCATTCAAGTCAATCACTTGTGGCATGGCAAGCCCATTTGCTACAGCCATATCATAATCAACAAGAGAGTGTCCGGGAGTTACACCAAGCGCTCCAGTTCCAAACTCAGGATCAACTGCATCGCTCGCAATGACTTTTACTGAAATCTTGTGCCCACGAGTAAACTCAACATCGATTGTTTTCCCTATATATGATGTATATCGCTCATCGTTCGGATTAACGGCAACGGCAGTATCTCCAAGTTTTGTTTCTGGACGCGATGTTGCGACAACAAAAGGCCCGTACTGTATGTAATACAATATTCCATCCTCTTCGACATACTCAACTTCATCATCTGATACGGTTGTTTGGAGATTAGGATCCCAATTAACTATTCTTTTTCCACGATAAATAAGTCCTTCATTATATAGGTCAACGAAGACCTTTTTCACAGCATATGAGAGTCTGTCAGAAAAAGTGTATTCTTCTCTCTCCCAATCACAACTAGCTCCCATTTTTCTTATTTGGTTTCGTATTGTACCTTGTGAAGTTTTTACAAACTCTTTGATTCTGGAAACCATCTCTTCACGGCCGAGGTCGTACCGTGTTTTTCCTTCTTTTTCCATGATCATTTTCTCAACCCTGCTCTGAGTGGCGATAGCCGCATGATCAGTTCCTGGAACCCACAGAGCTCTCTTTCCATTCATGCGCTCAAATCTAATCATCGCATCTTCAATAGTCAAAAACAAAGCATGTCCAGAATGAAGAATGCCAGTGGCGTTTGGAGGAGGCATTGAGATCGTATATGCTAGCGCATCCGTAGGAAAAGGAAGGTTTTCAGGATGAAAATATCCTGATGACTCCCATCTTTTATATATAGCATCTTCGACCTCGGCCGCGGAATACTGTTTTGATAGTTCTTTCATAAAGTAAAAAAATAAAAAACGTCCTTATAAAAATATTCCATAATCACATGAATAATGTGAAACACATTAATACAATCAATTACATTTATATTGAAATATTTTTACAAGGACGCGGCTAATTCTCCACGCGGTACCACCTCATTTCTCCGCATATAAAAAATCTCTTTGGCGGAGCCCTTCATATTAGCAATAACGGGCATACCCGTCGGAATCTACTCTGTTTAAAAAACATTTCTTTCCGAAACATCATCGGGCTACACTACCTCCCGACTCAATCGTTTTTGCCTTTATATAGTATCATATAAGTCCCAAAGGTCAAGAAAACCGCTTTGTGTGGCTATTTTTCTGGTAATTATTATTGCAAGGTCTCATTCTTATTTATCTTGCCTTTTTCCAATTGGAATATGGCCAAAGGGAGATTTGTTCTTCCATCAGAAGTAATTGTAAGTTTGCCTGAAACTCCATCGTATTCTTTAAAATCTTTCATAATAGATAAAATGCCAGATTTATTTTGGTTTTCTTGCAAGAAAGAGAATAATATATGCGCCGCATCATATGATTGACCAACAGGCAATCCTGGTGCAATGCTGTATTTTTCTGAATATTTCTTTATGAAATCATTTTTGTAATAATCTGGAGCAATAAACTGAAGCTTGTCAGACCACTCTGATGTTTCGCCAGCAAGATAATCATCGACTTCTATGCTATAAAGCTTTCCAGAAAAACCAAGATTGTGTATTTCTTTCATCGAATTAACAAATTCATAATAAGTTCCCAAATAAATAGCGTCTGGCTTTGTTGCAATAATTTTTGTTACAGGAAGTTTCATATCTGATGCTGATGGTTGGACTATTTCAGTACCAGTAATAACTCCGCCTATTGCCTTAAATTTTTCGATAAAAGCATCGGATACTGTTTTTTCCCAAGAATCCAGCGTACCAATGACTCCGACATTATGAACCCCTTTATTATAAACATATTCCGCTAAACGTCCTGCCTCATTTTCTGCGTCCGCCCAAACAAAAATAGGATTTTTTATATTTTTACGATCACGAAGAGGAAAAAAACCAGGAATAACAGAAGGGATACCTTCTTGCTCAATAAGATGATTAACGGCTCCAACCTCAGTTTGATTTAAAGGACCAATAATTGCCATTACATGTTCAAAAGAAACGAGATGTTGAAATGCTGAAACCGTTTGTTTTGGATCACTGGCCGTGTCTTCATAAATCATTTCTATCTGTTTTCCATTTATACCTCCGTTTTTGTTGATTTCTTCTACTGCGAGCGCAATTCCTTTCTGAGCATTCTCCCCCCAAGCTGAACCACCACCTGTTAAACTCAAGAGCGCGCCAACTCTTATAGTATTAGAAGTGTCTCTTGTATTATTTTTATATACAAAAAATCCTATCACAATCACAAGTAAAATTATTACTACTGTAATTATTTTTTTCATATGATCTTAAATAATTATGACGAACATTTATGAACACATATTATCATATTTAAAAAATATAAAAAAACCGCTTTGTGTGGCTATTTTTCGAGTTGGAAAATTCTTGAATTTTCATTTTCTCCATATTCACACTTAATATATAATGTGTTTAATGGGAGAAGTTTTTTAAATATATTAGGCCACTCAATACAAACCAAGCATTCGTCTCGTCCAACATACTCATCAAGTCCAAGCGCGGAAAATTCAGTATTTGCTTTTTCTTCTGAAATATTTTTATCAAATCGATAAGCATCAACATGAACAAGTTTTTTAAATATGTGATGACACGAAATATCATATACATACATATACACGAAACTTGGGCTTTTCACTGTTTGAGAAACACCAAAAGCACGAGCAAGCGCTTTTACAAACGTTGTCTTCCCTGTTCCGAGATCTCCATCAAGTGCAATAACACATCCTGGTGTAAGCAATGGTTTCAATTCAAGTGCAAATGTTTCGATTGCGTCTTCACCAATAAATACAACTGGTTTTCCTTCAAAAAAATCTTTAATTGTATTTTTCATATTAAGAAAATGACTTTACTTCGAGATTTGGTAACGGAGAAGCAGAAAGCGAATCTTCGTGTTTAATCCCATTTTGTATGATCGCGCCCGCTGCACACGCTATCATGACGGCATTGTCTCCTGTGTAATCTCTGTGAGCAACACAAAATTTTCTACCAGAAGCCTCAAGTAAGTCGGTACAATGCTTTCGAAGAAATTTATTTGCTGAAACTCCGCCACCCATATATACGGTATTTACTCCATATTCTTCTACTGCTTTCATAATTTTTTGTGAAATAACATCAATAACACACCATTCAAAAGAGGCGCAAATATCAGCTTTTTGTGTATCTGATAACGCATTTATATCAACACCATGACCAAGAGCTCCTTTTCTACACTCTTTTGCTAAATCTCTTACTTTATAAAGCACGGCTGTTTTGAGCCCCGCAAATGAAAAATTAAATCCTTTTGTACGAAGTGGACGCGGAAACACAAAAGCTTCGCGGTTTCCCTTCTCTGCTAAAACAGATACTAGCGGACCACCTGGATATCCGAGTCCGAGAAGTTTTGAAACCTTGTCAAAAGCTTCTCCGGCCGCATCGTCAACCGTATCTCCAATAAGTTCGATATCAAACGGAGATCGCATAAAAAACATTGCCGTATTACCTCCTGATACAACAACTGAAATAAGAGGAAAATCTTTTTCCCAGTCATCAATAGAAATGGTTGGCGAAATAAGATGAGCATACACATGATTAATTAGCATGAGTGGCTTCCCCCATGCAAAAGAAAGTGTTTTCGCCGTCTCAAGTCCTACTGCAAGTGCCGGCAGAAGACCTGGCCCTTGCGTTACAGCAATGCAATCAATTTTATCAATCAAATCTTCTCGAGAATAATTTAATTTCTCCTGCGCGCATGCAAACGCAGAATCAAATACAGGAAGAATGTTCTCAGCATGCATGCGCGCAGCAAGTTCGGGTACTACACCTCCGTATGGTTCGTGTGATTTCACTTGAGAAGACACAACATGTGAAACAACTTCTGTTTTCTTTCCATATTCATACAAAACAAAAGCAACGGCTGTTTCATCACAACTCGTTTCTATCGCACAAATGAGCTTTTTTGAATCTATCATATTGTGGTTATCATGAGTATACAAAATTATCACCAAAAAACAAATATATTAGCTAAAACAAGAGCATTAAAAAGGTTTATTAAAACTTGACAGAAAATAAGAAATATAGTAAGTTACTATGATAAATAAAACAAAAAAATAAATCAGCCAAAGCCCTTTGCTGGGTAAGGAGAATTAAAATGAAAAAACAGTCTTTATTCTACATGGCATTTTTTGCCATAATGATCTTTTCAAAATCTGAAGTGATTGCACAACATTCGTCTGAAATTATGACGATTGTTGATGTCCGATCAATCATTCCATCGGGCGCGACAATATTCGGACCTGTGAAATCAAAAACCGTGATTACCGGCGACATTGATACTCTTATGTATATAGGAGTTACTATTAATGAAAACCAGTATTATCACGGGTATCTTGACGAGCTTGTGATTGTTTCAAATCATAAGTTTCAATATCTCGATCCGAACTTGTTCGAATGGATCAAGCTTGTAAGATTATCGAACGTAACTGGGTTACCAAACTTATCGATCGATAGCGTCTGGCACCCTACGACAGAAGTCCGGTTTTCAAACTCAGCTCAAGCGCTTCCTGCGCGAGAACAAATGGTTTTGGTTGTGATATACAAAGTACGACAAAACCACGACATACTTCGAACATGGCACACAGGATTTTTTTCTGTTAAAAAACTGGTTATGAGACGGCCGAACGGAGAATTACTTAGAAACCAGTTTCTGCCTGAACGACAATTTGAATTAAAAAGAAGTTTCGTTCCGACAGACACGAGCGAACATCCTCGCATTGGAGCATATTACGTAAGTTCTCCAAACGGGGATCGTTGGATGTTCGTTAGAAGAGTCGACAGCATATACACAATTCCTGACAGCCAAAAAGTGGCTGGAACATGGGAAAATGGAGGTGTTATTTCCGCAGGACAAATAGAGAAACTCACAAACGCACATCGAGTTACTAAGCTCGTGTTTGGAGACAGTATCCAGTTCGGCGGACGAACACTAACTCACCCATTCGTGTATAACGATGTCGTCTGGTACGAAACAGTTCGCGACAGCATGACACCGACAAGTATGTTGATTAAAATATACTCGCAAGGACATGCCAGAGTCGTGAATAGTGTCGTTCCGCAAGGCGGAAATGTTAATAATGTGGTACTTGATGATGGAACTATGCTTTCTCATAATGAAAGCATTCTGATTAATATGACGTATCTTTATGGGATAAGAAATGTTCCAAAACGAGTGCAGGAAACTGCACCGATCATAAGATACACATCACAATCATCACTAGTTGTTCCAGCTAGTATAACTTCGGATGCTTCTGTTGACACAATAATTATTAAGAGTCCAGCAGATCCGAATAAGTCAATTGTCATAACTCATCTTAAACCAACAATCGAACGAGTTGGTGATTATTTTTCAAACTGGGCGCAAACCGTATGGTTTGAAGACCGTTTGAAAAACAAAATTGTGATGAAAAATGATTGGGAGCTCGCAATTCCTATGACAATATCCCCTGGTGATTCATTTATGTTTATTATAAAAACAAATACGAATGACAAGGACTTGATATCGCAAATCAGAAATAACTCTATAGCATATTATCGTGTAAACTTCTGTGGAGATCCTGATTCGGCTTATATCACAGGAAATATAGGATATCAGTACTCGACCAACTATGGAATCAGGCGAAGCAGCGCAATACTTCGAGGATATGATGTTCTGGGAAAAAAGCACGAGTTTTCGGGCGCGATTCTGCAAGGAGATAAATCTATTAACGACGGAGTATATTTCATTGATAAGATGGAATGGAAGGGTGTCACCACGACTGGAGCTACACTTCGTCTAAAGGTGAAAAACTTTTTTACCGAATCAGAACCTGTCGCAATAGCGATCAGATTACAGAAAAATCGCTACGAAAGCACCGAGCGTTTGTTCGTAGGATATGGCTCGTTTGAGAACGAGTATCTACTACCATATGCGCTTACGAATGATTTGAAATATATTGATATTCCAATATATTGGAACGATTTCTTCTTAGAAACATTCGAAGAAGACACAATATATTTCACTCGGTTTGATGTGTATGATCTTGATACAAGTCGTTGCGTAAAAGTTCAAGATCTAGTATACGATGGTCGCGCAAAAACTCTTGTGATAAAAGAAACGGATCCAGTACTTTCGTGGAAAGTGGCTCCGAATCCAATCACAGACCATTTTAATCTAATTACCAATCTTACTAGATCGCTCGATGTAAAATTGGTAATACACGACATGGTCGGTAGAAAGATAATGGAAACAAAAACAAATCTTTCTGCTGGAGAAAGTACGACAAAGATCTCATTTCCATATGCAGCGAGCGGTGTATATTTCGTACACATTGCTGTAGAAAACAAGCCTTTCAGAGATAAACAAAAAACTTGGAAGGTTACTAAATTACGATAAAAAGACAAAATAATCCCCCTTACTTTAAATTAGTAAGGGGGTTTTCATTTGTTTTTAGCCAAAAATAGCCTATTTGACGTCTATTGACTTTTTTGGTATAAATGCTAATCTATAAGGATTTAAAAACAATAAAAAAACAATCCCTCGTCGTGTTGAAAAACACGACTCGGGACAAGCCATGAAAAGGAGATTAAAATGAAAAAGATAATTGTATTTTCACTTTCGCTCTTTACAGCGATATGTGTAGTGTCCTTCGCCGGACACGCACAATCAATTGGAAATTTGACGGAAAACTCCCCAGCAGGGAAGATTGTTCGCCACCAAAATTTCCCTGTGATGCGCTTCCAGATAACTGGTGTTCCAACACAGTCTGGAAATGTTTATAAAATACTGGAAAAAGTATTTATAGGTATTCAAACCAATCGAAAAGTTACAGGTTCTATTGATATTGGTTTGTATAATTATTACACGGGTGAGTTTTATGGAAACGAATCACTTGTACCAATACGAACCCATTCTTCTGGGACCGATAGTTGTTATGTCGAGTCTTTTATTACTCATAAACAAAACGGATCAAACCTTCTTCTAGATCCTTCTACTGTTTTCGAGATGAGAGCAAATCTGAACAGTGATAGTATGAGAATAAATGATGTAATTACTTTTATTGTAAATGGGATCGAATACAGAGATCCTAGTTTACCAAACGAACCATCTTTTCTATTTGGAAACACGCTTCGAAAAGTAACACTCGTATATTCTGGTGCGATTATTAGTAACGAATTTGTCGTCACTGACAAGATATTCACCGTTGACGCTGATAACTCTTTAAACGGAGCCTATCTGCTCGTTGGTGATTCGCTGGATCAGAATATTCCATATCAAGAAATCGGAAGGTTTACAGTGAATAATTGGCATCCCTCAAACGAATGGAGGTCCAAATATATCGTATTTGCTGAAACAAACCTGAACACATTTCCAGGTTTCAGTCAGAACTTTTTCAAGGCAACTATTGAGAAATTGAATTCGGATGGAAAAACATGGACGAGGATAACTCCTGAAGTCCAAAATCCTAACCGAAGTTTTAACATCAATAACAATGCCTTGAACTTACAACCGTTAAAATCGGCCGTGTGCCGATTAATGGTTAAGTCTGTTAATTGGACCGGATTCAATGGTTCTCTCATAAACTTCACAGCAAGTGTTATGGGAATGTATTATTTGTTAGGGACAATAACGGGCGAAGCCGGAAGCGATTACGACACATTACAAACAATTGTTGTTTCAGATGCGGGAAATCAGGAATATTATATTCATCCGCTTCTGAAAAACAGTCTTCATATCGTTTCGAAAGAAACGATTGATACTACGATGACAATTGTTGTTCATGGCGCTCCCGAAGAGGATACTAAAACAGAAGAAATTAGGTTTGAAGTATCAAATCCTCATAATATTACCAAAATAGGCGTGACATGGAACGAAGGAACTGCTAAAAAGTCTAAGGAAACAAACGTTACTAACAGTGACGCTATTATTTCCGGAATTGGTAACTTCATAGGAAAAAATGCGAGTGAGAATATGCAGGTTAAAATAACTGCGAATCGCTCTAGTATTCTTCCGACTCATGATCCAGCGCAGAAAATATCGGTCGTATCTATATCTCACCTGATATCAAAAGGAGAGATATCGAAAATAAGCCGTCGCGGGGATCAGCAAAAAATTCGCTATACATACAGCCAATTTGGTTCTATTCCGGAAGGCACATTCCTTCATCTGAATCGCCCTACGATTGGTTCTTATGGGTTTAAAACCGTAAGCTCGATCAATGGAACGGTTCAGATAAACCAAAAGGACGAGTTCGAGATTATGGTTCCTGCGACAGAGGTGTCCAGAGGATATGCGTTTGTCGAGATGAAACGAGGCGATGTTGTTGATATATATGATCCGAACGTACACGAGTACGGACGTGTCGTGGTCCTGCAAGATTTAAGCGCAGGAACAACAACAGATAGTCTTGTTTTGTCAGCCAGAGTAGGCGTAAGTCCATATAGACTTTGTTATATTGTAAATATAACAAAGCAGACGAACATAGCGGCAAAACCATTTGTGTTTGAAGATGCGCGACTGGACTTCACCGTCCTCGATCCGATCAATAATGGAAATGCTATTGATGCGAGCGGCGAGACAAACCAGATTCTGCTAACAGTAAGAGTAAAATGTGTTGGCGAAGCACCAATAAAAATAACTTCGATGCCTTTCATAAAAACATCGAGTCATACATCTGCCATAGAACGAATAAAGGAATTCACACTTGTTCGCGACAATGGTCAGACTTTCGATGCTATACGAACTGATAAAGAAGTTATTGAGTTTCGTCCTGACACCGCTATCACGCTTGCTCCGGGACAGAGTTTCGCCGTACAAGTTCAGGGAAACACATCCGATATTGGAAAAGCGTTTCGAACAGGAACGTTTCAACTCCAAATTGGAAGATCTTCAGGACCGTTTGGCGAAGGCGGATGGGACTGGGAGTACGTTTCCAAGTACGATAATCAGACAATCGTCCGTGGAAACACTGCAAACGATTATCCTGTGCAAGGCCCATTGTTTTTATACGGTGGAAGTGGAAAAGATTTGAGTTTTTGCAGTAATGTAAAAATTAACTTCTTCCCTCACCCGGTCACAAGAAATTGGCTTGCCGAGCACAGAGCGATTCCCGCCAAGTTCGTCGCGAAATATCCGGAGAAGTACGAAGGCATACGTGTAAAAGCATATGATCTTCAGATGAGAGACATAACATATATGTTTGAAGCTAATATGTTTAATCTCGACTTCTCGGCAATCGAGCCTACGAACGAAGGATATGTGATCAAAGACGTGTTTACCTTGAAAATCAAGGATCCACGTTCTATGGATCATGTCGCATCGCAAATACTGTTCATCGTTTTTGACGAAGGATGTCAAAATACGGCAAAGCTCGTCATACGAAAATAAATTAATTGTAAACAAACAACGCCTGATCATAAATGATTGGGCGTTTTTATTTTTCCTTGTTTTTCAATTTAAAACTTTGGATAAGTTATTTTCTTGATATTACAAGTGCGTTCGGTACGTCTTGTCCTGGTCCAACATAATACACACCACCAAGCATCATCGCACCTGATCGTCCACCATCAAGATTAAGAGCAAACTCAGCACCAAGCTCTTTCATGACATAAGCCATGGCCGGCACAGTACTGCTTGAAGTATAAACGATAAACAATCGGTCATTATTATAACCTATCGACATACGAGCTTTGTTTTGAGAAGACTGCATCTTATTCATAAACTCTTTATCAACGACAACCTTCCCATATTCAACCAAAGATGGTCCCGAAGTAATTGCTCCATAAAGCTTTTTTCCTGTCGCAAACTCAAACCATTTTTCGTTTTGTATTTCACTAACTCTATGAAAATAATGGAAATCGCCATCTTCCGTAACAGCAAGCATCGATCCGTCTGTAAAATTAATCTTATCACTATTAAAAAATGTTTTTGTGTTTGTACCATAAAGTGGCCAGAACGTAGCTCGTTTCTGATCGACACATTTAATATCATCATCAGGACAGAAATAACTTCCGTTTATTGCCACAATAGCGTTTGGTATCTCGTGAAAATACTTGTATATGCTTTTTGCCTTACAATCTTTTTCGCAATCAAATATATCTCCTGATAAAACTGAGATACGAATACCTTTTGAACGATCGAGTGATATCATTCGTACCCACACATTTCCTTTTTCGGTTGATATTTCTTTTATTGAAAAAGAATAAACATCATTCTCTAGTACCTCATCAGATGGGCGTATCCTTGATAGGTTCTCGTCTGTAATTCCAAGCCCAAGTTTCGACATAATTCGAAAAGCATCAGCAGGACGACCAAGAAAATAACGAATCTTAGTATCAGGATGAACATACCATGCCTCGCCATGCGACTCTACTTGCAAAAGTATCTTGCCAGCTAAACGAGTTCGAAGCTCATCGTCATATTGTTTTTCGGAATTAACTGGGTTTTTATTTTGAGTATCATTAATTGGCAGGCACGTGGAAACGTCTCCGTTAAGGCATTTTTCAGGATCGATATACACCTCTCCTTGATTTACAAGCGATGGAGACGGCGCGCGCTCGGCGCCATTTGAAAAAGAGGTATCCTTTTCGTCGTGTATGGGTATTTTTTCTATTTCCGCATTTGATATTCCGAGGCCGAGCGCGCGCATGAGATTCCACGCATCATCAGGACGACCTAGAAAATACCTTTTGTAGTCATCGGGATTAATATACCACGCCTCTCCGTTCTTCTCGACTTGTAATACTATTTTTCCTGAAAGATCGGAAACAAATGAAGCGTGCACCGACGTATATACCATCGCGCATCCTGCAAAGGAAAATATAAGTAAAAATATTTTTACAAAATATTTCATTTATTTTGTTTTCGAATAAGAATAGTAAGCCCATCGTCAATGTGTAATTCAAATACGGAAAAATCGGCTTGATTTCCGAGATATTCTCGAAATTCAGAAAGCTCGTCAGCATGTGAATCTGTATTGTCAATTACAATACTTGCGTGATCCAAAAGAAGTGGAATAAGTTGTTCTATAATTTCTTTGTATTGATATTTTACAGCATCTAGAAACACAAAATCAAACTTCATAGATAAAAAAGGCTCCACAGAAAAACACTCCGGCGCGTGCAGATTATAGATCGTAACACAATCATCAGCTCCGGCATCAAAAATAGCTTTCTTTGCGGACAAAAAACGCTCTTCGTGTGATTCAATAGTATGTAGATGCCCTTTTATTTCTTTTAAAACTTTTGCGAAATTAAGAGCGGAATACCCGTTTGAAGAGCCTATTTCAAGAATATGACGCGGCGCCGTGGCGCAGACGAGACAACGAAGAAACTCGGCAGTTTCATTATGAATATTCCAATATGGATTTCCTTCCGTATTTCGAATTTTCTCGAGTCGCAAACACTCTTCTTCAAGTTTTTTCATATATAAGTCAGTATTTTTCATATATCGATAATTCTCTTTTGATTTTTATTCACCACTTCCCGCGTTCTTCCATACGTTCCGTGCGCGCCACGGCGCCGCTGAAACTTGTTTTTCAACCAAGGATATAGAGTTTTTTTCCATTTCCCCCATATCCAAAAAATAATAATCGCTATCAAAACATACGGTAGCAGATGCACCGCTACCGTAATTATAAGAATAAATACGAGTAAAATGATAAAAATCGCGAAAACTCTATTAATGGCCATACCATTAATGCATTATGAGTTTTTGATTTTTGAATCAATTTCTTTCAACTTTTGATTAATCGCTCGAAGTCCTTTTATTACCGCGTGACTTGTCTTTTTCTGTGCAGTAACTTCAAGATCTTTGAGAAGTACTTCCATTTGTTGTTTCACCTTCTCCCAATCACCATCCCATGATTCACGAAGCTCTTTCCATGCTTCCTCGAGATGATCCATGGTATCAACCCCTTTTTCTTCCAATCGAGCTGCAATCATTTTTAACTTAGCCTCCATAATTGCACGCTTATCATCGCTTATTTGTCCCTTAAGTTTATCGAGCATTGAGTGTATCTCGTGTTTTATGCTCTTTTTCATTAAAAACATTTTTATACGTGAAAACATATTTGTTTATATTACGTTTATATTCTATATCATTTGGCTGTTTTTGTGAAATAAAAAAGCCCATCCGTTTTTAAACGAATGGGTTTTATGAATAGAACTTATGATTGAGTCAATGACCCAATCATTTTTTCTTTTTGTTTACTTTTTTGTCGCTCTCTATCATGAACGAGAGCAGTACACTTGTCGGCGAAGGGTTCATTTTTCCTCCGAAGACAAGGTTTCCGATGGAAAGCTTTCCTTTCTTATCATAATTTACAGTTCCCGACGTATTTTTCGTCTGAAACCGCAAAATCCCTTTGTCTATATATTTTATCAAGAGGCTATCAAGTCCCTCATCTCTCGCCTGATAATCCTCTTTTTCCATTTCCAAAGGAAGGATAACATTCGACAATGCTTTCTGTTCGTTTGTGTATATGACTTTCCGAATAGTCAACCATTTCACAGTTTCTAAGTTGTCTGAAACTATTTCGGAAAAATTTGTATAAACATAAGGATCGTCCGGATCCGACAACGCTTGATTAAAATCGCTGTCTTTGAATTTTAACCATCTTTTTGTCGTATAATACCCGGTTTCCTCTTTTACGGTTGTAATGGTATCAGGAATCAAAACGAGTAATGAATTCAATGGAACAGACTCAGAAAATCCACATTTTTGAAGAATTCGTCTATTGGGCAACTGTGTCTTCAAATCATTATTAATAAGATTCATCTTATCAATAATTACCGGAAAATCCCCCGATAAGACAAAAAATGTTTGTATGGAAATCTTTTTGTCTTTTTCAGTTGACAAGATCAGGCGAGAAAGAAGATATTGCCCTTCGTATTTTGTAACAATTCTTTTTGCAAAATTTTCAACTTCAGCGAATTGTTCGATAAACGATTCGGGTATATCTTTGCTTTCCAAGACGATGTTGGTCGAAACCTTATTTTTCTGAGAACCTCCAGATGAGGCTCCAACTGAACTTCCCGAACCAACGTCCATTGCTACATCGTTCTTCGAAGGAACAATTTTTACATCTTTCTTTTCTTTACCGGCCTCATCTTTTTTCTCGTCCTTCTTTGCGACGTCCTTCTTTTCGTCTTTTTTCTTATCATCCTTTTTCTTGTCATCGTCTTTTTTTACAGTTTCCTTAGCCTGGTCTTTTTTCAAGACCTTCTTAGTTGCGACAAGTTGACAACTCGTCACCACAAACACCGCAATAAGCAGTGCAAAAAATAATTTCAACGTTCTCATAACGCTCCTTTTCTGCCAATAACCCATGGTCACCAGCTAGTTTTGTTTATTTGTTTTTAACTTATATTTATGAATTTATCATATGATTGTATAAATATACGGAGATTTTGTCAATAGCTAGCAAAGGTACGAAAAAACGGCTTTTTCGAGCCGTTTTTTTATAAATATTATTCTGCAATTTCTTCTTGTTGTTGACCAGGTCCTCCCCCTTGAGAAACACAAGTAGATCCGGTTTTTACATAACCAGATTTACACGTGAACCCCGCGCAATCAATATCACATACAGCATTTGTTGGAGTTCCGATATTTCCTTCACACACTTCCTCTGAATCAAGTATTCCATCTCCGCACTTTCTTCCAATTAGTTGAACCGACTTACACGACTCATCGCAATATGTACACGGAATACCGTATGTTGACGATATACATTTTGTTCCGTTTTGTTCTTCTCCATAATCACATTGTTCGTCTCCGTTTTGTACTCCATCTCCACATTGCTCGTTTGCTATACACGTTCCTTTTTTAATAAACTTACAACTTGCGTTACACTCGTATGTTTCTTGTCCTGTGTATCGTCCTATTGTGCATGATTTTGTTGTTAGTTGTCCTGGCTCGCACTCCTCTCCGAGATCTGATTGTACTATTGAGTCTCCACACACCGGTTTGTTGAATACTGTGGTGCAAATTCTATTGTCGTTTATGTAAACAATATGGGAATTAATATCGCTCCACGATAAATCAGTAAACTCAAAATTAGCATATAGTGTATATGATTGTCCGTTTGGTGATACTTGGTAATGAAATACTCTGGAGTTTTTTGGACATACGTATGCTCCGTTTGGTCGTTCGTTTGATACTGGTATCCAGCATGTTTTTGGATCAAATCCTGCTTTTTCACATCCGTATGCATATGTGTTTATAGGATCTGTTCCTTGTACTCCAATAAGTGTTAGAAATCTCTGCCAAGAAGGCCACGCGCTTGATGTTAGACCAGGGATGTATGTTCCTGATATAAGAGTAGGATATGTTCCATTTTTTTGTTTATATGTTTCAAGAGCTCCGGCTATTGATGTTAGTGTGTGAAGTCTTTTTTGATCTCTAAATATCTGCTCTATATTTTCGTTTGTGAAGTTCTGGAGTCCTGTTTCTGCGCGATAATCTGTAAATTTAAGATTTTTTATTATAATATCGTACGCCTTGTTTATTGCAGAAGATGTTTTGTCTGATGTCGTCACTACATATACTCTTGTTTCGAGTTTTTGATTTGTTGGATTAAAAAATACTCCATTGATATATATGGAATTTTTATCCTTAACGGCTGGGTATCCTTTAACTGTCGTGCTTTGTGGTGTTCCTGTAAATCCTTGATCTATATACCATTTTTCAATTGGAATTTGTCTTTTGTTTTCGTATACGCGAAGACCTAGGGCACCAATTGTTTGTTTTCCGCTCGTCTGTGCATACACAACAATACTTGCTCCAAAAAGGAACAAAACAATTAAAAATATATATTTGCTTATTTTCATATATGTAGGCGAATTTTTAATACAATCTAATTATACAATATTTTTAATAATTAAACAAATACAGTCTGGGTAAAAACTCTTTTATAAGCCAAAACCCCTGCCATAAAAGCAGGGGGTAATGTTCTATATTTCGATCAAAAACTCGTAAATATCTTTTGGCTTTTATAATTATTTTGATACTGGATCATTCGGGTCAGTTTGATTTTTTATTTCGTCACCATCTTTGACTCCATCTGCGTCGCTATCTTCAGAAAATGGATCTAGCATCAGACGAATTTCATCAAAATCATTTACACCATCACCGTCTGTATCTGCTTTGTTCGGATCTGTTTTGTATATTTTCTCGTTTTCATCAGGAATACCATCCTTGTCAGTATCTGTCTTTCCAGGCTCTCCTTCTTTGTTTTCAAAAACCTGTACTCGAGAATTGTCGTATGTTGGTTTGTATGGCTGCGTTGGCTCTTCTTTTGTATTATTTCCGGTTTGTTTCTGTTTGTTCGTACCTGTTTGTTCTGTTTTATTTGACGATGGAACTGTCGGTTCCATAGAAATAGAAGCAATATAAGCAATTAAACCTATTATTATCAGAACAACCAATGTTAATATTATTTTTTTCGACATAATTACTTGTTATTTATTATTAATATCTACTATATAAAAAGTATATAGAAAAACACGTATAATTGAAAGACTATTCGTCTACGAATGGTGTATCAACAGCTTCTTCTGCTGATCCTATAAGTATTTCAATTTGAACTACATCACCTCCTTTAATTTGTGAAAAATTATATTTCTTAGTTGCAACAATTTTCTCGTCTTCTATAACCGAATACGAATCCGTGTCGAGCTCAAATCCTTTGATTTTAATTCCACACCGACCATTGTTGTCCGTCGTACAACTCCATGGGCCTGAGTCAGATTCAACAATAATACCTGCCATTCCTGATGTCATTTGGTGATGAACATAAAATTCAATGATGATTGTTGGCAGGCACATTCCTTCTTTTTCTGAATATCCGTTATTACAAACAAATGTACATGCACCAAGCGTACATAAGCTTTCACTATTTTCCGGTCCAGAACAAATTATTCCGCACCCTCCACAATTATTATTGTCATATAGTGTGTTTATCTCACATCCGTTTGTCATCGTTGTATCACAGTTTGCTCTGTTTGCTATACAACTTGCTCCTGTACATGCGTTATATGCTGTTCCTGCCCATGTTTTTGTTCCTCCTGTTGTGAATGCTGGTTGTGTGTTTGATGCGTATGTACTGTTTGTGTATGTACAAGATTGTGTGTTTGCGATACATGCTGTGCTTTCGTTGTGTGCTAAAGCTGTACATAGATATGTACATGCGTATGTGAAGGCAGAGCCGGTACATGATGCTGTTGCGTTTGCAGGAGCAGAACACGATGTTGTTGATATTGATTGTGTGCCATTGTTTGTTGCAGATCCGCAAGTTGTTAGACTTGATAGGTTTGTTTCACAACCATCGGTGCTTTGAGCGTTCTTATCAGCATATGGAGCAGTGCATTGATATCCTGTACATGATCCCCACGCTGTTCCTGTCCAGTTTTGAGTTCCTCCTGTTGTGTTTGTTGGTTGAGTTGCGCATGGTCGTGTGTTTGATATACATACTCCATTTTCACTATGGAAGCTTGTTGAACATGTTCCTATAGTACAAGTACTGTTTGAACATATTGCTGTGCCATTTGTTGTTGAGCACTTGTTTTGACATGATGCGCAGTTGTTTGCGTCGTTTGTTAGATTGATTTCACATCCGTTTGTGCTTGTCTTGTCACAATCAGCAAATCCAACAGCACAAGCATACGATGTATATTCATATGTTTGTGTTGATGGATTCCATTCTGTTGTTGCTTTTGTTGTGTTTGGTAATAGAGGGGCTTCTTCGTTTGTGTTTGATACGCAAGATGATCCTTCTTGGTGAGTATTTGCAGGACATACGCAAGTTGATCCTGATTTTATAAATGTTGGTGAGCAAGATATTTCACATATTCCAAGAGTACAAAGACTTGTTCCGTTTGTTGGATTTGTACACTTTGTATTGCACCCTCCACAATTATTATTGTCATATAGTGTGTTTATCTCACATCCGTTTGTC
>CAZGFX010000001.1:291906-368169 GCA_964524845.1 uncultured Gammaproteobacteria bacterium
GCACCCTCCACAATTATTATTGTCATATAGTGTGTTTATCTCACATCCGTTTGTCATCGTTGTATCACAGTTTGCTCTGTTTGCTATACAACTTGCTCCTGTACATGCGTTATATGCTGTTCCTGCCCATGTTTTTGTTCCTCCTGTTGTGAATGCTGGTTGTGTGTTTGATGCGTATGTACTGTTTGTGTATGTACAAGATTGTGTGTTTGCGATACATGCTGTGCTTTCGTTGTGTGCTAAAGCTGTACATAGATATGTACATGCGTATGTGAAGGCAGAGCCGGTACATGATGCTGTTGCGTTTGCAGGAGCAGAACACGATGTTGTTGATATTGATTGTGTGCCATTGTTTGTTGCAGATCCGCAAGTTGTTAGACTTGATAGGTTTGTTTCACAACCATCGGTGCTTTGAGCGTTCTTATCAGCATATGGAGCAGTGCATTGATATCCTGTACATGATCCCCACGCTGTTCCTGTCCAGTTTTGAGTTCCTCCTGTTGTGTTTGTTGGTTGAGTTGCGCATGGTCGTGTGTTTGATATACATACTCCATTTTCACTATGGAAGCTTGTTGAACATGTTCCTATAGTACAAGTACTGTTTGAACATATTGCTGTGCCATTTGTTGTTGAGCACTTGTTTTGACATGATGCGCAGTTGTTTGCGTCGTTTGTTAGATTGATTTCACATCCGTTTGTGCTTGTCTTGTCACAATCAGCAAATCCAACAGCACAAGCATACGATGTATATTCATATGTTTGTGTTGATGGATTCCATTCTGTTGTTGCTTTTGTTGTGTTTGGTAATAGAGGGGCTTCTTCGTTTGTGTTTGATACGCAATTATTATCTTCTTCGTGTGTTTCAGAAGCGCATACACATATATTATTAACATTAACGAAACCTTCATTACATTGTCCTATTTTACACTCTCCACTAATACATGCCGCAGCGGCTCTAGAAACTGAACAAATATTTTTACACTCTCCGCAATTATCTACATCTGAATTCGTATTTATCTCACATCCATCAAGTACATTATTATTACAATTTGCATATCCTTCATTACAAGAAATAACACAAGATCCTTGTACACAAGTAGTCACGCCATTTTCAGAAGAACATTTATTATTGTATGCTCCGCAATGATTTGTATTATTTTTTATATTTATTTCACACCCATTTGATTGTGTTTTACTAGAAAAATCTTCATCAACATCAATGAAGAAATCAGTACATGCACCTCCCCACCCATCAGCAATATTTCCAACAGAATGATCAACTCGACAAACTCCTTCAACGCACGATGTTCTGTTTGTTTGTGGCAAAGAACATACAAAACTACAAGCACCACAATGATCAGGATTGTTTTTTATATTTATTTCACATCCGTCAGCTGCGTTTGAATTACAATCAACATATCCGTTTAAACAGCTTTTTATTCTCCAATCACCCCACGAACCGGATTTCCAACTTCCGCTCCAATCTCTTTCAATTACTCCATTTAAATAAGAATCTGTTTTTTCTTCTTTATTAGAAATACAAACCCCTCTCGAAGACATTTCGGTAATATGAAAATCATTTTGACACTCACACGCAACGCCATTTCCAGATGAATATTGCACGCCCTTTCCGTCCGTAATAATCATAGTTGATTGGCAAGATTGAACACGACAACCACCATCCTTACACAAAACAGAAGTTGCAAAATCTATATTACATACATCTCCACACTTTCCACAATTCAATATATTATCTTTTAAACTTACTTCGCATCCGTTTGTTGCTGTTTTATCACAATCAGCAAAATTTTCCTTACACTGAATCGACGAGTACTGCCAACCGCCTGACTCAGTGTTCCATTTTTTTTGGCAATCATCACCTAAATTTCCTTCTAGCTTTTCTTCGTCGGAACATTCTGTAAAATTAGAAACACACTGATTATCCTGTTTATGATATCCGTCTAAACAAGAAAATCCTTGACAATCAGCATCACACAAACCATTCTCGAAAACCCCTATACCATTTTCACACACTTCCTCTGGATCAAGTATTCCATCTCCGCACTTTCTTCCAATTAGTTGAACCGACTTACACGACTCATCGCAATATGTACACGGAATACCGTATGTTGACGATATACATTTTGTTCCGTTTTGTTCTTCTCCATAATCACATTGTTCGTCTCCGTTTTGTACTCCATCTCCACATTGCTCGTTTGCTATACACGTTCCTTTTTTAATAAACTTACAACTTGCGTTACACTCGTATGTTTCTTGTCCAGTATATTGTCCTATTGTGCATGATTTTGTTGTTAATTGTCCTGGTTCGCACTCCTCTCCTAGATCTGATTGTACTATTGAGTCTCCACAGACTGGTTTGTTGAATACTGTGGTGCAAATAACCGTGTCATCAGAGTTTTTAGTTAAAACTTTTGAATTTTTTCCTATCCAATTAAAATCAATCTCCCAATCAATATCAGTAAACTCAAAATTCGCATATAGTGTATATGATTGTCCGTTTGGTGATACTTGGTAATGAAATACTCTGGAGTTTTTTGGACATACGTATGCTCCGTTTGGTCGTTCGTTTGATACTGGTATCCAGCATGTTTTTGGATCAAATCCTGCTTTTTCACATCCGTATGCATATGTGTTTATAGGATCTGTTCCTTGTACTCCAATAAGTGTTAGAAATCTCTGCCAAGAAGGCCACGCGCTTGATGTTAGACCAGGGATGTATGTTCCTGATATAAGAGTAGGATATGTTCCATTTTTTTGTTTATATGTTTCAAGAGCTCCGGCTATTGATGTTAGTGTGTGAAGTCTTTTTTGATCTCTAAATATCTGCTCTATATTTTCGTTTGTGAAGTTCTGGAGTCCTGTTTCTGCGCGATAATCTGTAAATTTAAGATTTTTTATTATAATATCGTACGCCTTGTTTATTGCAGAAGATGTTTTGTCTGATGTCGTCACTACATATACTCTTGTTTCGAGTTTTTGATTTGTTGGATTAAAAAATACTCCATTGATATATATGGAATTTTTATCCTTAACGGCTGGGTATCCTTTAACTGTCGTGCTTTGTGGTGTTCCTGTAAATCCTTGATCTATATACCATTTTTCAATTGGAATTTGTCTTTTGTTTTCATATACGCGAAGACCTAGGGCACCGAGTTCGGATTTTGAATTCTGTGCAAAAACAACAACACCAAGAACAACAAAAAGACAACTAACAATTCCGATTTTTATCGGTAATAATATGTTTGAAAAGTATGGTGTTTTGCCTTTCCTTTTGGACAACATGAGTTTTATCCGTTGCTTTAATTATATCATATTTTTGCTTTTTTTCATATATCTACAATTAATATACCGGCTTAATAATTTAGTTTGTTTTTATATTGCTCATTCGTTACAATAAGCACATGGAAAAAATAGAAAAAACAATTATTTTACATGATTATCTAATGCACAGGGGCGGCGGCGAACGCCTGATACTCACGCTTGCAGAAGCTTTCGACGCACCCCTTGTTACAGGATTTATCAATCCAAATTCATTTAAAGGAGAAGATTTTGGTGTGGAGACAATATCTCTAGGAAAACCAATATCATATCCAGGATTCAGATATTTAGGTATTCAATATCGCTTCAGACATAAGACTGATTTTTTGAAAAATTATGATATAGCAATATTCTCTGCGAATTGTATCGCCGCCGCCCGAAATTGTAGAAAAGATACTTTAAAAATATTCTATTGTCATACACCAATCAGAAATGCGTATGATTTATACGAATTTCATTTATCCAGAATGCCTTGGTGGAAAAAGGTTCCTTATATAATATTTTGTAAGTTTATAAGATTTAATTATAAAAGAGATTTACGATTTATAGATGTCGTCGTCGTAAATTCAAAAAATGTACAAGACAGAGTGAAAAGATATCTTCACAGAGATTCCGTCATAGTATATCCACCCATTGATACAGAAAAATTCAAATGGATATCACAAGGAGATTATTATCTTTCTTATGCACGAGTGGATCTTGTTAAGCGAGTAGTTGATATTGCGCGCGCGTTTCTTGAGATGCCTGATAAAAAATTAATTATCGCCTCCACTGGGACGGAAGTTGAAAAATTACAAGAGTTGATTTCGCGCGCGCCTAATATCACTTATGTTGGATGTGTAACAGATGATGAACTTAGAAAACTAGTTGGAAATTGCATTGCCACAATATATATACCAAAAGACGAGGATTTTGGCATGTCTCCACTCGAATCAATGTCTGCCGGGAAGCCGTGTATCGGAGTTGCGGAAGGGGGTTTACTTGAAACAATATCTGATGGTATAGACGGTGTATTAATACCAAAGAACCCATCGACAAAAGATATTATTGATGGAGTTAAAAAACTTTCTCCTGAAATGTGTTTAAAAATGAGAAACGCATGTGTTGATAAAGCTCAAAAATTCTCAATAGAAGTTTTTGTTAACGCAATGAAAAAAATTATTAATGAGACATATTCTCATTAATGATAAGGTGAGTTTTTTTGTTCGAAATATTTATTATGATTTACTTACACAAAAAAAGTCACGGGTTTCGCCTGTAAAAACATTTTTTATTTCTTCCTGGCCCTCAATACAAAAAACTTCCTTCCTTCTTTGAGCCACTCCGTCTCATACTCTGTAATCGGATCATTATATAACTTTTGTGCTTCAATAAATGCTCGTGGTGAATATCCTGTACGATCAAGATTCTCTGCGTTTCGATAATCGCACGAAACAAAAAATATTTCAAACAAACGAGCAATTTCAATTAAAGAATATTCGAAAAATCTTCTGTGGTCCGTTTTTAACCATAATTCCCCTCCGACGGACAAAAACGAATTATACCAAGCGAGAAACTTCGGATGTGTTACTCTATGTTTCGTTTCTCTTCTTTTTTCTTGTGGCTCCGGACAATTTATTATTATTCTAAAAACCTCCCCTTTGGAAAATATCTTTTCTCCTTTTTCAATATCAAGACATACGAACTTAATATTCGAAATACCTGCATCAACTCCTTTATTATACGCCTGCATCGTGCGGTCGCGGGCATACTCTATTCCAATATAATTATATTCTGGGTGTTGTTGTGCCATCTCTATCAAATATCCGCCGCGACCGCACCCGATTTCTACAATAATAGGCTTATCTGGCTCAAGAAAAAGCCCCTTCCATTTACCATGGTAAGTATTCGATGCCTCGGATCCCTTAATTATCGATTTACACTGATCGCACTCGTTCTTATATTGTTGTTTACGCCTCATATTAACCGCTTTGGTGTTTTTTATTAATTATTTCAAAAAATAAAACAGTGTTAAAATAATCGCACCAAGTATAATTCTATAAACACCGAATACGAAAAAATTGTGCTCGGACACATATCGAACAAACCATGTAATAATAATACGAGCAATAATAAAAGAAACAATAAATCCCACAACCAGAACATTTATCTCGTGTGCGGTGAGAGATCCTCCCCATGTAAATAATGAGTACACCGAGGCGGCTAACAACGTCGGTATCGCAAGAAAAAAACTAAACTCAGTAGCTTCTTTTCTTTCGATTCCCTGCACAAGTCCTCCATATATAGAAGCAAATGAACGTGATGTACCTGGAATAAGTGCAAGGCATTGAAATAATCCTATTATAAAAGATGTTTTATATGTAATTGAAGTGTGTATTGGTCGAACGTATTTTTCAATCGGAAAAAGCATAACACAACCTCCAATAACCAGTGCACTTGCAACAACAAGTGGAGAAAACAAAATATTAATATAATCTTTCAAAAAAAATCCAACTATAAGTGATGGAATAACTCCTATAATAATAGCTCCAAGTGTTTTTTTGTTCTCGTTTGTTGTTGGTTTTAACCGAGTAAAATAAATTACAATAACCGACAAAAGCGCTCCAAACTGAATCACAATATCAAATAGTTTTGTAAATTCCGAGTTACCGTTTAGATTTCCAAGCCACTCGTTCGCTAAAATTAAATGACCGGTTGATGATACCGGTATAAACTCAGTCACTCCCTCTATAATTGCTAGAAATATGCTGTAAAAAAAATCGTACATATAAAAAATATTGTAGTCCTATGTTACGCCGCTTCGTTCCACTCATCGAGTGCTTTCATTTGCTTTTTGGTTGCTGTACTATTTTTTTTAATTTGTTCTTGATTGTCGAGAATAAATTTTTCAAATGAATCTTTTGTTTTTTTATTCAAATCTCCTTTTGCAAAACCAATATCAACAACAACTCCTAATAAAAAAAGGCTTTGTTCGTTGATAATTTCCGGTGTATTTTTTTGAATAACACCTTTATCTTTTTCAGGAAGTTTATTAATAAGTGTATTTAATAAAAAAATAGATGATTTTTTAAGATATTCTTGAGTAATATTAATATCTTCGTCAGCTTCTTTATATTCTTTCTCTACACCAATTAAACTACCAGGCTTCTTTCCATTAATTACTTCTTCTAATTTTAATTTTTTAATAAGTTTAAATGCATATTTTTCAGCAATTTCTGATTTTTTATAAGAAGAACTATCTTTAATATTTGCTATTTCCTGTTCTATTAAAGGTAGTTTTCCTATACGTTCTGTTCGAGAAAAAAACATTAATTCCCGAAACTTGCTTTTTACATAATTTCCTAAATTTGAGTCATCTTTTTTCAATTCTGTAGAAATATCAAAAAAATCCTCTTGTCGTGGCCTAGAAAGAGTTGCGTCTGATTCTCTTATTTGTGAGATCAGTGCGTCCTTTTCTAACAAATCAGCATCCTTATCTTTTCCACTTTCCTCTTTTCCATTAGGTGCCTCATAAGAACCAAGATGATCCATTTTTTCTATAGACATAGCAAAAAAATTGATTTTTCCTATTAGAATAACTAGTATGACATTAGAAATAACTACAAATAAATTATATCATAAAAACTATAATAAAACAATGAGGAGTTTTTCATGAAAAAATACGATCCTGACGAAACCAGAAGAAAATTATTTAAATTATTGAGCGGATATGGACAGACAATACAAAGATCTGAACAAATCGACACAATCCAAAAAACAATTTATGAGTGGGTGCAAACACACAAGAATCGGGTTAATATTGATTTTAAAAAAGATCTGGATAATATATTTAAAACATCAAGCCTGAAAAAGAAAAACTACGCTGCATATGTTCTTTTTCCTATCTATATACAAGCTCTTGCGCACATTGTAATTAACAGAAAAGCTATTACCAAAAAAGATAAATCACAACATTTGTTTTTAGTAAAAAGAATTATTAAAGAAAAATTGAACGAGAATAATATCTTCCCAACAAAAGATAGTGTTAAAAAATTTATTGAAAAATTAACAGAAAAATATAAAGAATTATTCGAAGATGATGAATTCAAGCCATCTGTCGAAACGTTTTTCTTCCTAATAAAAACAGTTGAGGAATGTTGTTATGAAGACACCATTCTTCCGAACACGTTTAAAATATGGCGCAACGCCATATGGTAAATAATATCTACCATTGAACAACTAATTATAAACCACCTTACAAAGGTGGTTTTTTTATAGACAAAGAAAAATAATTACTGTACTGTACCATCATGTTTGAAAACTTAATATGGACACGTGGCGAAATTGGTATACGCGTACGCTTCAGGAGCGTATGGAGCAATCCGTGAGGGTTCAAATCCCTCCGTGTCCACCATTCTTTTCATACAAAAAACAAGCCATGAAAAGCTTGTCTTTTTTTATTTGTGATAAATTACAATCTTCCTTTTTGAATACAAATTACTTTTAAGAAATATTTTGTTTAATATTGATATTTAACCCACCCGTCTTTAGTAAATGTTTGAAGATATGCTTTTCTCCGAGAATTTCCTAATGAATCAAAATCTAATATTCCAGCCGCTCCGTTTATTTTAATTTTTCTTAATTCCTTTACTAGATTTTGTGTTGATAAATCTGGTCCAGCCGCTTTTACAACCTTAGCAATAGCATAAATATCGTCATATGTATAAGCAGAATCTCCAATAGGATCCTCTTTATATATTTCCTTATATTTTTTAATAAATTCTGCCGATGTTGTATTATTTTTATCTAATGAATACCATAAATCAATAACATGCATTTGAAGTAAGGTATCATTTAGTTGTTGATACATAAAAGGAAAACCATATGTCGTGGCTCCAGCAAATAATTTAAGATTATCAAGGCCAAGAAGTTTGATTTGTTTTGTTATGTTAATGGCTTCATTGCCTGGAAAAGCATAAACCAAAATAGCGTCTGGCTTATTATTTTTTAATTTTAATAATTGTGTTTTAAAATCCTGATCACCAAAATTGAAATTTTCAATCGTTGTTTTTATATTTCCGACTTCATTAGTAAGGCCATTCAAAAAAAATTTTGTATCAGAATAATTTAAAGCAAGAACCCCTAGATTTCTAACTTTTTCTTTAATTATTGCTTCCCCAATCGCTGAACCCGCATCTTGCATATCCCAATAATCTCTAAATATCTTATTTCCATCACCAATTTTAGAAACAGTTATTGCAAAATTGATCACATCTTTTTGTTTTATAATTGGAGCAATGGCCTCAGTTTGAGCGGAAAAACTAGTAAACAAAAATTTCACCTTATCAATATCAATTAATTTATTTGCCGCACTTAATGAATTTGAGACTTTTCCACCATCGTCTTCAATAATTAAATGCAGTTTTTTGCCATCCACGCCTCCTTTATTATTAATTTCATTAACAGCCATTTCGAGACCTCTTCTATATTCAACACCATAAGAAGCAAGCGAACTGGTTAAATCAAGAATTGCGCCAATTTTAATGATTTCATCATTTACTATTTTTTGAGTATTTTTATTAAAGTTCAAAACAAAAACAGATAGGAAAAATAGAATAATTATACAAATAATTATTTTCGTTCCTTTTTTTATTTTTAAAAAACCCATAATAATTTATATTTAAATAAATTAAATCTAATAATAACTAATTTATTAAAATACTTCTAATAATCATTATTTATTATATAATTACAATCTTCCTTTATTTATTTGTTCTTTTTGGGCGACAAAATAAATATCCAGAAGAGCTAGAAAGACAGCCACAATAAGTGGGCCATATACGATGCCCATAATCCCAAACACATTAATTCCCCCAAGAATCGCTAGAAAAATTATAAGAGGATGAACTTTTATCTTATCGCCAATAACCATCGGTTTTATAACATTATCAACTGATGAAACAATAATCATATTGTATGCTAGAAATCCTATCGCAGGCCACACGTCTCCCGTTATAAAAAGATATAATGCCGCAGGAATAAATATAATCGCCGTGCCGAACATTGGTATGAATGCCATGATCATCATAATAACTCCCCAAAGCACCGGCGCGCTTATTCCAAACATCCAAAAACCAAGGCCTCCTAATAATCCTTGTGCGAGTGCGGAAACAAAATTTCCAAAAAACACCGCACGTGCCACCTCTTTAAACGTATGATACATATACATTTCCTCTTTCGTTTTTAGAGGGCTTAGTCGAATCAAAAAATCTCCAAGCACTGGACCGTCTTTTAAAAGATAATATACAGTCATCATCATGATGAAGAAACCAACAACAAGTTGGACTACATCAGAAAAAATACCACCAATCTGATTTGAAAGAGATAATCCTATGTTCTTCACCGCTGGCAAAGCCTGATCCTGAATTACCTGAACGATATCAATATGAAGGCGTTGGGATGTTGAATCGACAAATCTCGCAATAGGGTGTCCGCTTTGAAGAAACGCATTTACGTCGGTCGCGAGCACCTGATCTCGCGCAATGGTAAAAATATGGAAGGCTTCTTTTGATAAGACAGTAAGTAAAGAGCTTATCGGACCCAGAATTAATATTGCGAGTATAATCACAATGATAATTCCAGCCAATCCTTTGCGCCCTTTGAACTTACCGACAAGCCAGTCGTACCATTTGTAAGAAAGTGCGGCAAAAGCGGCCCCAAGAACGAGCGGGGTAAAAAATCCGCTTAATACATACAATAAAAAACCAAAGAAAAAGACCACTAGAGCTATAATGATAATATAATGGACACTAACTGTATTTGAACTCATATTTAAATATTCGCTTATATTGTATCATGATCCGAAACGATAAAAAAGACATTATATATAAAATTATTCGCGCCATGGTCGGAGATACCCCGCACGATTCACTCCGTTCATCTGCAGGTCACGTCGCTCGCGAGTGATGTGACGGGCCACGTCGTTCGCGCGAACGACGTGGCTGGGCGAGCCGGACAATAACGATACAATTCTATATAAAATATTTTCTGTGCAATATTATTCGCGCCATGGTCGGAGATACCCCGCACGATTCACTCCGTTCATCTGCGGGGCGAGCGGGACAACAACAATACAATTCTATATAAAATGTTTTCTGTGCAATATTGTTCGCGCCATGGTCGGAGATACGGGACTTGAACCCGTGGCCTCAAGCACCCCATGCTTGCGCGCTAGCCAACTGCGCTAATCTCCGATAAATAAGATTGATAGTTTATAAAATTTTTCTACTCATAAAGCAAAAATATTTTGGTAACCTGCCCCGCGGACGAGTGGTAACGAGTCTTGCGGGGCGCTAATCCCCGACCACAGCACGAAGAATTATAAACTCTTTTTATCTTTCGAATAAAAATCTACTGATTCGTGAAATATATGCCGATAGATCTTTCTAATAAGAGGTTTTCTAACAAGGTGTTTTTCTGAAATACGATTAATAATTTCGTTTTCTCTTTTTTTATCCTTAACACCAATTGATTCTTCTTGTTTTATTTTCATAATTTCACGAACAATTTCAAATCGTTCCACAAGAAGCATACAAAGAGCATCATCAATACGATCAATGTGTTCTCTGTATTTTTTAATTTTCTTTTTTATTTCCTCTTCCATATCAATTATATTTTTACAATCTTATATACTTCATCGTTTATTCGTAAAACACGATCGCACGGAAATGTTATTTTTGACTCCTCGTGATATTCAACACCTGAAACAAAGATTCTTTCTATGCCCGTTGTTGGGCCCTGAACATATAATTCGTCTCCTATCATAATTGAACCTTCGCGAACAGTTACTTCGGCAATATCTGATTTTTTAAAATAATTACTAACTATGCCCACTCTCTCTTTTTTCTCGGTTGCCTGATTGTGTGGCTCAGTCCACCCTTCTACACCAGGAGTTCCGAACAAAAATCCTGTCGAAAACCCTCTGTTGTATACTCGTGTTACATCATTGATAAGAGATTTCTTTAATTCGTCTGTGTACACACCATCTCGAATAGCATCAAGAGCGATACGATAAGAATGAGTGACGATAGATGCATATTCAGGGGATCTCCCTCGTCCTTCTATCTTTAATACATCAGCTCCTGTTTCAACAATTCTATCAAGAAACGAAAGAGTGCAAAGATCTTTTGGACTCATCACATACCCACACCCCACGACAAGTTCTCCTCCTGTTTCTTCATCAACAATTTTATATTCTCTACGACATGGTTGAAGACACTCTCCTCTGTTTGCTGATTTTCCTTGTAAAAACTGTGACATGAAACATCTTCCGGAAACTGACACACACATTGCTCCGTGACAAAAAACCTCTATTAGACAATTTGTTTTCTTTTTTATATCGGCAATTTGTTCAAGTGTGCACTCACGCGCAAGCACAATACATCGAGCGCCCTGTGTTTCATAAAAACGTGCCGCAACTGAATTTGATATGCTTGCTTGAGTCGAAATATTAAAAGGCATCCCGTATTTTTTGCATGCCTCAATAACCGCAAAATCCCAACATATTACCGCATCGACATCAGCCTTTTTTAAATCACGAACCATTTCATCAATTCTTTCAATTTCATTTTCATAAGCTATAACATTCAATGTAATGTGTATCTCAACATTTTTCTCGTGGGCTCGCTTCACTATATCCGGAAGTACTGACATGTCAATTCCTTTTGAACTTACGCGCATATTAAGTTCTCCAACACCAAAATATACCGCGTCAGCTCCAGCCGCAAGCGCTGCCGAAAAAGAAATTTCGTCACGAACAGGCGCTAGAAGTTTTGGGATTTTTATCATCATACGACAATAAAGTTACGTGGAAATATTGTTTTTTGCAAGACCTTTATTTAAAAACCAAAACAACTCTTTTAGAGAGCTGCTTTGTGTGGTCGGGGATATCGGACTTGAACCGACGGCCTTGCGCACCCGAAACGCACGCTCTAGCCAACTGAGCTAATCCCCGATGAATAAATTAGATGAATGAACAAAACGTTTTTCTATTCATAAAATACTTATATTTTGGTAACCCGCCCCGCAGACGAATGTAATGAGTCGTGCGGGGAGCTAATCCCCGATGAATAAATTAGATGAATGAACAAAACGTTTTTCTATTCATAAAATACTTATATTTTGGTAACCCGCCCCGCAGACGAATGTAATGAGTCGTGCGGGGAGCTAATCCCCGATGAAAAGCGACTTTTAAATGAAGTGCTATATAACGCTTGAGAAAACTTTAATAATTTGGTAACTGGTCCTCCGAAGCTTTAGCGTAGGAGGAAGCTCCAGCCATAGGCTGGTCAGCCTCTGGCTGAAATCCCCGATGAATAAATTAGATTAATGAACAAAACGTTTTTCTACTCATAAAACATTTATATCTTGGTAACCCGCCCCGTCACGTCACTCGCGAGCGACGTGACCCGTCACGTCACTCGCGAGTGACGTGATCCGCAGACGAACAAAAACATACACCAAGGGATTATCATATTCATATTGTCCTTGAAATTATAGCCGAAATCCCTCGAACAAATAAGATTGTGCCTCGTAAAAATAATTTTTGCAAGTTTGTTGTTTATAAAAAACGGGTGATTATTTTTGGAGAAAACTTACCATTTGTAGCACATGTTGATACCTGATTCTGGTTTGTTATTATGCCTTTTTTGCGACTTTTTGGTTTAAAACCAATCACAGTACCACCCGCTTCTGTGACAAATATTCCAGCAGCTGCTATGTCCCATAGTGACAAATGCGTTGAAACAAATGCGTCTGCACGTCCCATACCGACAGCGGACATATCAATTGCAGCAGATCCGCTTCGCCTAACATACAAAGCAAGTTTTGTAATTATATGAGTATCTCTTATCATAACATCTCTTTTTTCTCCTCCTTTGCAATACAAAACAAAAGATTGAGCCAAAGTACGCACATTACTCGTATGTGCTGAATATTTTTTATTTGTAGAAGTGTTAACAACAAAAGCTCCTTTTCCTTTTTCGGCAATATATCTCTCATGAAGCGCCGGGGCCTCAATAACACCAATAACAGGAACTCCGTTTTTAAACAGTGCTATAGATACAGCAAAAAAAGGATCGTGGTTTACAAAATTTCCAGTTCCATCAAGAGGATCAATAACCCATAAAAAATTACTTTTTTTATCAACAAATCCTGTTTCTTCTGTAAGATAAGAATGATCGGGAAAGCGTGCACATATTTTATTCCTTATATATTCATCGCTTTTAATATCATAAGGAGTGACGATACCTCCTGTCGTTTTTGACGATATTATTCTTTCTGTTTTATAAAATTCTTTCAGAAGTCTTCTTCCAGCTTCTTCCGCAACATCGACCGCAAAATCAATGTATGTATTTTTTTTCTGCATAATCGTCACTGTTTAAATTATTTAGAGTATATTGTATTATAAGATATTTTAATTAGCAAGTGTCTGCACACCGAACAGATCGCTTCGCCTCTTTTATTCAGATATTCAGACATCTCGCTTCACTTGAGACAAAAGAAAAGGCCCCGAAATTCGACGGGGCCTAATATATCATTAATCACGAGTAATTCAGCGCGTACACTTTCCTCATAAGTAATTATATAGTATTTTTGTTTTCTCTGATATAAAAATTGCATACTTATTCACAACCTACTGGTACATCCGTAACCAGTACACTGACCTTTGTTCTATGAACGAGATTAAACCGATTATTAAACAAAACTATTAATGATATTTTATTTAGTTCAATTTCCAAATACTATATGTAAGATATGTTGCAAAAAATACCCACCCGGCATATGGAGCAAGCATCCATGCTGCGATCGAAGTGATTGGATATATGAGTATCATAAGTGCTACAACAGAACATCCGAGAACAAATGCTTCAATAATCGCAATTCCGATCAAGTGTTGATTGAAAAATAGAAAACTCCATAACACATTGAGTACTGCATTGAGTACAAAAAGCCCTATAATCCACCAAAATCTGTTTGTGTGATCCACCGTGTTCCAAAGAAGCAAAATAGATGCTGCCGCAAGCACAAAAAGCACCGTCCACACGATCCCGATGACCGCCCCCGGAGGTGTCCACGATGGAATGACGATCGTTCTATACCACTCCATTCCGCTTGAAGTAAATATTCCACCTGTTCGTGCAACGGCAAGCACTACGAGCGGGATAATAATATAATTGAGTTTCATAATTAATAATACAATTTTATAATCACTTCGTCAGACTCTCCTTCTCCTCGTGGATTTTCTTCTGTTATTGTTAAACGTAAAATTTGGTCATGTACAACCAATTCATCTCCTATTACTCCTTTGAATGTTACAGGACCTTCCGTCATCCAGTTTTCTTCGGTTGTAAGTTTTCCTGTAGCAATAACTTTATTAAATCTATCAGTAAGTTTCATCGTTCCGGCACTTCCTTCAAAGGTAGTCCAAGCACATCCCTTATCTCCGCTGTTATCAACCACTACTTCGACTGGTATCGGAAATGCTTTTACACTACTGTTTGGAACAGGTGTGACAAACGTAAAACATGGTGACGATTTTGGGTTTGGGAGCAATGGTTTTTCTTCTTGTTTTTGAGATATTGTTTTTTCCTCTTTGTTTGATTCTGTGTTTTTCTTTATCAAACCCTCCCACGAACAACCAACTACACCAACGCTTATAATAACACTCACTATCATGTAAATTATTTTTGTTTTAGACATATAATTATGATTATGTGTAAGTAATTTTTTACACTGTTTTATACATATAAACAGTATCAAACTTGTCTTTGTTTTTCAATAAAACACCATAAAACAAAATATTCTCAAATACAAATGCGCCAGTAAAAATCACTGGCGCATTTGTATGGTCGGGGTGGCGGGACTCGAACCCACGACCTCTTGGTCCCAAACCAAGCGTTCTAGCCAACTGAACTACACCCCGATATAATTACGTTTAACGGTGACTAGCTTATCATAATATTTTCACATTGAAAAGGGCTAAAACACTTTTATCTTCCGTATAATTTTTAGATTTTCTTTTTTTGTTTATTTTCTAACAAAAAGAATGGTGATATAATATAAATAAGGTCGTATATTAACCTTCGCGACCATATTAATTCTTATTATATGAAAATGAACTGGCTTAGTTGGGTTGCTATTATTCTTATTATTATTGGGGGATTAAATTGGGGACTTGTTGGTTTCTTTGAATTCGATCTTGTTGGAGCGATCTTTGGAAACATGTCGATCGTTTCTCGTATTGTTTATGCTCTTGTAGGACTCGCTGCTGTTTATACTATATTTCTACTTCCAAAGATGAACAAACAAGCATAACACAACTCGTTCTTTTTTGAATTATAGAAAAACGTCGCTTCATAATTTAATTATCGCGACGTTTTTCTTTTCCGAATCACTTTTCAAACAAAACAAAAATTCGCTAAATAATGAGAAAAGGTGTATACTATTAATATCATAATATCATTATACATATGCTTTTGGACATAATTATATTTTTACTCACGCTTTTCGTGCTCTTGGAATCCGTTTATATAGTGTTTCTTTCAAAGAAAGAGATTGATCGAGCATTCAGATTCATATCTGGAGCGGTTATCATATTTGCACTTCGCGCTATGTTTAACTTCTCTCCTGCATATACATCAGATCAGATGGTAAAATACTTCGACCTTCTTTTCATGATCATGCTTTTACTTGGCCTATCTTATATGGTCGATTGTTGTCAAAAAAAGAACGCGGCCGATATAAAAGAAAAAAACCCTCGTCCAACACCGAAACTCATAGCGAAAAAAATCATCAAAAGAAAATAAGTTAAATTATAGAAAAATTCCTCCGCACTACGCTGAGGAATTTTCATTTTTTTAAATTAACTTTGAGTTTACTTCACCTCCACCTGTGTCGCCGGAGCTTGTGATGTTGGTTGTGATGCGGGCATTGGCTTTCCTGAGAAAGGAGCGAATGTACTCATAATATATCTAAGATTGTTTTTTGTTTGCTCTTCAAGAGGAAAAGAAACGAAGTCATTCTTGTAATTAAAATTTGTATATCTCGCCATGATCACCATATCTGTATTTGGAACTTCATATACAGCTCCCCAAACATTATACACCACCTCTTTTCCATCCATGACCCGAGACTGAACCTGTTCGAACTCCCAAACTCCTTTTTCCTTTTTGCAATATTTTGTTTCTTTCACTGAATATGTTGTATCGCCTTTTTTTGTAACATCACAAAAAGATTGTGCTAAAAATTTTGAAGAAGAAATATCATAGTCTTCTATTTCTTTCGTATCGCCTGCACGGAAAAACTCCGAAAATATTCGGTTCGTATCAGTTATAACAAAATTAATGTTTCCGGAAGAAGTAAAAAACATACGATATATAGGACGCAGAGTAGAATCAGGAGTTGTTTTTTGCTTTGATATATACATGTCTCCCCACGTTTCTGGAATCATCGCCTGAAAACCATACTCACCCATTTCATATTTTTTAAATGGAATATTGTCAAAATCAACAAGCTCCGCGAATGTACGCCTTGTAGAATCTTGGTTCGGAGAGTTCTTCTGAATATGAGAGAGAAACAGCGCGCCGCCGACAATAATAACTGCGATCACCACATATATAATGTGATTGATTGTTATCTTTTTAAATAAATCGTTCAAATCATTCATAGAATTATAATATATAAACATTCATATACTATCAGACGTTCTCATGAAATCAAGCGGCGGCGCGCGTCATATTATAAAAAAGAAATCAACCAAGGATTGATCGGCCTATGACTTACAAAAAAACATTGATTATTTACAATCAAATGCATATAGTTATCGCGTTATTTTGATATTCATTTTTCCACATAATCATATATGACTGAAAAAAACGACAATTTGAGGATTTTGTTTATAGGAGACGTTGTTGCAAAAATCGGAAGACGGGCAGTACAAGCAATTGTACCGAATCTTCGTTCCGAACTTGATGTTCACATGGTAATAGCAAATGCTGAAAATGCGGCACACGGCGCTGGGTTAACACAAAAAACATACGACGAGATTATTTCATCGGGTGTTGATTTTTTGACTTCCGGAAACCATATTTGGAATAATCCGGACGCACTCAATCTATTGACAAATTCAGCGAAAATTATTAGACCAGCCAATTATCCAGAGGGCACTGAGGGATGTGGATGGAAAGTCGTTGAAGTTAGCAAAAAAAACGTCCTTGTGATAAACTTGATGGGAAGGGTATTCATGCATGATTACATTGATTGCCCTTTTCGCACTTTAGACTCAATTCTTTTGGAAACAAAAGCGGCTAATTTACATGCGATTGTTATTGATTTTCATGCCGAAGCAACTTCAGAAAAAGTTGCATTTGGATGGTACGCGGCCAACAGAGTAAGTGCCGTTCTCGGTACTCATACTCATATCATGACAGCAGATGAGCGGATATTGCCTCACGGCACCGCATATATTTCTGATGTTGGTATGACTGGTCACAGGGATTCGGTTCTGGGTGTACAAAAGGAGGCAATTATTAAAAAATTCCTCACCCAACTCCCCGTACGACACGAGTATGAGGAAACCGGTCCAGCGATTTTTCGCGCAGTCCTCGTAGAAATTGATTCAAAAAACTGTAAAGCCGTTTCAATTAAAAGAATTGAAAGAGAACTAGTTATTTAATATTTATTGTATGAATAAAGCTCAATTAATCGATGCTGTTGCTACCCGTGTTGGGTGCTCAAAAAAGCAGGCAGAGGATATGATCAATTCGTTTATTGCGCTCGTTACCGAAACTTTGAAAAAAGGTGATGAGGTGTCTATTTCTGGATTCGGTCAATTTTCAAGCCGCAAACGTGCTGCTCGCATGGGTGTCAACCCACGCAATCCTAGTGAGAAGATCAGCATTCCTGAAGTTGTAGTTCCTAAATTCAAAGCCGGCAAAGGCCTCAAAGACGCTTTGAAATAACAACACGACTCACAATCGATCGATTACTTACAAACGAAAAGATCCGTAGAAATACGGATTTTTTCATAAAAACACAAAACCCTCAGCCATAAGCTAAGGGTTTTGCGTTCAGGTATCGGAGAGAGCCTTGCCCCGAATCTGTTTTATCCCGTTTGCGGGGCGAAGACAGGAGAGGGGTTGTCCTGAAATACATTTGAAAAATGTATTAAAGGATCTAAATGGTGTACCCGATGCAGAGTCTTGTCACAAATCCGCAGAAAGCGGAGAGAGGAGAGAGCTTGTCCCGAGATGTGTTTTTAAACACATCGAGGGAACTATTCCATAACGTTAAACTTGAATGTAATTTCTTGGGTTTTAATAAGGGTATAAAGGATTCTCCTATTAATCCCAAGAGTATGGACTTAAGAGAAGTGGAAAAAATTCTTTATGCATCCATGCCTTCATCCACACTTGGTGGATATATGCACAAAGAAGTTTATATTCCCTCAAATCCATACTTTCAGGGTCAATTGAGAAAGTTTTATTCTTTTTTAAATATTCAATATTTCAATCGTCATTTTAAGTATACTCTTCTTAGTTCATACTGTCAATGGTCAGGTGTGAATAACATAGCGACACACCTTTATTTGGCTCAATATGGGCGTTATATTAATTTCATACCACTACTATGAAATATGAGTAATTCACACTTTTTACACAGTTATCCACATGGGTGTTTAGCATATTATTGCAGGATGCATTATTATAAAAATACAACGAGTGTTCAAAGAGATATATTGATTTCTCTCATGTCTCTTTAAGAACTCGTTGTAAAGGGATATTAAAATTATGGAATTCTAAGCTATGAATCAATGAATTTTTTCATTGATAAAAAGATTTGTTTCCAAAATCAAAAAAGAAGGAATTATTCCTTCTTTTTTGATTTTTCAATAAACAGCAATAGTGAGTCCATGGTTTCCGCAAAAGCTTTGTTTTTAATTACTATCATACTTCTTTTTGAGCTTGTTAGATCAGAGAGTACTACATAATCTTTTAAAATAGTAATATTTGTTGTTATATTGGGAAGCTCTGTATGATCAAAAAAAACTCCTTTTAACTCTTGAACTATTTTGTAATCACTGATATTTTTATTTTTGTCTTTAACATAAACTCCTTCTGTGACAATTCCTGATCGACCACGATCCTGCTGATGTTGCTTCTGGCTTTTTATGTTTTTCTTAAACAAATCGAGATTTCCTAATACTTTTATAACTTTAGGGCGAGATGGTAAAATAACGTTTTTTCTAAACTCTTCCATTTCGGAATCACTATTAATAACCGTCGTTACGAAATTATTCTGTGCGTAATCTCCCTGAAGCGATTTGAACACATCGTCTATGCGTTCTTTCTGCGCCTCGAGTTCGGTCGTTAATGAAACTATCTTCGTTTCGTGTTTTTTCTCAACATACTTCTTCAAAAATTCATATGGCGTCGTATAGTAATATCCGATTTTTTTAATCCTTCGAATACCTATAATTCCGTTTTCAAGCATTTGCTTAAGCACCGTGGAAACTCGGTTTACTCCCACACCAAACGCTTCAGCAATCTCCGACTGCGCCTTCTCATTATTTTCGAGCAAATAAAAATATATTTTTGACTCTGTCTCCGTCAAACCTATTTCTTGCAGACTTTTTAAATTTACGGCCATATGTGTTTTATATGTACTCTATTATACCATTTTTGATAAAAAATAATCTATTTTTTGTATGCTGATTTTTAACACTAGATAAACTATAAATAAGCCTTTTCATTTATATAAATGTATCACTCCTTCTATATCTAAGTGCTTCTATAATGTGTTTTGATGAGATAGCACTATCGCTCTCTAGATCTGCGATTGTCCGCGCAACTTTAATTACTTTATGATATGCGCGCATACTCAACCCTAACGATTTCACTGCATTATTCATAATTTTCTCCGATTCTGCGTCGAGCACGCACCATTTCCTAACCTCACGCGAGTTCATTCCACCGTTCGTCCTCCCTACTCCAAGTCGTATGTGTTGAATATTTCGAGCAGTAACAATTCTATTTTTTATATCAAATGATGTTTCCTGAGACTTCTTTCCCATGTCGGAAAATGGCACGCGTGGCACATCAAGATACAAATCGATACGATCAAGTACTGGACCTGATATGCGTTTCTTGTATCGTATAATATGATGTCTTGTGCATATGCATTTCTTTTCCGAATCACCAAGATATCCGCACGGACAAGGATTTGTCGCGGCAACAAGAATGAAATCAGCAGGAAATACGTAGCTCGCATTCGCCCTACTGATGACAACTTCGTGATCTTCGAGTGGTTGGCGAAGCATATCAATACTTCTTCTTGAAAACTCTCCACACTCATCAAGAAATAATACCCCTCGATGTGCGCGTGTTATTTCTCCGGGACGAGGAATACTTCCTCCTCCAATCAGACTAACATCAGACGAATTGTGATGCGGCGCGCGAAACGGACGCGTTTTCGCAAGAGTAGTAATCGTTCCAGAATACTCGGTAATACTCCTTATCTTGGTTACTTCCAGAGACTCTTCCTTGGTAAGATCGGGTAAAATTGATGGGAGCGTCCTCGCAAGAAGTGTCTTCCCTGATCCCGGAGGTCCAGAAAGTAATATATTATGTCCTCCGGCCGCGACTATTTCTAACGCGCGTTTCGCTTCTTCTTGTCCGCATACATCTGAAAAACATAAAAGCTCTTTTTCTTTTTGTATTTTTACTAATTCGTTTTTATTTTTCGAAAAATTACGCGAGACAATCTCGTCACAATAATCATTATGAAAAGTTATCAAATCATTCAAATGAGCAATTCCTATTATCACAACACCTTCTATAAGACTCGCCTCATGATAATTATCAACCGGTACAAAAACATATTTCATTCCCGTTTCGCGCGCCGCAATAACCGATGCTATCACCCCTCTCACTGGACAAACCCTCCCATCAAGTGTTAATTCACCTATGTATACACTTTTTTCAAATCCGGAGCGTAATTGCAACTCACCGCTTTCAACAAGTATCGCAAGTGCGATCGGAATATCAAAGCTCGTCCCTTCTTTTCTAATTGAGGCAGGAGAAAGATTCACAGTAATTTGTGTACGCGGATATTCAAGAACACTATTTGAAATTGCGCTTCGAATTCTCTCGCGCGCTTCTTGTACCGCAGTATCAGGAAGACCAACAACGATAAACTTAGGCAAGTTTCGACTTATAAAAGCCTGCACTTCGACTATCTTCGCATCAAGTCCATCGAGTGCGGTCGTATAAATAATGTTTTCCATAAAAAAACACGAGTCCGAAAAATCAGATGTCGTGTTTTGCTACGCACACTTTATAATTAAACAAGTAAATTGTCAAACAGTGTATGGTGTTTGTATAAAAAAACAAAACACCGTCCAGCATAGCGGGACAGTGTTTCGTGGGGTGATCAACGGGGCTCGAACCCGCAACCTTCGGGACCACAACCCGATGCTCTAACCAATTGAGCTATGACCACCATGAAAAGTAATTTTATACGAGGAAATTATATCATATAACACTAACGCAGATAGCTCGGTAACCCGCCCCGCAGATCGAACGAAAGTGAGATTGTGCGGGGAGCTATGACCACCATGAATAACTATGTGGAAACGAATTAATTATATCGAAATGATATAACATGGATAACTCGGTAACCCGCTCCGTCACGTCATTCGCGAACGGCGTGACCCGCGTAATTGAGCGAAGCGATGGATTTTGGTGGCTCCGCCACGAGCGAAGCGAGTGGCGCGCCGGGCAGGAATCGAACCTGCGACCTACTGCTTAGAAGGCAGTTGCTCTATCCACTGAGCTACCAGCGCATGAGAAGATGTTTTCTAAATGATAAGTTACTTAATATCGGAGAAAACCACAATGGCTCGGCAACCCGCCCCGCGTAATTGAGCGAAGCGAAATGTTGCGGGGAGCCTTGCCCCGTAACACGCCGAAGGTGTGTGTACGAGGTACCAGCGCACAAGAATACAATTTCTAAATGACTGTGAAAAACACACGCATCATACATAAAAAAAACAGATTAGTCAACGATATGTGTTTTTATTTTTAAGCTAATTTTAGACATCAAGCGGTGTTATCTTGTGACATAATCTATTAAAAAATATCATATCAAAATCAGTTTTTTCTCAAAACTTTTTTAACATCAGTTATTGTTTTTTTGATTTGAGAATCTGTCATAACCAGTCTCTGCTTGTTTTTATGATCGAGATCTCCTATACGATGATTTGGAATAATATGATAATGCATATGCGGTATGCTTTTAGCGCCATTTGTTCCTTCTCTAATAAGAATTGAATAATTGGAATAACCGAGACCTTCCATAATTTTTGCACCTCTAATAATTAAATTTTGTATTGCTCTGTTCTCGGTTGAAGTTAGTTTGAGAAATGACACAACGTGTCGTTTTGGTATAACAAGAAGATGATGACGATGATACGGTGCTATGGCATACGTAAGCATGGCTAATTTGTTTTCAATAATAAACCTTCCAACACTATTACAAAACGGACATCCTTTTATCTTTTTTCTATAAACACTATATAACATGATATTTATATAACATATTCAGTATAACGTATTAAGCTTAAGTTAAAAAGAAGTGTCAATAATATCACTATCTTAACAAATGAAAAACCAGCAAGAAAGAGCCATTTTCTTTGAAGAAATAACTAAATTATGTTAGAATTAATAAGTATTTATGGGTAAAATATCAAAAATAAATGAATTTAAAATTACTTAAATTTTTATTTTGTTCTGCACTTATTGTTTTTTCAATTTGTTTATTTTCTCGTGTTTCAAATGCGGCTCCTGTCACGGTTGCCGCATTTGAATTAAATGGACTAATAGGAGATGAGGCAACTGTAACAGCAACGACGAACGATACTAATGTTTATACAGCAATACTATCCAGAGGTTCGGGCATTAATCCTTCGGTTCTTAACAATGCATTTTCATCAACCGCTTTCGTTGTCGGAGGAACAAAAACAGATGCGATAAGTAATAATGAATATTATCAGTTTGAACTCGAGACAAAATCGAAATATAAACTTTCTCTAAATTATATAAATCTTAATTTAAGAAGAAGTCCAACAGGCCCAAACGCATACCAATGGCAATATAGTTTAGATGGTTTTGCTACTGCTGGAACAGACGTTGGCGCAGAAGGCTCTTATACAGGGACAGAAAACGCCGGTCTTGCTATGCCACAGGTTGTTCTTTCAGGAATTCCTTCTCTACAAAACCTCGAATCAGGTACAAGAGTTACGTTTAGATTATATGCATGGGGATCTACAAACTCAAGCGGAACACTAGGAATAGGACGCTTGGCTGGAAATGATCTTTTAATTAATGGCAGTGTTGATTTAATTCTTGCTGCTGGTTTTGATCCAAATGGGCTACTCGGAAACGAAGCAACATTCAATTCAACAACAACTCATGTTCGTCTAAACACATCAACTTTATCACGCGGAGTCGGAATAAATCCATCCGCTCTTGCAAATGCTTTTTCTGCAACTACTTTCGTTGTTGGCGGAACAAAAGCAGATGCCATAAGTAATAATGAGTATTTTCAAGTTCAAATAGAGGCAAACACTGGGTATAATGTTTCTCTTAATTACATTTTTTTTAATTTACGTCGAAGTGCCACAGGACCGAACGCATACCAATGGCAATATAGTCTTGATGGTTTTTCAACGTCCGGAACAGATGTAGGAGATGAGGGATTATATACGGGAACAGGTACGAACGGGCTCGCGATGCCACAAATTAATTTATCTACTGTACCAGCATTACAAGGTGTAAAATCAGGAAATATAATAACACTTAGACTTTATGCATGGGGAGCTACAAATGCAGGAGGTACTTTAGCAATTGGCAGATTAACCGGAGACGATTTGGATATATACGGATCATTTGCATTAAATAATTATACATTAACTTACACGGCAGGAGTAAATGGATCTATTGTTGGTGTTTCGCCACAAACAGTTAATCATGGTAGTGATGGAAGCACTGTAACTGCCTCTCCTAATCCTGGATATCATTTTGTTAACTGGAGCGATACATCAACTGCAAACCCAAGAACAGACACTAATGTAACAGGAAATATCTCAGTCACAGCGAACTTTGCAATTAACACATATACATTAACTTACACGGCAGGAGTAAATGGATCTATTGTTGGTGTTTCGCCACAAACAGTTAATCATGGTAGTGATGGAAGCACTGTAACTGCCTCTCCTAATCCTGGATATCATTTTGTTAACTGGAGCGATACATCAACTGCAAACCCAAGAACAGACACTAATGTAACAGGAAATATCTCAGTCACAGCGAACTTTGCAATTAACACATATACACTCACCTACACAGCAGGAGTCGGTGGATCAATAACAGGCATGTCCTCTCAAACAGTAAGTCATGGTAATGATGGTTCCGCAGTTACGGCAACTCCGAACGCCGGATACTCTTTTGTTGACTGGGATGATGGATTAAGAACTAGCACCAGAACTGACACGAACATAACAGGAAACAAATCGGTTATAGCTACATTTCAGGTAGATAGACAATCGTCTTCATCCAGTGGCGGAGGAAGTTCAGCTGTATATTCTCCTCCGGGGTCTGGAACAGGATCTACGGATCGCATCATTCCAATGGATGAAACAAGAGATGTAAGGAACATAGAAACAGACGGAATAAATATTCTTGGTTATATAGGATCAAAGGCTGTTTTTGAAACAATAGAAAGTAAATCTTTTATAAACGGAAAACACTCGATAACAATTACAAATGTGGATCTTTTTAATAATATAGTTGTTATTCGCGTAGAATCGACTCCTCAGATAATAAGTCTAAAATTGAAAGAGTTGGCGTATGTTGATTTGGACGATGATCTTGTGCCTGATATATCAATTCAATTTAATTCCATATATGTTAATCGAGTCGAACTTACAACAAAATCAATTGTGACTAAAAAAACTGGCGTCGCAACAACAAACCAAGAGATAACACAAACAACAAGCAACTTACAAGCTTCTTGCAAACTTATATTTACACGAGATATTAAATCAGGCGCAACAGGAGACGATGTTAAAGAACTTCAAAAATACCTAAACTCAAAGGGCTTTATTATCACTGAAAAAGGTCCGGGAGCTCCCGGCAATGAGACTACGAAGTTTGGACGATTAACATACAACGCGCTTATCAAGTTTCAGAAAGCGAATAATATATCACCAATATCTGGAGTGCTTGATAGTACGACTAAAAAATATATAAAGTGCTCAGATGATAAACAAACAGAAACCGCGCCAAAACAATCCACTTCGATAAAATTCACTCGCGATCTCAAACCTGGCATGACAGGAGATGATGTTAAAGAATTGCAAAAATATCTCAATACAAATAGCTTTATAATAACGGACAAAGGTCCGGGAGCTCCCGGCAATGAGACTACGAAGTTTGGGCGATTAACATACAACGCACTTATCAAGTTTCAGAAAGCAAATAATATAACTCCTGCGAATGGATATCTGGATTCAACAACAAGAGAATTGCTGAATAAATAAGAATGGATTAAATAAAATCACCTCTCTAAAAAAGAGGTGTTTTTTTGTATAAAAAAATCACCCCTCCGTTGGCGAGATGATTGTTTGATACATACTTATTTTGGTATTATATAACCCTGCTCTTCTAATAAAATCTTTTTAGCCACTTCTGATAAACTGACTTCGACTCCTAGCACGGACTGTTTAGTCTCCGATTTTTGTAGATTCGTGATATCAATCCGTACATCGAACCCAGCATGCGAAATACAAAAGTGATTTCCAAATCGAAAAATAACTTTTTCTGACAGGATGGACGCTTCCATAAAACTAACAATCCATTTTTCTACTCTTGCTCTTGCTCCCTCGACTGACATCGTGCAAGAAATTGAATCACAATGCTCTAAAATTGTTTCTTCGGGTAGCGCGGCCGAGTGTGAAATTGTTCTTATGTTTTGTAAAATAATTACTGATGGACACTCAGATGGACGGATAACTTCGAGGCGGAACGGATACTGAGTGCTTTCATTACCACCAATTAACGTAAATGAGTCAGTTAAAATTTCGGTTATTCTTTTCAAGTCAGAAAACATCTTTTCGATATATCTTGCGCGTTTTTCAATTGGAATTCCTGTAATTTGTTCCGAATTTTTCCCCATTTCCCACCCAATGGCAAACTGACAAACTACCTTTATAAAATGGTTTTTCATATCACGCCTCTTTCGTGTGTTGGTACTCTGTGAATTGTTTAAAAAGATGGCTTATTTACAGTATTTTAAAGTGTTTTTTACATGGTACTCTTCACTTTTGTTGTTGTCAAACATGTATATATACGCTATACTATGGTTCGTAAGGGCTATGTTAGGGACATAAATGTGTAACATTTTTGCCTGTCATACGTCTTTATAAGTAGAGGTGCAAACCTCGAAAAGCAATTTAATTATTGCGATCCCGCGAGGTACAACGCGAGAAAGTAATAATGAAGGGAAAAGACATACAAACCTCCGCCCTACGCGGGGGTTTTATGTTTGTATATAAAAAACACTTCTTATCAAAAAGAAGTGTTTAATTATATTAACTGATATTTTATTTCTAATCGGATATTTCTTGATATAAAGGAAAGTCTATTCTAATCGTCGTTCCTTTGTTCTCTTCACTCTCAATGTTTAATAATCCTGTTTTAATCTATTATCTTATTTTAGAAATAATATCATTCAATGAATTCGCATTTACCCACATCGTGACAAGACTTCCCGTCTCATCAACCTGAACGAATGTATGGTGGTGCAAAACCCCATATCTTTTTCTCATGTCCTGATAATTATCATACTCAAGTTTGAGTATTGCTATGTTTTTCGGAGCACTTCCTATGTTTGCTGAAATATCAGAATCAATTCCACTGCATATCGAGCACGAGTGATCGCTAAAAAACAAAACCACTTTTCCTCCGTTCTTTGCAAGAGCGAAATCTCCGGATGCATATGTTCTGTATATTGCTTTGGTAAGAGTCGTGGAAGTTGTTTTCTTCGTTGTGTTTGTGTCTTTTGTTGACGGAGTTGTTTCTTTCGTTGATTTGGTTTCTGTTTTTGGTGTAGCTTTTACAACAGATGAGGAAACGACGATCTTGTCGCCTTCTTGAAGAGTTCTTGATGTACCATCGCCCAACAAAACTTTTCCGTCAGGAAATATTTTTACACCATCAGCAAGAACGGTTTCTTTTTCTAATATGGTTTCTGTTCCTGTTGTCTTTATAGAAAATACTTTTCCCTCCTTCATTACAAACTCCTTTATTAAATCAGAACTGCCATCTTTCGTAATTACAGCCACATCATTAGAATCTACATCGTTTTTTCCTTCTTGTGAATCCTTAGAACCACACGCTGTAAACAAAAACAACATGCTTATACCAACGCACAAAACAAAAAGTTTTTTCATATTCATATTGGTTATTATGTCGATATAATACCTTTTTATAATAGATTTTTGAAGTTTTTATCCCCTTCTTTTGAATACGTGTTTACTATTTTTTTTATCTGTGTAATAAATATAATGAAAATTACTTAATATTATATAAATTGACCCTTAAAAAATCAAAACAGGAGTATGTTATGAATATTGATGCAACGACAATCATTATTTTTGCATACGCGCTTGGAGCGTGTTGCACGTTGTTCATCTTTTGGTTTCTAAATAGCAATTCTGAACCAAAAACAAGTCAGATCATTATCGGAATCATTACCATTCTATGGCCCACCGTTCTCTGTGCCGGAATTGTAGCGTGTGTCATATTTTTTGTTATTCTTCCATTTATAGACGTAAGCAGAAAATATCCACCAAACATTTCTAAAAACACATAATTACAGCAATAAACGCGGCGAACAAAAATAAAGAGCTTCCATATAAAAGCTCTTTTTATTTTCTTGGTTTTTTTGTGCGTGTATAACTTTCTGGATTTTTTAACTAAAATCACATACCATAGAAACACTGTTTTTAAAATAATAAATTATTACGATATGAAAACCATTGTTACAACGTTTTGTGCCCTCATGCTTGTCGTCACACTAATTGGGTGCGGAAAAAAGGACGACAGTCCGAAACTCGGCGCACTCGACAGTATTAAAGGAATGAAGGAGGCTGCTGACCTTGGAAAAGCACTTCAAGGAGGAGACGAAAAAGACGCTACCAAGGCAATCGAAAACCTTGCAAAACTCGGAGCGGATCTAGAGGTCAAAGAACTCGAAAACACCGAGAAAATTGATGTTCCTAGCGACTTCCCATCATCTCTTGTTTACTCTGGCGGAAAGGTGGTCGGAGCTTCTGATAACAGTTATGAAAATACAAAAGACCTTGATATTACCATTAAGACCACAGATGAGATATCAAAAGTGAGAGATTTCTATAAAAAAGTTCTCGCAGAAAACGGATGGAAAATAACCGGACAAAACACATCTTCAAACGACTCTTCCTTTGATGCAAAAAATGAATCAGAAAAATCAACGGTCCGTATAAATATGTCATCAAATCCTTATTCAAAAATAATTGAAATAGATGTATCGTTTTACGACGAAGCCTAAATAATTCAATTTTTAAAAACCCTCGTTTTGTAACGAGGGTTTTTTGTTTTGTGATCAAAATCTTGCATAAAATCCGATGCTTCGATATCCGGCATATGGGAGTACGGAAATCTTTTGTGTTGCTTGGTGTGGATATATCCATCGTTCATATACGAAACATCCCATAGTGGAAAAGGTTCCGTAAATTATATCCGACGTATCAAATCCTTTTTCATCTCCAATAAAAGGCACATCACTATCTCTTATAAGTCCATTTCCTGTCTCGAAAAGTCCCAGAAGAACCAATGAACCAAGAGACCTCCATTCCAAACTCATATAATTTCTCGTCCACGAGTTAAAAGCCCATGGCATAACAATGCTTGTTTCAGAATTAAGAGATATGAATAAGCCTTTATCCGGAGCCGTCATCCACTTGGAACGAGGAAACCAATGATCGTTTGCTATCTTGTTGTATACCGCCCATCCACCTATCCATCCTGCGGTAATACCAGCTCCATGCGCTGTCTTTATCCAAAACTCTTTCATTGGACGCTTCCCAACGGAAACACTCGGCTTATATGCGAGAATACCGTATGTACAGCCAACACCATTCGCAACTTCATCTCTCCAACTAAAACCATCTCCACCGAAACCACCAAAATCTCGATAATCAAAATAAGCGTCTTTTACTTCATTAAGTGTCATGACACCGAAACTCAGAGCGCTTCCTGTCCATTTGTTTTTCGTAAGATTTGAAAATTCAGTAGTCAGCATACTTGCAAGTTGGAAGTGTGTGAGCTTATCCGGAGTTGTAAACTTGTCTTTTGAAATATACGGGTGAAACGAGTGTTGTGGCCACCCATCGTCTCCTGCATAAACAGAATTAATGGAGATTGTCACAAACAAAACAACCGATAAAAAGAACCTAATTATCTTTTTCATAAAACACTCCTTGTCCCGTTCGCGGGACTTGTCCACCAGCCAATGACTGATTAGACGGTTTAATTTTTGGAAAATATTCTAACTATTATAGATGTTTTTATCGTATAAAATTACTACATAATTATAACTATGTCAATCGTCGTCCATAAACCCGTCTCGCATAAATTATTTTTAAACATCTTTTCTAAAATTAATATAAAAAAGAAAGACCTTGCCGATTAAGACAAGGTCTTTTTTGTTTTTGCAGGCTCTTTGTTAAGTGCCCGCGCCGATTTGTGGGGAGGGAATGATATGACCCTCGACACTACTCGTGATGCCCTTCCTCTAGGAGGGGTCGGCTGTTTTTTCGTGATACTTCTTTGTCATAAACGATTCACTTCATAACTTGATATTGCTACCTCATCATGAAATCCTGGTGTGTTTCGTTTTTTTTGTTGATCGTGAGACCGACAAAAAGACATTGAAGCATCACTAGCGCGATACAGCCTTTTTTTTGTAATTTTTCACTGATAGGAGGACATATAAGAGATTTTTGCGCTTAGTATGGCGACTATCTTATATGGTGAAAAATTACCTTTGTAACCATCCAAACAGATATTACTATCTTCACATCTTCCGATTTAAGCTTTTTTAAGGCTATGGTCGTTGTCTTTCGCACAATAGACATAAGGATGTGTGGACAATTACTGCAGCAGTTTTTTGTTTCTTGGTCAGGTTTGCTTTTTAGTGCATACCCAGTTGTAACCAACCAAGTTAAACAAGTGCTTAATACAATGAGCAAGTGGGTACTCAACCGCATTTTTCCAAACATTGTGGTGTAAGAAAAAATGTTTTTTCTTCTACGATTGCTCGCAAAAGAGGATGTGTACCTTTTACCTTAGAAAAACAGTATTACTTACACGGTGCAACTTAGATACTGTATCACTTTTAGGGTGATGTGTTGCTCTGTGCAATTTCCAGAAAAAATTTGCTTTTCTTTTCTCTGTGATCATCGTTTCGTATCTTAACGATGGCGTATACCGTTTTGGCGGTGTTGTATGAGTTTACTACTAAACCCTTTCCTTTCCCGCACACTCATGCTTCTCCAAAATGTCTAAGATTTCTTATTGAAACAACATCATCTTAAACACCTATACTGCAAGATTCTTCTTTCGTTTTGATGCGTTACCGCATTTTATATTTTGGAAGAACTCCGGAGAACCTAAAGAAACTTTGTTTTCGTTTCTTTTGTTATTAAGAACATTCCTTCTTTTGGAAGGTGCTTTCCTAGTTGAAAAGCGTAAATACATACTACCAGCCAAAAATGATTATGCCAACCCTCATATCCACGAAATATATACAAAATACCCACACCTCTTTTTGGCTAATTGTAGCTATTATTGCCACCTTCCTGTGGATTGTGGTGTTATAATATATTGCATTTTAACTTAATAAATATGTTTTTATCATACGAAAAACCTGTTATTATACAGATATACATATTATATGATTAATCGTGCTGAGAGATACGAAAAAAACACGGATAAACTAGGTGAGAAATTACACGACCTACTTTCTATTGTTGCGAAAGAAACAAATATTTCTGTATCAAGGGAAAATCCTGATATACAAAAGTTTTTAAATTCAGACGGTTCAATAAATATGGATTCATTTGACACAGAATACGATGGAATATACGAGCACGATAATGTACAAAAAGATAAGGATTTTGTTCGAAACAAAGACATAGAATGGAGTGGCGCCAGCAATCAAAGTGTTCAAGATTTTTTTCAATCCAAATACCACACCAATTCAATAGATGAAATCATCGAACAAACAAAAAAGAACAAACTTGAACACCACGGACCACAACTTGAAATGGCACTTACGATTCTCCTACACAAAATTATAGGGAATCGGTTTATTGTTGCTCGAGCATCTACGTTTGATGATTACAGAAATGGTATTGATAACGTTATCATAAACAAAGAAACTGGAGACGTTGTCTGTGCATTCGATGAGGTAAATGATACTGTTGGAGGATCACGACATGATAAAAAAATGGAAAAAATAAAGAAAAAAGCACTGCAAGGAGGATCAACTATAAAATACGGATATACTTATATAAATGATGAAGAAGCATCAAAAAAACGGCTTATACAAAAGAAAATTAATAATGTACCAACATTCTTTTTATCTCTTTCACAGGAAGAACTAAAAAATCTTCTTTCTAACATGTCTTATGATGCTCAAATAATTAGCAATAAGGAGTACGAAATATACGATAAACTGATTCATTCTCTTGAAGAACAGGTTGTTTTTCTTTCCAACGAACGACTTCCCAGTGCAATCAAAGATAATCTTATTTTATTTTCAACATCTCTAAATTCAATGAAGGATATAGCATCACACAAAAAAACAGCATAAGAAAACCCGTCTATTTTAAAAGGTTTTTGACCAATTTTATAGACGGGCTTTTTTTATTCAAATAAATGTGTGCGGTTTTCCGCATAGTTTATAATCGACGTTTTTTCGCGAAATAATATTTGCTGATACCCGGATGAGGATGGCTCATAAATGTTTTTTCCAACAAGTTTTGCCTCCCACTGATTTATGTTAGATGTGGTCGAAATAGCATCATATATATGAGATGAGTAAGGAATCGGAAATGTATTGTTTTTTTCGTCCTGACGCATAACACGAATGAAGGAAACGGAGTCAAAAGAAGCTACACGAAACTCAGGAATCGATCTAACAACACGATCAAGTTTGTTCTCAAAAGATATGATTGTTTTACGTGGCTCAAACGCTCCTATGTTTGGAATTTTTCCATACACATCATAATATTCGAGAATATAAGCCCATGCGTATACCTTCGGAACATATCTCTGAGTAATAATTGGAAAAAACGACCTCATTTCCCAAAAACTTGGTGAATAATAACCATATTTTTCAAACGAGTGAAAACGAATACTATCATACCATCCTGGGGATGTGTTATAACTCGCAATTACCGCATCAAGATCATCATTTTGTCTGAAACCAATCATGTTTAAATGACGAACGCCCATTTTCAAGTTATACTTTGGATCAAAAAGCATAGACGAGTTTTCTTTTGTCAAAGAAGTGTCATACTCTTGTGCGAGAACCATCATTATCTGCATAAGACCTTTTTCTCCGTGCCAACCTACCGCCAAAGGATTTCCTTGTGATTCAAGAGCACATATACCAAGAATGATGAATTTATTAATCTTATTCCAACGAAAGTTTTCAATATATGGCTTATAAGAAATTACGCGTTTTACAACAAGTCGAACAGTCGATGGACTTCTAAGAATATATTTATATTCATCATAAATTGATTTTTCTTTTGTGTGATCCATTATTGTATTTCCCTGAACAATTTCCGTATATGAAACGTGAACTGCGGTTGACTTCATCGAATTAGGTGGTTCTGTCAGGGGCGGGCCCGCTGATACGAGTAATACAGCAATAAATGTACTAACAAGTGTAATCGGAGATAAAACAACTATTAATACACTTTCTGATAATTTTTCAACAAGATCTTTTCTTATCTTAAGCACCGAGAGAACCCATCCTGCGCTAATAATATGAAATACTAGAATTAAGAACAAAACAATATTCTTTAAGAATTTCCAATCCGTATTCTGAACGAGATAAAGCTCAATTACGTGATAAATGACGATACCAAGAGATGTCATGCCAATAATAATTATCGCTTTAACGATTGCATTTATATATCTTTCGACATTTTTCATTTCAATCTCCTTGCTTCGCACGTGGCGAGTTTTGTTTTTAAAATATGTTTTTCGTTTCATGTTATCATTTTTTGAGCTTGTGTCAAACAAAAAGATTCGTATTTATCAAAAAAACGCTCTATTTAAGCGTCTTTTATCAAAGTTTTATTAAAATATAAAAATCAATTTTTCATTAGAGGAGTAATCGGACGACCATTGCGGAGCGCATGAACATACACAATTTGTGCTCCAAAAAGAACAATGTGTATGGAAATATACAACCACACCATAACAGCAAGTACGGAACTGAACGCCCCATAAAGTGCATGAGTGCCTTGCCCAAGGTACCAAATAAGAACACCCTTTCCTAGAGCAAAAAGTATAGAGGTAACGAGCGCACCAATCCAAACATCTTTTAATTTCACGATTGCATCCGGAATATATTTAAAAAGCATTGCAAAAAATACAGTACCCATGAAAAAAGAAATAACAATATCTCCTCCGTGAATAAGAGGAAGATAATCAATCGTCTTTATATACTCGGCCATTATTGATCCGACCGTAACAAAAAATACACTAGCAAAAACAAGTGCCGCAAAAACTACACCAACAAAAATAATCATAAGAAGACCAAGAAACCGATTGCGAACCGCAGGGAAAACATGAAAACGTTGATTAGGCGATACACCCCACAAGCTATTTAGAATATCTTTAAATTGCACGAATACAGCACTTGCACCAATAAGAACAACTATGACAGCAATGATTTTCGAAACAAACGGAATATGAATCACATCAGGAATTTGTTCGATTGCATCTTCCCATAACAATCTGTTATCAACACCTATGAAGTTTTCTATATGAAATATAAACTGATTTTGAAAAATACCTCCTCCGAACATCTTATCGGCAAACGAAATAATCATTACCAAAAGTGGTGTAAGAGCAAAAAAAGCATAAAAAGATAGCGCCGCGGCCATTTGTGATACTCTCGTAAAACGCCACCTGTGTATTATTTCACTGTATAATTCGGATAAAAATCCCATATATTCAATAAATTAAGTATATCATATTTATGGCGATGATTCGATGTTTTTCGTGTTTTTTTTAAAAAACACATGCTCTATCTGTGTATTAAAACATTTATTTTGTTTACATTTTAATACAAATATTGTTAAATACATTCGCCAAAAAAACAAAACAAAGAAAGGCAAAAAAATGTCTCCTCACAACAAAAAAAAGGATCCTCCTCTATCGTCGTTTAATTTTAATTCACTTACCTCAACAAAAAACATAAAAGATATTCTTGAGGAAGAAGGTCAGAAAAAAACAGATTGGCCAATTTTAATATGTGATTTTTGTAAGGTACTTAATACACGAATACACCCCGGCCGAATAACTCCTCGCGGTTTTATTCTCACTGTATTTCTTATGTGTGAAGAAATTCGAGGCAATTGTCAGGAATACAAATGTGGCGAGAGCATTATGCCGAAGTCATTCATAAGAAAAAATCGCAACGAAAGAGTTCGTTTGGTTAATGAAATACTTGAATTCGTGCATTTTCTTATAACCAAATTTGATAACGAGAAATTCGTACAAAGCGCAACCGATCAGTTTGATTTCTTTATTAAGAATTTTAAAAAATCTTCTATATAATAGAAGATTTTTTTATTGTGATTAAATATCTGAAAAATGCTTTTTAAATGTTGATTCCTCTGGCGATGCGTTTCGCCTCAGATTCATCAATGATTCGTTTTCTTGTACGAACGTTCTTTGGGGTTACTTCAACAAGTTCGTCATCTGCAATATATTCGAGCGCATCCTCGAGATCCATTATGCGTGGCGCATTAAAATGATCATCAACACCCTCTCCTTTTGAGCGAACATTGCTCATTTGTTTCGCTTTGCAAACATTCACACGCAAATCACCTTGACGAGCATTTTGACCTACCACCTGGCCTTTGTATACAGTCATTCCTGGCTCAACGAATAATACACCGCGTTCTTGAATATTAAGCAGTGCATACATTGTGGTTACCCCAGTATCAGAAGCTACGAGAGAACCCTGTTCACGCTCTCTCCAAGAAACAACATCAGGCCTATACCCTTCAAACGTTGAATTCATAATACCGAGTCCACGCGTATCTGATAAAAACTCCGTCCGATATCCAAACAGACCTCTTGTTGGAATAATAAATTCCAAATATTGTATTCCGTTTTCGATGCTCATGTTTTGAAGTTCTCCGTATCGAGCTCCTATTTTTTGCATAACCACACCAGCGTATGCTTCAGGAACTTCAATAAACAAATCATCATACGGCGCCATAGTGACTCCATCAATCTTCTTTACAATTACATGCGGGCGCGAAACCTGAAACTCATAACCCTCTCTACGAAGACGTTCTATAAATATAGCAAGATGAAGTTCTCCTCGTCCCAAAACACTCCATCCACCATCTAGCGAATCAGAAACATGAAGAGCTGTGTCTGTTTCAAGTTCTTTAAAAAGTCGTTCCTTGAGCTGACGAGAAGTGGTATATATTCCTTCTTGTCCGGCAAAAGGCGAATCATTAACTGAAAAAGTCATCTTTACCGTCGGTTCCTCGATTGCGAGCAATGGGAGCGCTATTGGATTTTCTTTATCCGCGATCGTTTCTCCGATCATAATTTCCGGAATCCCTGCAATCGCAACAAGGTCTCCTGCACAAGCCTCGGATACATCAACTCTGGTCATGCCATCAAACAACATAATTGAACTAAGCCTTCCTTTTCTTTGTTGTCCTTCTCGATCAATATGAATAATATCCTGATTCATCTTCATTATTCCATTATAAATGCGTCCTGTTGCGATACGACCTCGAAAATTATCTCCTCCAATAGTAGTTACGAGCATTTGCAATGGTTTGTTTTCATCTCCTGTTGGGGCTGGAATATATTTGAGAATTGATTCAAAAACAGGAGTAATGTCTTTCATATCAGAAATATTTGGTGTATATCCTGCACGTCCCTCCTTGCCAATCGCATATATTGTTGGAAAATCCAATGCATTATCGTTTGCACCAAGTTCCATAAAAAGTTCAAGTGTTTTATCATGAACATAATCAACACGCGCATCCGGTTTATCAACCTTGTTTATTACAACAATAACCTTCAAACCTTTTTTGAGCGCGTGCTTAAGTACAAAACGCGTTTGGGGCATCGGACCTTCTTTCGCATCAACAAGCAAGAGACACCCATCAGCCATTGAAAGCACGCGCTCGACCTCCCCGCCAAAATCAGCGTGTCCGGGAGTATCAATAATATTTATTTTTGTATCTTCCCACATCACGGATGCGTTTTTCGAAAAAATAGTAATGCCACGCTCACGCTCAAGCTCGTTGCTATCCATAATCAAACCGGCCTCGGAAACTTCTTTGTCGAGACGAGTTTTTGATTGTCTGAGAAGAGCATCAACGAGAGTTGTCTTCCCATGATCAACGTGCGCAATAATAGCAACATTTCTAATTTTCATAAAAACCGTGTTTTGTGATAACGGTGCATATACTATATAATTTTTGGCTTAATGTCAAGGATTTTTAGACTTATTTTTAAAAAACACTCTTATACAAATAAAAGTGCTTTTTATCTTTTAAACAAGAGTGGATTTCCTTTATTCATCAAAACGGGCAATTGGGATATCTATCTTTTCCCCCTGTTTCTTCGCAAACAATCCTGTTTCAGTTATTTTAAGAATTGCTTTTTTACCATCAATAATAACATTTGGATACTTGCCACTCAAAGACATGTTTTTAAAAGAGTCTTCTGTTTCAATTCTCTGTCCACTAATCATAATATTGTCACCTGGATGCAAACCATCTTTACCAAAAACAATATCAAGCTTCCTTCCACCTAATTGATCAAGAAGAAGACACTCCTTTACGCCATTCCCTTTGTCCATGGTAAGCAAAACATTATCAGATTTATTAAAATAATCCGCTTCTATTTTTTCTGCGCCGGACGAATACTCATCGAGATCAATTTTCATTCCTTTTGGGGTTATGACTATATTTCCTTCTTCGATTTTAAAATCGTTTTTCTCAACAACAAATTTACTATCAAGTGTCGCTGATCCTTTTGTATCAACTGTTTCTTTCGCTAAATCGGTTTTTCCTTTGGTATCGATAACATCTTTTTTATCAGTTGTTTCAACGACCTTATCCGTCTTTTCTCCTGTTGTTTTAACTTCTTTTTTATCAATGATATCTTCTTTTGCCGTAGTTCCGACATCTTTCTTTGCGTTCTCGTCAATAATATTCTTATCATCAACACTGCCACCACCTTTCGTTTCTAATGTTTGATCTTTATGTATTTCATCTGAAGAAATATTGTTTTTTGTTCCAATATCTTTTGTTTCAATTGTTTTTGAAACAATCTCGTCTTTTTCAATAGGTGTATGAATTTCTTCTCCGTTTATTTTTATAATATTTCTATGCATATCAGCATCATATTCAACCGTAACATCGTCCCCCGGATGGATAATAAGTTTGTCCGAGATGTGGTTCTGATGCAAAATCTCAGCGGTAAGACGATCGACCGTATGTTGGGCATCTTCAGTTAATGGCATACCCTCTGAATCAAAGTCGTTTTCTGAAAGACCGAGTAACTTATAACCTAGCATTCCGCGAAACTTCACCTGTTCCGCAACTTCTTTATTAATAATTTTCCACATACTGTCTCCTGCTTGTACTTCTATTGGTTTCAGTGTAGAAAGATTTGTTTCTTTTACTTCGTTTACAATATCTCCGTGTGATATATTTGTTGTTTCAAGTGTTGTCTCAACTGGCGCAGTAAGCACGGTGTGTTCAGTTGGTTTAATAATGTTTTCCAAACCGCCACCGGAAGATGTCGCGTTGTGTTCTTCTGATAATTTCTGAATTATTTCTTGCTTTTGATCAACAAGTTTTTTCACTTCGTCCAATTGTTTTTCAACATTTTCTTTTGCGGATACATCTAAATTATTTTCTTCATTTATCGTTTTTTCTATCTTTTCTTGTGCCTCAACAATCGCATTGGATTTAAAAGACACATCTATATCTTCTCCGAAAAACTTATGAAGAAGATCATAAACGACCGGTCCTGCTATACCAACTCCAGTCGCAACGCGTCCAAGTGCTTGAGCAAAATCTCTTCCTTTTGTAGTGCTCTCTGAACTAAAACCACGCCCAAAAAGCGCGCGAGCGGTTTCGAAAGTGCTTTTCCCATATCCTTTCATGATCGTGCCGATACGAGATGAGCGTTCTTCTTTCTCTTTGGTTATCAGTTCCTCTGTGCTAAAAAAGTCTCTTTTCCCCGTTTTCGTATTGATTACTTTTTCTTCAATTGCTTTTTCCTTTTCTTTTTGTATTTCAAAAAATCTATTCATCTTTATAGTTTTCAGTGAGCCAATAACTTCTTTTGCTTTTTCTGATACAGGATTTCCTTCCTCATCAAAATCTTCCTTTGAGAGTTTGTGTTTCTCTTTGTTCACAATGACTTCGTGACGAGCTAAAATCTCAGCGCGTTTTTCCTCATTCCCTTTCAGTTTTTCAAGTGTTTCTATTTTTCTTCTTAGGTACTTCTGCTTCTGTCCTTTTATATTATATTCTGTGCTTTCTCCTTTTCCTTTTTGATAGAGTGATATTCCAGCATACACGGCACCACGCACACCACGTCCTATAGGACCGGTGATAAGTGAGAGTGGCGTCAAAATACCTGTAATGGCATTTTTAACCACATCAATCGTCTTTACTTTTGATTCTAGATAATGAGTGAGCACGGACGACTGTTTCATCGAAGTCCTAAATCCGAGTCGTTGTTGATTGTTCGTGTGCTCTGCAATCATATACGCAAGTTGTTTTTCCAGTTCTTCTTTTTTCTCTTCAGGAAGTTTTGTACTTTCTTTTATCGCGGTTTTGTATTCTTCAATTGATTCCCTTAGTGCTTTTTGAGTTTCTGTTTCTTCTTTTTCTCTGTTTTCTTTTTTAATAAACGCAGAAACTTCTATTCCTGACGCTTCCTTTTCTGCACGACGTTTTTGAGCATACTCTAAAACCATATTCATCGCCTCTTGTATACGCTCTTTTTCTTTTCCTATTTCTTTCCTCTCGTCAAGAAATGTACGAATGTCTCCGCTCTTATTATAAATAGCATCATATGCATCAACCCAAAACTTCGCTCCTGTGCCTCGTAAAACACCTTGTTTTATAAACGAATAAATTTTATTCTCCACAACTTTTTTATCCTCAGGAGAGATAATCGGAGTTTCTGTCTTTGTTTCAATATTGGTATCAACAGAAGTTTCTATTACTGGTAACTCTGTTTCCGGTTGTTTTTCGGACATTTCTTGTTGTAAAAGATTTGTTTTTCCTTCTATTTCTTTCGTATCTTTATCAATTTTTTGTTCGTTTTCAGAAATAGTATTTTTTGTATTTTCTTCCAAAAATTCTTTATCAGCACTAGCTTTAATAAGATCTGAGAGTAGTTCTTCTGATGTTTTTTCTTTCTCTCCGTATTCTTCAGATAATTTTGATACGAAATCTCCTCTTTTTTGATTTTCCTCAAATCCTTCACTTATAGCTGTATTTTCACCCAAATCCAAATCATCAAAATCCCCCTTATCTATTGTTGGTGTTTTTATAAACGAACCAAAGTCATCTTTTGTTTCTTGTTTCGTTTTATTTTTCGCACTAGATCTAGAAAACCCTGGTACCGAGACGGCTTTTCTTCCTGTAATAGGGTCGTATCTTCCTCCTGATGATATTGAAAATATAGTTCTTGATGGTTTTTTAATAGTTTTGTTTTCTGATTCTTTTTTATTAACTGAAGTTTCTGTTTTTGGCGCGTTTTTCTTCTCAATAACAGCAATAATTTCCTCTATGATCGCGTCAATATCATCAAGGTGTTTTTTATATTCCTTGTTTTCAACGATTGTAATAATATTACGCAAAATTCCTGCTTGATTTATATAATACGCAAGTTCTGGGCTTTCAAGATCAAAATCTCCACGAATGTCTCTTACTCTATCCAGAAAAGACGTCATATCTTTTTTCATCTGCGCCATATCTTTTAAAAACGCTGTTGCTACATCTTCCGCGATGGCTTTTAATTTTCTTTCAATCTTGTTAATTGTCTTTTTTATATCATCTGTATTAGAAATAATTTTTTCGTTACTTTCGTCTTCTATAATATTAAAATACTCTCTTCTTTTTTCCGCTAATCGCATAAGAAGATCCTCTTTCGTTCCTGTTTTTATATTTCTCAGGTCTTTCTCTATCAAATCAAGCCTGTTTTTTAATAACAAAGCTCGCGACACATTGTCGATATCGCCTTCTTTTACAAATCCTATTTCTTTTGAGGCAACACCTTCTTTTACAATATCTAAAATCTCCGCTAATTTTTTTGTAGCATCTTCCTCGATCGACACGGGTTCCATAACAGACGTTTCAGGAGAAGTTGTCGGAATGCCGATTTCTATATGTTTTTTTTCTTCGATATTCATAAGTTTAGGTTGTTTGTAATGTACGCATAAGACCTCGTATACGTCCTATTAGTTCTTCATCAAGCGAGATTGATTGCGCAACATGATCTTGCTCGATCTGATCGAGCTCGGCACGAAAAATCTCATCTACTTCTTTTGTTTCTTGTTCGAGATATGCCGCCTCAAGTGCAATCATAAAATCTTCCGCTTGTTTCCTTTCCATAAGCGGAACACTTTCAATTAAAGTACTTTTAACATCGTTTGGAACCTGCAACGCACTAATATAAAACGCGAGCTTGCGCCCTAGAATTTCTTCTTGGGTTTCATATGTCTTTACATCATCACCTTGTGTTTGAACAGCTGTTTGCATGGCCACATTATACTATTTTTTATTGCTTATCGCAAAAAACACCGGGCCGATGAAATCGGCCCGGTGGCTTCTTTTTTACTACATTTCTACATCAAGTTTTCGCAGACAGATGAAACAAATCAGTTTTTTTAATTAATTTAATTTTCTGGCTCAGCAGAACCCGCGCCACCTTCAACAGAAGATTCTGGCGATACGGGATTAATTGATGGAAGTGTTTCTATAATGCCTGATTTTTCAATAAGCGGAACCACTCCTCCTCCAGATATTTTCTCATCAAGAATTTCTTTCACAATAGGAACAACTATATTTTTCTGATAGAAGGGTTGATCACCGGGAATATTACTCAAAGGAAAAACAAGTGCAGGAACAAATAAATCATCTCCTGTTCCTTTTTCATAATTATACTTAAAATATCTCATATACATGAGAGATGGTGTACCCAGATTAATATCGTGTATATTTGCTCCGCTAGGGCCATAGAACATACCAAACGTGTTTCCTCCCTGCTCAGCAAAATTAATTATCTTTTTCACATCCTTCTCGACAGCATAAGACGACCCCTCATAAGTCTGTGTTGTAATCGAATTTACATTCGTTACTTTCTTTTGTCGTATGTCAATTGAAATATTGATTCCATATGATATACCGGAATCTTCAAAAACTTTTTTTCCATCAATCAAAAGTGGAAATGACACACTCATTGATTCTGGTATATATACAGAGCTCTTATCCTGAGCTGTTTCATACATAATTCTCCAATCGTCCGAAACTTCCGGATCCCCATAATATGACATATCTATTCCTTTTTCTATGACAAATTGTTTTGCAATAGAAATAAGTTCATCATTAGAAAGAACTTCTGATGGCTTGATTCCATCATATGGCTGAATACAACGCACAGCGTCACCACCACATCTCGTGGCATCAGACTGTGGCCAACGTAACCAGTTTTGTGATATAAAAACAACTCCTTCATCAAATTGAGCATTGATAATATATCCGAAATCTTCGTCTTGAGCAGTCTCAATCATTCGCAAACGATTGTTTGTGAATTTTTTTAAATCAATGCCAGGAAGTTTGAATCCGGAAATAAGTTTGATCACATCTGTCGGACGTTCCGTTGATTTGATTCTTCGAAGAACAGAAAGCTCGTCTTCATTAATTGTTATTGGGTCTCCTTTGTAAACAAATCTATATGAAGGATACTCGTATGGTGGCATAGAACTTCCTTGTGAGCCATCAGATACGGCACTTCCTGAAACAGGAGCCGATGGTGAAGCTGATGTTCCACCACCACCTCCGAAACCCTCAACAACATTAGTAGAAACATTGTCTCTAACGCTATCATTTCCAAACGATCTTGATACTGCAATATCACGAGTCGGAGCAACAGAAGATAATGTCTCTTTTGTTCCCAAGAAACCTGAACCACCCTCGGTTTTAAGAGATCCAAATGCGTTTTTTGCAATAGTACGAACCTCTTGTTTCACTGGTCCGAGCGCGAGATCACTCTCAATAGGAAGTGGTGGTCGCGAGAATCTGTAATACATTATAGGTATCAAAAGTACTGCGCATATCGCCGCGCCGCTAACAACATAAAAAAACTTTTTCATACTATGAAATTGTGAGAGCAGTGAAACCGGTGGTTTTGCCGCGACTGAAACGGCGGCGCGGCTCATAAGCTCTGATCGAACACGCTTCACAAAATTTTCATCACACTTCGTATCAGGACGAGCGGATATCATTCGCTCAAGCACAGAAACAACTTCTTGTTCATGCTCACGAAGCGAAGGATCTATTAAATATAGTTCATCGAGAATTGTGCGAAGCTTGTTATCCATATTATTTATATTTGGTTAGGATTAAAATTATAAAAAGAATAAGTGGCATGGTTGAGCGAAGTTCCGAGAGAGTGCGAGAAAAAATCATCTTACAATTCGCCTCGCTCTTCCCCACTATATTTGCAATCTCATTATATGACATGTCTTGCCATACACGCATGGTAAGTATGTCGCGCTGAACCGAAGAAAGTTTTTTTATGTATGGTTCAAGCGCGCTTATTTGTATCGAGATATCAGCGTCTTTTTCTATTGAAGAATCTTCTGAGAGATCCCAAACATCATCTATGTTTTTCTCTTCTTTTTTGCTTCGATAAAAATCAATAACTGTGTTTCTCGCAATCGTATAGAGCCAAGATGAAAAACTTCCTTTAGATAAATCAAAATCATTTATATGTTCTAGCGCCTTCATAAAAGTCTGGCTTGTGAGATCTTCTGCGGTATGTGTGTGGTGTGTTTTATAATAAATGAAATCATAAATTCGCCTCACGTACATATCATACAGAGTGCCAAACGCCTCAGTAGAACCATTTCGATACTGCGTTATAAGCTCGATATCAGTCATGATCGTATTAATCCGTTTTTAGTATCTGAAGTAATAATACTGGAGTAATGATAATCAACGCAATACTCAAAATCATATATGTGTATAGAAGTTTAAAAACCAATAATGAAGGAACGGGCAAAAGCGCCCATGTTCGCCCTTCTTTTTTCTTTTTACAAAAGAAGTCGCCCGAACCTTCTTATTATATATACGAATTGGAAACGAAAAAGTAACGCCACAAATCAGTTTTACGACATGTTTTTGACTTAAATACAATTTTTTATGATTGACATATAAAAACATTAGGTTTAATCTTATATGAAAAATGTTTTTAAAATTTCTTAAAATAATAACTAAACAGTTCCTTTAAAAGGGACAGGAGGATGTAATGAGAAAGTTTTCTGAAAAAGATGATGTAAAAGTAGAGCTTCTTTTTCCAAAAAAAGAACACATTGACCTCGCTGGATTTATAAACACTGTTGCGAAAACATGTTACGAACCAGAAATACCTATGGATGAAAATGGTGATATAGGTGTTCCGCTTAGTAAAAGACTTGATATATTTAAACAACTTTATATGCCACAACATCACACAACGATGGAACATATAAACTTTTCTTTCGCTATAGAGGGAACTTCTGTGAGCAGCGTAACATTTGGTTTACACCTTGTGCATCCATTCTATGTATCAGATCAAAGAAGTGGACGATTCTGTGGAAAAATGTTTGAAAATCCCGATATCGAAAAATTAATGAAGTATGTAAAATCTTCTCTTCATATTTCTCTAGATAAAGTTAATATGTACGAAACATATATTAGAAGAAGTCTTGAGTACTATAATTCTTTGCTTCCTGAAGCTACTGAAATCGCAAAAAAACTTATCAAAAAAGAACGTCCGAACGCAAGTGAAAAATATATTGAGATAAATGCTCCGAAAATGGCACAAGAACAAGCAAGAATGCTTATTCCGACCATATTTCCAACAGGACTTGTATATACGACTAATTTTATTGGGTTGGCTTCTCTTTTTGCCACATCGTGGTCATTTGAGCTTGATCGTATTGTTGAGCTGATGAGAGATGAGTTTTTAAAACAGTGGCCTGAGTTTGAATTCGGGTTTCAAGAACTTCTTGATATGTCCCGCACAGATGGAAAAACCTTTATAAAAACACAAGGACCTCTTTTTGATTGGGAAAGAACAAAATTGCCTTTTGATATCAGAACTAAGAATTTCTTAAAATACGAACCTGAAGCAAAAGCAATTGAAATAGACGCCGACAAGTTTGTGTCACCCAAATCAAACAGCCATTTACACCCGCTTGATCTTCTTCAGTATAATCCTGAATATATGGATAATTCTTTGTATGGATTAGAAAGCTGGGCAAAAATGTCTGTTGCTACAATGGGTCAGGACCAGAGACACAGGACGATAAAAAGAACGTTTCCTGTTCTTACAGGAGAGTTTTATTGCCCTCCTATACTCAGAGAAATGGGAAAATTTGCTACACTTGCAATTGCAGAGGTTGCCGACAGGTGGGTTGAATTAACCGACGGTTATGATGATGCTATTTTTAGCATGATTCCTTACGGAGCGATGGTATCATACAATAAAAAAGCATCTTTTAATGCACTTATTCATGAACAGGAAAAAAGACTCTGCTTCTGCGCTCAAGAAGAAATTTATAACCTTAACAGAAAACTAATGTTAAGCGTAGATAAAAAACTAAAAAAACACGAGAACCGAGGTACAATATTAATGGATGTTTTTGAGCCGCCGTGTCACAGAACAGGAAGATGTAATGAAGGTGGTCGATATTGTGGAAAGATAATCGGAAGACCAAATAAAAACGAACGAATAAACCCGATACGACAAGTATAAAAAAACAACCAAGGATTAATCGGTATCAATCTTTGGTTAAAGAAAAAACAATAACACACAAAAACAAAAAAGCGCCCGTTAAAAAACGAGTGCTTTTTTATTTTGTACGAATGGAATTATTCGCGATCGAAACGACGTGGGCGTCCTCCGCCAAAACCACCTCTTCCACCACCACCGCCTGTGCGTTGTGGACGATCTTCCATAGGACGAGCTTCTGACACGACGAGTGTTCGTCCGCCAAAATCCTGTCCATTGTACATGTTAATTGCTGCATCAGCATCTTCGTCATTTGTCATCTCAACGAATCCAAATCCTTTTGAGCGACCTGACATGCGATCAGTAATAATACGTGCTGATTCTACAGCGCCGGCTTTTGCAAACGCTTCCTGCAGTTCCGCTTCGGTCACTGCATATGGAAGGCCGCCGACATATAATCTCTTTGCCATAAACATTTTGTTAATAAGTATTGTAAGCGGAAATCTCTTTTACATAATCGTCCTACTTACTTAAAAACAGAATGTTTCCTAAGCACAATAGATTCTCGATTGAGATATTGCTCACAATGGGTTTAGTCTACACGAATTTTCAGGTTTGTCAACAAGCCTTATTTATGGCATTATAAGCCATTATATTCCTTCGTTATAATCGCTTGTAAACTCATTTGGTGTATGTTGATCTCTGTTTGTTCTCTCTTTTATAATGAAAAAGAAGACTCCCCAAGCAAAAAACGTGACCACACTTGCGAGAATAATTGGCAAATGAACATGAATCACAGTCACAATTCCCGCAATCACTGGCGGAAGAATCTGAGCAAGTGATTGAAATGATTGTGTGATACCAAGAATCTCTCCTTGAGAATCATCGTCTGCCATATTTGAAATAAACGCCGTTGTATTCGGGTGCACAAGTCCTTGTGCAATGGCAATGATTGGAATCATAATAAATAGAGTATAGTGTTGATGCGCAAACAAAGGAAGAAGCAGACTCACAGCAAGTACAAGTGGCGCGACACGAAGCACTTGTCTCGGTGAAAAACGTTTCGAAATCGGTTTCACAAAAAAAGCTTGCGCAAGCACAATCCACAGACCTGCGTATGCGAAAAAATTACCAATTTGCGCCTGAGAAAAATCAAATCGTTTTATAAGAAAAACTTGAAAAAACTGGGTAAAAAAATTAATTCCCATACATAGGAGAAACACAACAGCAAATGCGGCGTGGGCGTGCTGAATATGAAATGCTCGAAGAATATTTTTTACTCCTGCAAACGCATCTATTTTCGTCAGGACACGAAGCACGAGTGTTTCTCTGAAATAAAATAAAATAAGTATTAGATTTATGAATGCGAGTATAGCCGCACACCATAGTGGCGTCGCATATCCAAACAATCCTCCATACGAAGACTCGGATAAAACCCCACCAATATAAGGACCTGCGATAAGTCCTAGTCCGAACGCGGCATGCACCAATCCGAAATTATGCGCTTTTGTTTCAGGAGTACTCCTATCAGCAATCGCGGAAAGAGCTATCGACATGTTACCACCTGTAAATCCATCGAGAAGACGACTAAAAAACAACAGAGGAATGCTTCCGATCAGCACGCCCACTCCAGCGCATGCATATCCGATAACCGTGCCCGCTATAGATAAAATCAATATCTTCCTCCTTCCTACTCTATCAGAAAGCGCGCCGAGAATCGGCGCGCCAAAAAACTGAGCCAGAGGAAAAGCAGCAATAATAAGCCCGAGCAAAACAGTTTTAACTCCAAAGGGAGTAGCAGGAGAAAAAATTTGGTGATCTCCAGTAAGAAAAAGTGGCGCTAATATCGGGATGACTATTCCGAGTCCGAGCATATCGATAAACACCACCAGAAGCAGTGGTGCAATCGATTGTCTTTTTATAGGAATTGTTTGAGAAGATTCCATACTTAATTATATCGCCTTCAACTCGTATACAAACGAGATGAAAATAAAAGAGCGATATAAATTTTATGCCTGTTGCGATTGTTTTGGAGCTTCTGAAACAAAAGGAGTGTTTCCACCGCCTTTTTGAATAAGACGATAAACATATGCGGTTGCAATCATAACAATCGGAACAGCAACGATCAATCCGACGAAGAAGATAGCGAGACCGATAAGTTCTATAATCATTACAACAATCCAAAAACCAAACAGTGTCCACTTGTATCCATCTGTTATCTGTCCGCTCATTTTCATTGACTCCATAACACCCATTTTCTTATCAATAACAAGATAAGGAGCAAACTGATATTTCAACATCCAGATAAACCCCGGAACAATGATAAGTATGAAACCGACCATTGTGACAATTCCGTACAGAATATTTGTCAGAAAAAATTTCCACAAAACATTCCAAAAGAACGCTTCATTTCCGGAAATTTCTTTCCAAGACACACTCTTTCCATCAACAACACGAAGTGAAATCCACATAAGAGCCGCTGTAAAAACAAAAATTATAACTAGATATACTATCTGGAAAACGAACAAAAGTAACATGTTTGACTTAACAACGTCCGAACCCATTAAAAGATTAAACAAGAGCACAACAACAAATAATACAGCTGTAAACGAAAGAAGAAACTGGAGATGTTTCTTGGTCATATTCCAACCAAACATAACAGCTTCTTTATACGAAAATGTTTTTGACATATAATTGATTTTTTATATAACGAATGTAGTATACGCTTTCATAAGCCAAAAAACAAGGCTTATTACTCTTGTTTTGTTTTATAAAATATAAAAGACCTCCTTATTAAAGAGATCTTTTTATGATATTTTAGCTTGCGACAAGAACCGTTTTTGATTCTTTGTGTTGTTTGTCGGTTTGTTCGTTAATTATTTTCAAACCGAATCGCGGGGTATCTTTTGAAATAAGTCTTAAGAAATTTTCGTAGCAGATAATTTCTGTTATGCTGATTTTTGAAAGTCCGCACATTGTCGAAACACGACTCCCTCTCATATCAGACCCATCAAATACGATCAAACTTCCTTTTACAGCATCGTCCATAATCAGATTTGAAAGATGAGCGTTTCGACACTCAATATTCTTAATCGTTACTGCAGACCACTTCATCTGAGGAGCAAATATGGCGTCAAAGCTCGTGTTTACAACGGATCCTTTTTTAAAAGAGATTCGTTTCATATTTTTGTTTCCGCGAAATGACATGGCCGTCATGGTACATCTGTTAAAAACAGCGTCGTTCCAAATCGTATTAAACGCTTTGCCACACGTACTTATATCACACTCTATGAAACGTGATCCCGAAAAATCAGCGTGTGATATATTACACGATCCGATAGTACAATTCCTAAAATTGCTTTGCCGGAAACTGATATATGATAGATCCATGCCAGTAAAATCAACTCTATCAAAAAATCTTTTCGACATATCAATTGTGTGTCCAAAAATTCTGCAATGAACAAAAATTATAACGCGACCAAAAGATGTGTTTTTCCACGCAATTATCTTTTCAACGTCTTCTCGTGATGTCATTTTCTTTTTTTTCATCGTTTCTCCTATATTGTTTTAATTTTTATTTCTTTGTGTTATTTTTGCGTATAATACTATTTTTATAACTTTTGTCAAGACTTTTTATGAGAAAATTGTGAGTTCTTTCGTGTTTTGTACATAAAACATTCCATATAAATATATAAACAATTGATAAAAAACGTATTTTCCACTATACTTACATATAAATAAACGTGATTGGAAAATAATAAAACACAATAATAAAAAAACAAAAAGGAGTTCTTTTATGGAAACATGTAGCTCGGTCGTAAGTAAAAAAGAAAAGTCGTGGGAAGAGAAACAAAAGGATGTGTTTTTTGAAAATTATTTTGGAGAAGACCAACATTGTATATGCTGCTGTAAGCCGTCAGTATATTCCGTATCTATCGGAACGAAGTCCGTATATTGCTGTGCTAATACTACTTGCAAGGGATTGGCAGAAGCGATTGTTCGTGACCGAAACAAAAAAATAAACTCTCTAAACTAACACGAGATTTTTCTTACTAAAACACAAACTCCGCATATAAGCGGAGTTTTTTATTTGTGCTATACTTAGCGTATAAGAATTATAATAAAAGATATTTATGAGAAAAAATTTATTTTTATTTAGCATAACAATAGTGTTTGCAATCATCTGTACAATAGTGACGGCGCGCGCCGTAAGCGCATCATACGAGTGCGGCGTCGATCCTGTGTATGATAAATCGTTCGTTGCAGAACTTATAAGCGGAGCAAGGGTTCGTAATATGGCATGTATGGATGGATCTGAAGTTCTCACTGTTCTTTCGTCTGGAACAAAAGTTAACGTAATAGCAGAAACTGACGGATGGTACAAAGTAAAATTATCAGACGGCACGACGGGTTGGGTCGGCGCGCGCCTCATGAAAAAACTTTCAGACAGTTCCGAAGAAGTTTCTGGTGCAATAAAGACAACAAGCACTGAATCAAAACCAAGTGAAACACCCTCCACAACATCGACGGCTATTCAAAACAATCTAAAGGGATATATTGTACTTCAAGTTGAAAAACGAGGAGAAGCTTGGTATGTCAACGATGACGGAGCTCGTTTTTATATGAAAGATGGAAGCGCGGCATATGATATCATGAGAGATCTTGGACTTGGAATTTCAAACAGTGATTTTTCAAAACTTGAAAAAGGAGACACAAGCCTTAAAAACAGACTGAAAGGAAAGATCGTATTAAAAGTTCAATCTCGTGGAGAAGCTTTTTATATAAGTCCAAAAGACGGATCTCTTCATTATTTGAAAAATGGTGATGCTGCATACTCAGTCATGAAATCTCAGGCTCTTGGAATAACAAATGAGGACATATCAAAAATAAAAGAAAAAGATATTGTGACTTACAAAAAAGAATTATTGGAAAATAAAAAAGATACATCAATAAAAAGTGAAAATGGAACAATCACTCTCTCGGCCACAACAGAAAATAACAGCGCCATTCTCTCGTGGACAGTAAACGGAATGAGCGTACCAAAAGGATTTAAAATTGTTTCAGCAAAACATACACAACCCATATATCCCGGAGATGAATATGTATATCTATCCGACACCGCATCAAGATCCTATGTATGGAAAGGTCTGCCCGAAGGAACAAACTATATTCGTGTATGCGAATATCTTGGTGGTTCGTGCGGAGTTTATAGTAATGAAGTTTCTGTTAACATAACGGGCTCGTCCGGACAATTAAACGGATCAATTTCTCTCTCTGGAACATCATCCGGTGGAGTTGTTAAGCTTTCTTGGACACTTGATGGTATGGATTCAGAAAAAGGATTTAAGGTCGTGGTATCAGACGACCCAAACCCAGTATATCCAGGAGATGAGTATCACTATTTATCAAACTCAGAAACGAGGTCTGATGAGTGGTCAGATCTTCCAAAAGGAAAAACTTACCATTTCAGAGTTTGCGAATATCTAGGCGGAAAATGCGGGATATATAGTAATGATCTATCAATTGCGAATTAATCATCGTTCATAAAAATACAAAACTCGTCCCAAAAACAAGAAGGGGACGAGTTTTTATTATGACAAAATTCTTTTCTTCTTTTTTGTTTTTTCTTCAGTCAAATATTCACTAATCGCTTTTCTTCCTCGATCGCAAAAAGTACACAATCCTCCATCACCACAATATTGACAAGACTCCCTCTCAAAAAGAATTGGTTTTTCGACATCGTCTGTATGAGAAGTGTTTGTTTGTTTATCAAAAGAAACAATCTTCATTTTACGTTTTTTTGATTCACTCAAATCAAGTTCAAATTGATCAGGATTGTGTTTCATAAAAATGTCTTATATATAAATTATATCACAAAACCGTAGTAAAAATAAAAAAACCACCAATTATTAATCGATGGTTTTGTTTTTTTGTACTAAATAGATAATTTATTATTCTTTTTTTAACTAATTTTAAGAAACAATCGTTCTTTCTACTGGCACATCAATGGAAAAACATGTTCCGAGTCCTTCCTTACTGATCACCCCAATTGTGCCATTATGATCTTTAACAGTCTTGTTAACAACTGCGAGTCCGAGTCCTGTGCCACCACCTGATTTGTTCGTTGTAAAATAATGATCAAATATTTTATTAATATTATCAGGTGAAATTCCTATTCCATTATCTCTGACACTTATTTGTACAAATTCTTTTTCGTTTTCATCTTTTTTTACAACAACAGAAACACTAATAAAATACTGCTTTGTCATCCCCTTGGTATTCAAACGATCCTTTTCAATTGCTACACGAGCGTTTAACAAAAGATTTATAATCGCATCGCGCATACTTAATTCGTGACCGCTTATAAAAACTTTTTCCGATGGAACATTTTTTTGAACAAAAACAGTATTGAATACAGCATCCTCCTTAAGAACAGATCTCATAAGACTACAAATATCGTATGATTTCTTTTCAAGAGATTCTCCTCTTATTCTACAAAGTGTGGTTTTAATTGTTTCATCGGCCTTTCTAACGGTTGTTGATGCCTCGTCAATAGCCTTATAAAGCATTTGTTGAAAATCTTGTTCGTTCTTTGTTTTTTGTTTAATAATTTGTTCTGCGAGATGAAGATCGGCCAAAATAATTGCAAACATGTTTTTAAGACTATGAGCCATTTCAGCTGTGATGCCACAAACCTCGTCGAGACGCTCGAGTGGTGTGCGCCTCCTTTCTTCTGATGATGATTTGTTCTCCATTGTAAAGATCCTTTCTGTTGCAAATAATATGTAGCTGCTGGAGATTTAATAATCTTTATATTTATTTTACTTTTTCTTAAGTGTACGGTTTTTTAATAAAAAAATCAAAAAAACAACTTATACAAAGTATTTTTCGCACTTAAAAATATCATTTATTCCAAAATGTAATTTTAAAATAATTTCTCGGATACCACACAAGACGAAGACCAAATTGTCTTTTAAATTGCGAATACCCCTTCCATGATTTCGGATCACCTTTTTTCCAAACAAGTCCGAAATTTAAAAAACTTATTCCCTTTTTAATAGCATATTTATACCATTCGTCTATAAGTCCGTATCCAACGGACGTTCCCTCTGCTTCTCTGCACATGAAAGAAATCAGATGCTCTGACTGACCTGCGTCAGGATAATCAACTGTGGCGAGGCCTGCGACGGATTTTCCTGTTTCAATATTTCTAACAAGCAACATCGTGACATCTTCCACGTGTTTCTCTACATGAAATTGAAGCACTCTCATAAACCCAGTTCGAAGTATCCAATCGAGTTTTCCAGAATCTTTGTAGCTTTCTGAAAACTCATCAAAAGAAACTTTTTTTATTGAGTGTGCATTATCTTCTTCCCATTTCTTTGTATGTCGTTTCGCATGTTTAGACCAATCTTCTTTATATTGTTCATGTATTCTAGCGAATCCGTTCTGACGAAACGATGACACGAACATATTTCGAAACCATCCTTTTTGTTTTTTTGTTTTTGTGATCGGATACCATAAAACTAGTCGCAGGCCTCGCCACTCATCGAGTACTGGCTCAACATCTGATTTGTATCTCTCAAAAGCAAACGGACCTTTTGTGTATCGGACTCCATAACACCCTTCTTTCCCGACAATCTTCGGTGAACACGGCCGGTAAAGCGCAAGAGATAAATATGAACGAGACTGATCTCTGTCTTGATATTGTTCAGGAATAGAATCTCCTATACACCCTTGTCCATTATGTCTATATACGGCCATTCTATTGTATTGATATCGCAAGTGGTCCCAGCATGAAAAATTTTTTTCAAATACAGAGGATAGTGTTTTTTTGTTCCTATAAAAATTAACAAGAAGATACCCCGTTGTTTCCAAGACTTCTGAAATTAACCTCAAAAAAGCATCTGCGTACATAAGTGGCGAAGGAGATGTGCCATTGAAAATATCCACAATCACGACATCAAATTTTCTGTTTTCCTTTACAAATAAGTTAAGCGATGTGTTTGCGTCATTAATAATAACCTCGGGAGAAAAATCTATTTTATCGAAAACAATTTCACGGGCAATATCGACCATGATCGGATCATGTTCAATGACAGTGATGTGCGCGCGCGGAAACCGCGCGCGCACAACAGAAACACCTCCTCCACCTCCAAGCCCTAACATCAAAACATTTTTAACAGAATGTTCTTTCGGAACTCTTTTCAAAACTTTTTTCCATAAAGAACTCACATAAGGACCCGACTGATAACAACCTCCCGCCATAACATCATAAGAGAAAAGATGTTTTTTTATCGTAATAAGACCATTTTTATCAGAAAAAACAGTCCTTTTGTGCGGAAGTATTTGTAATGCCTTTTTAAAAAATTGTGTCATGAAAAATGATTACAAGTTGCTTTTTATTCTAATGATTGCCTTTTTCATGTTTCTCATTCCTTGCCCAACAGGATACCACGTAGGAAAAACCGGAAATGATTTTGAGCCAATAATAAGTGTTTCGTTTTGACTTTTTTTATATTCCGACACTTTAATTGGTTTTTGCAATAAAATTTCACTTACTTGGTTTCCAAAAGAAAATATTTTCTCGGGTTGAATTGACATTATTTCTTCTAGTGTATGAGGAAGATATTCTTCAAATATTTTTGTATGAAGCGGTCGAGCATCTATTTGTGTGCATTTTGCAAGATTTGTTATATATAGGCCATTTTTTGCACATGTTTCATATATATCAATAGCGAATTCTGGCGTCCATTCCGATGTAATACGAGATTGTGTTTCTTCAAAAAGATCTTTTGTAATTCCACCGACAGCGTATATGATCTTCCATATATTCTTTGTTCCTATCCACGGAGCACGAATTCCTTTCCATGTGCGATGCGCTGAAATATTTTTTGCGGTCGGATTCATGAACAGAAAAATAGCTTTCGGTTTTCGAATGCATCCGGCACCATAAATCGGACATAATCGCGATTCTCCATGAGTGCGATGGAGCGCGGAGAGAGCATTACAAGAATTCGATAATTGAAGGCGCATATAATTATTACAACTCAATTAGCACAATGCTTACAACACCGAGCGCAATACCTATCTTGTTTACAACGGAAAGATCTTCATTAAAATAAAAAACCCCTACGGCTACAATAGCTATTAAATTTAATAGTGTAAAAACAGAAATTGCTTTTGATAAAAATTCATAACGCAAAGAAATCGCCCAAAACACCGTCCCGACAAAATAAATCAAAAGACCAATATATAGCAGTGTGTTTTTCGTATCAACAGACCATTTTTTAAATAAAACATCACCTATGATTTCAAAAACAACCGCAACTATTATTAATATGAAAAAAATAATTTTTGAATTTTGTAGAAACATTGAAAAAATATATTTATTTAGACAAAGCAAAAAAGACATAGTCTGGCTGTGCCGGCCCGAACCCTGAACTTGTTTCAGGGGTAGGCTGGCCGTGCCATCCGAAGCGCGAAGCGCGTAGGATGGAGGAGAGGAAGGGATTCGAACCCTCGATCCCTTGCGGGACACAGCGTTTCGAGTGCTGCGCATTCAACCACTCTGCCACCTCTCCATATGAGAAAATATTACAACCAAAGTATACAATTAAACAAGAAAAATGTTTTAAACAAGGAGCTTGCCCTGTAGTTCGAGCGTAAGCGAGAACGTACCAGGGCCACCTCTCCATATGAGAAAATATTACAACCAAAGTATACAATTAAACAAGAAAAATGTTTTAAACAAGGAGCTTGCCCTGTAGTTCGAGCGTAAGCGAGAACGTACCAGGGCCACCTCTCCATATTTAAAAACAATGTTATAAAGAAACAATTGTAGATTATCAAAATCATTATTTAAAAACAACTACAAAAAGCGCGTTTCATCGCAAAGAAAATCCCCGCCTGCTTTTGTTGCAAACGGGGATAAAATTATGCTATAACGTGTTCGTGGCAACGATCGGCCTCTTCTAAAATTATTTGGAGTTGCTCGACTCTTTTTTCAATCCACTCTCTCACGAAGTCAAACACTTCAGGGTGTTTGGCGACGTGTTCCTTGTAATACGTAATTGAATATCCTCTTGTACCGTATCTTTTCAAAGAGGGATCTGGATACCACTCAATATGATCCCCTGTAATCGGACGCATTCCGGGAACAACTTTCAAAACCGCATGACCTTCTGTGGTATCTGCAAACTCTTTATTAAAAAAAGCGCTCAGTTGTTGAAGCGAATTAATTTCCGCAGAAAAGTTATCAGTAATAGGAACCAGCCCGATTGAGTCGTGAACCCTATTACTTTCTTCTGCAATCTCGGCATCAATTCCGGAATCCCTCCAATTTATAACTAAATTGAAGAACTTAATAACCCCACCAAAAGGATCAGCGGGATCGGCGTGTTTAATTTCTTCTGATTTTTTACAGAGACAACATATGATTTCGTCATATGTCATTTCTCTTTGTGTTAAAAAACCTAGATAATCCTCGCAAAACTTAGCTTTGAAAGTTTTCATTTTACTCTCCTGTCGCTCAAAAAGCGACTGTTTTTTTGTTTGTTTTTAAATTTATTGTTTTATTTTCATAAAAGTATACATGTAAAAAAGCGTTGTGTCAATGGCTTATAAATCAATTGAATAAACGTCTTTTCTGTGTTTTATAACAAGTATGTTTATAATGACCAAGTCTTTTTCATTTTCAATATCAAAAATCACTCTGTATTCACCTATACGAAAACGATACTCTCCACACCTCCTGTCTTTTAATTTTTTGGCACACAATAAAGGATTTTGTGTTTTTTCAAAAAAATATAATTTATCAATAATTCTTCGTGCAGTATTTTTTTCTAATTTTTGTAATTGTCTAAGCGCTTGCTGGGATAAGCGAATAGAATATCTCATAAACCAAGTTTTTTACGCGCTTGTGTAAGAGAGTGTGTCTTATTATTTTTAATATCATCTCGACCTGTTTTAATATCAGAAATCAAAGACTCCAATTGAGTAATCCCTTTTCTTAAAGGCCTTACTTCAAATATTGGTGTGTTACGATTAAGTATGATGTATTTCGTACCTTTCTTCTGTGCTTTTTTATAGTATTCCGCTATATTCATGCGAAATTCTTTTACTCCGATTAATTCCGTTGCCATAAAAAAATAAAGTGTACTTTAAGTGTACACCTTATAAATATCCGTGTCAATTGAGAACTCCTGCCATTCTAATCACCCTTTCGTATCCCCATCTTTATTTAAATACTGCACGGAACATTCCCCTCTGAAAAAACTCCACTCCTCACACTCTTTTCCATTCGCAAAAATACACCACCCTGTCTCGTTTCCTATTTCGTCTTTTCTTATTTCAAGTTTTCCGTCATTTTCAATACAAAAAACAGATGCTGGGTTTGCTATTCCAACTGGTTTTTCCGAACCGTCTTTTTTATCCTCAGATAAAACGTTTTTTTCTGTTTCTTCTTTAACGTCTTTTGAACCACATCCGCTTATCGGCATTGGATCTGACGGATTTCCATGACGAATCCACGAGCCGTTTTCACATATCCATGTGTCCTCATCTCCTGATAAAAAACGAATTGTAATAAAAATTCCTGCTATAAGCAAAAACAGAACAGCAACTCCAATTAGTTTTTTATACATAAAATTATTTTTTAATCATATAAACAAAAGATTTGTTTGTGTTTTAATTCAAAATTATATTAAAAGAAATAGCATGGCGAAGTCATGTCTCTCACGAGTGATGTGGCGGAGGGAGAGGGATTCGAACCCTCGGTACCTTTACGGTACGCCACCTTTCCAAGATGGTGCACTCGACCACTATGCGACCCCTCCATACGAGAAAACTATATTACAAACAATAAACAAATCCTAGCAAATACTTTTTGTAGTTGAGTCTGCCCCGCAATCAGCCTTTGGCTAATGTGCTGGGGCGACCCCTCCATACATTGTTTTCTTTGTTGTTATAATATATCCGACACAACTGCTTGACCACCCCCGCCTAAGCGGGGTCCCGCTTCGCGTGATGTGCGACCCCTCCATAAATTACACTCCTTTTGTTATTATGATGTGTTCAACAAAATTGTTTGACCACCCCCGCCTAAGCGGGGTCCGGCTTCGCGTGATATGCGAAACAACTACACTAGAAAACTATATTACAAACAATAAACAAATCCTAGCAAATACTTTTTTTAGTTGAGTCTGCCGTGCAATAACTCCACAATACTACACGAAAAAACGCTTTATGCCAACATGAAAAACGGTTGATTTTGATACAAAAATGTGTTAATTTCCTATTGTTCTCTTTTCGTGGGTGAGTACCCTGTACAATCTCGCTAACGCTCGATTTACATGGCAGGGCTTCCCGCACAATCTCACTTTCGTTCAATTTGCGGGACGGGTTACCGAACTATTTATGTCGTGTTAGTATGATATAATCTATTCATACAAAAATACTTTTCGTGGGTGAGTAGCTCAGTTGGTTAGAGCACAGATCTTATAAGTCTGCGGTCGAGAGTTCAAATCTCTCCTCACCCACCATTCGATCGTCGCTTCGCTCCATTCGCCCCACTTACAGCGAACCAGAATTTTTTATAATATTACTAACCCTCGTGTTTTATAATTAGAATATATAACTTTTGCCACCAAATAATGGTGTTTTTCTTCTAATATAAGAGAAAAACAGGTGGTTTTTTATTACGCGGTTTTTACCATCAGATAATTATGGTGTATTTTTATCGTAATATGAGATATATTTAATATATAAGAATTATCAAAGGATAATAAACTCCATTTTTATTTCGGAGCCAAATTATCTTTCTATAACAAATAAATAGAATAAAACCATGTCTACACAAATAAAAAATTTGTTTTTAAAAATATTTCCTGTTTGTTTAATTTTCGGTCTATTAACACAGATCACTCCTGTTTTTGCTGTTTCTACTATTGGGCAAAATATATCAACCGGTGGTAATTTAACCGTTGACGGAGGTTTCACACTTTCTGGAACCACAGCTGGTTCTTTGTTGTTTTCGGGTGCTGGAGGACTAATTTCACAAGATAATGCAAATCTTTTTTGGAATAATACAAATAATTGGCTTGGCATAGGAACAAACACACCTCAGTATGAGTTGGATGTTTTTCATACTGATAACGAACACGGTCAGATCCGTGCTAACAAAGGAACGTTTGGTGAACCTAATAATAATGACAATGATCTGATAATCGGATTTGATATGATAGGCGGAGAAGTTGGTATGGATTGGAAAAAGAACGACGATCTTATTGTCGGAGTAAATGCAACTCAAACCGCTTATAAGTTTGGTGGATATCACAATGATAAAGGTGTCTCTGTAAATTTAGTTACAGGTAATGTCGGTATTAGAACAACGACCCCGAATTCTTATTTCCAAGTTGTTACCGATGATGGAAGTTCATTACTTGAGGTTGGTGGAGCCGCTGGTGCAAGAATTGTTAAATTAGGCGACATATCAGAAAATAGCTGGGGAACCAAATTAACAGTAGATGGTGAAGCAGGTGTATCCTATTTTCAAAACGGCAATGTTGGGATTGGTAAAACAAACCCACAATCTAGCTTGGATATACTTGGTAATTTGCGTGTTGGTGGTGATGGGCACGAAGATGCTGCGTTTTCTGTTAAGGGTATAGTCGGTAAAAATATAGTAGCTAACTTTAGAGATAAAGATGGTGAGAATGTTTTTAAAACAGAAGGAAGTATCAGTGGAAATAGTCTTTTTGTAAGATTTGGTGATATGGATGAGGTTGGTAATGGTACAAGTTTCACAATAGATTATGCTAATGAACGTTTTCTTTTTAACACTGGAAACGTCGGAATTGGAACTGCTAATCCTCTGTCACTTTTACACATCAAGGGTAGCGATATAATAACTAGATTTGAAATTACTAATAATAGTAGGGGTGGTGTATATATCGGTAATGGTGCCATGTTCTCAGGAGATGAGGCTGGTTTATATGACATGGGTAGTGATTTCCCTCTTGCTGTTTTTGATGCTGCAGATGATACGGCTCATTATGGAAACATAATTATAGACAATGAAAAAGTTGGTATTGGCACAACTACTCCAGGAGAAAAATTAGAGGTAAATGGCGGAATAAAATACAATACCGCGACAGCAAAACCAGTCTGTGATGCAACAACAAGAGGAACAACTTGGTTTACTCGAAGCGCCGCAGGAGTCAAAGATGCTTTTGAAGTATGTGCAAAAGACGCTGCCAATGCTTATGCATGGAGAATATTATATTAATAAAAACGTAGGCTATAAAATTGAAATAATTAAACTGCTCTGATGCAAAACAAAATTAAAATATTATACGCAAGTGCGTTAATTATATTATTAATACCCTTTCAAGTGTTTGCGCTAAACGATGTACAAATAACTGCTTCGTTTGTTTTTGAATTAAAAACATCCGACACGATTGTTGACACAACAATAAACACGACTGCGACAGGACAAGTGACAAATTTTAACGTCAATTTAAATTACATTGATATCACACTTGATAATGCGTCAGAGGTTACATTTAACACCGCTGTTGGCGGACAGTATATTAAAATAACAAAACAATCCGGCTCAAATGATTATACCGTCAACCCAACATGTCCGACAACGAGCGCGACACTGAGAGGAAATGGTGCGCAAGTTGTTTTACGATTAGAGGTTCTTACGACGAACTTATGCCCAAATTTTGCTCCTGTCGCATCATCTGTAAATATAACAGGACTAACAAATATTGGTGCCATTCTTACAGGACATTACACTTATTCAGACGCTGACGGAGACAGCGAAGGCATATCTACTTTCAAATGGCTTCGTAATGGAAGCATTATTACTGGAGCCACATCCACTTCATATATGACTACACAGTCCGATAGTGGCGCAATCATAAAGTTCGAGGTTACGCCAGTTGCTCTAACAGGTACCTCGCCAGGTACGTCAGTTCAAAGCAGTGGTCTCCAACTGAGTAGTAGTGGTGGCGGAAGCGGATCTGTTCCTTCTTCGTCTGTTGGTTCTGGCCAATCAAATTATTATATTGAGATGTTTAAACAAATAGCGCTTGGTCAAATCACAGAAAATGGCACAAATATTTTAGGATATGCTGGTTCAAGTTTTGTTTTTGATGTTGTTGTGAGTAAAAACCTAGAAATATCGCGACATCAAGTTGTTTTCGCTAATTTAGACATGTTAAAAAATGTTTTAAGAATAAACGTCTTCTCAACCCCTCAGGTGTTTGAATTGTTAATTGGAGAAGAAAAAAATATTGATTTAGATAATGATGGTATTCATGATGTTTCTGTTAAATATAATAACTTGTTAGTTAACCGAGTTGATTTAACTGTAAAACAGCTAGTTTTTGACGAGAGTGGTTCGATAATTAAACAATTATCTTTTGAAGAAAAGGACTCATCGACAACAACTGATTCAAAAAAATATTGCGATCTTTTTACTAGAGATTTAAAAACAGGTATGATCGGAGAAGATGTCAAAGAATTACAAAAATATCTTAATAAAAATGGCTTCGTTCTTGCTAACTCTGGCCCCGGCTCAAAAGGCAATGAAACCACAACGTTCGGCGCACTCACTCGAGAAGCGCTCAAAAAATTTCAAAGAACAAACGATCTTAATATCACTGGAATTTTTGATCTTAAAACAAGAGAGTATTTAGGATGCACGACAAATAATGTGTCCCAAAAAGAAACAGCGACAAGCAAATATATATTTACTAGAAATTTAAGCACCGGCACAATCGGAGAAGACGTCAAAGAATTACAAAAATATCTTAATGACAATGGCTTTGTTCTTGCTAATTCTGGACCCGGTTCAAAAGGCAATGAAACCACAAAGTTCGGCGCACTCACTCGAGAAGCGCTCAAAAAATTTCAGAAAAACAATAAGATTACTCCAGCAAATGGATACTTTGGATCGGTTACAAAAGATTTTATAAATAATCAAAATTGATTTTGTTGAATTGTTGTCGTTTTAAAAAAAGATCAATTGGAAAAGCCACGAAACATTCTCGTGGCTTTTTGTTTATAATTTTTTAACTGGGTTTCTTGAAAGTAACTTTGAAATTAAAATCACGTGTAATTGCGGCCGCGTACATATGAGGTTTGTAAGTTACCCTCATATAAAACGTTGTTTCCGCAATCGTGCGATTCGCAATTGGCGAGAGCCTGAAAAACAGGACTACCTCGTTCCAATTCGATGTCGGATACCCAGGGTTGTGTAATATTGCAACGGAATCAACTGTTGTCGTAGGCATTTGTGCGTACACGACACCACTTTGGTGCGATACATGCTCAATCGAAATCACGTTTTGCAAAGATTGACGAAACTGATCCTTGAGTCCCAGAAAAAAATGACGACTAATAAAGTAATCAGTCATGATCACAGTATCAGTAATCAAATTAATAATAGGATCGTTCCGCGTCTCCGCTACAATCGTCCAGGACGAATCGAAAAGCAATCGTTGAGGCTGAATAACCGTGGTACTTCTCCAATAAGAACGCTCCTCATACTCATCTGTCGTACCGTTTTTTCTATACCTTACATTGACCCATGTACGAACAGTATTCTGGTTCGGATGTCTCGGATCACTTTTTATATTCTCGTGATACGGAACCCGCACACGATATGTTTTTCCAGGAACCAAATTTGGATTCATAACAGTGTCCATGACGATACCAAGTGGTTCAAATGTCGCTCCGAGAATCGTTCCGTCGATAATGTCCGCGGTTTTGAGAACAACGACTATCGTATTTTCTTGATAAATCGTATCAGTCTCAGCGTACTTCCCGTTCTCAAGAATAACCCCGTTCGAATCGGACTTCACGAATGCGAAATCGAATAAACCCGGATCTTTTTCTCCTCGTCCGTCACCGTCATCACAGCCAAATAATAACAATATGCCAACAATTATAATAAATGTGGCGAATAACTTCTTAAAAAGTTGGCCGATCGGATTATAACGAAACATTCGTACTCCGATGACAATAATTAAAAGTGCCAATAAAGCTTTCATGGTTCATCTCCTTCCCTGCTATGTGCAGTGGATTTTTTGTTTTAAATTAATTTGTTTTTATATATTTATCATATTATATTACGACAAAACGTAATAGATGTCAATAGTTTGTAAGTGGCTTTACATAAGCTTTTTTGGTTTCACATAGTAAAATTTTTTGCAACAAAATAAAAAGGCGTACATAGTGTGTACGCCAAAACAATATTTATCAATTTTTCATCATTGGTTTGATTTCATAACTTACTTTCATTCCTGATGAAATCAATTTCTTTCCTTCTCGATGTTTTCGAATATCTGTTCCTTTATATTTTTCGGAGTATTTATCGATTGGAATAATAATTGTTAAACGATTTCCTTTGTTGATTGTTATATAATTTTTACTGTTTTCATAACCAACGAGTGAATCGAGTATTGGAATTTTAACATTTGATACAAAAACATATTGTGTTAATTCCTTGTTTTCATCAGGAACAAAATCACAAGAGATTTTGTAATATGCCTGTAATTTATCATCGATCGTTACTGAAAAGTTTTTGAGATCAAAACCTTCCGGTTTATAATCTCTTTCGGTTCCGAAAACAAGAGCGAAAAGAATTCCAAAAAAAATTATAACCAGAACAGTAAATGAAATAATTTGCGCCCTGCCTTGATCTAAAGCTTTCATGGTGTACTCCTTGTTCCGCCAAAGACGGTGTTTTTTTGTTTATTATGTTTGTTTTGGTTTGTTTTATATCATACTAATTTACAACATCTTTTATATAAAGTCAATAGCTTAAAAACAAATAAAAAGGCCTGGTCTTTTAGGACCAAGGCCTTTGCCATACGTGTTTAGACGCACGGCTTTTTTGAAGAAAACACGACTTTCTTACTGGCGCCGGAAGTAGAATATAATGTACTTCTCGGGTATGGTACTGCCTGTACCACTCGCTTCTCTAAGCTGAGACAAGCGCATACGAATCTCAATCGCTTGTGTAGCTGGAGAAGAGATAAATCCGCCATTCAATGTGATGAAATACTTAATCACATTGGAAGAATCCAACACAAATGTGTTGTTCGCGCCCGGCGTATTCGTCGTAGCCATCATGACCATTCGACTTATCGAGCTATCCCGCGCTCCGGTTTGAAGATTTATGAGTGTTGCACGGAAGTGCGAGATACTCGTATCCTTCAAGAAATTCCATAACGAGTCAGGATCCGGAAGTAATGAGACGTACGAAGCTCCGCCATTATAACTGATGCCTTCGTAGTGTTGAATATTGAAGATACCCGTTGGAGAATCGTCTTCTGTAACTCTTACTGTATCTCCATTATTTGGAAGGTTTCCTACAAGCGGACCACCGGGATTTGAGCCATACGGATCACGAGTAACGAAGAAGCTTCCTTGATTTGTCAGCACCACCTGCTTCTGTCCGGAGTAATCCGGATAGCTCATAGTGATACTTGTGATCGAACCCGAGCGAACCGCGTTTACAGGAATTTGATTCGTATCAATCTTCACAGTAAGTGTGTTTCCACTCCATCGTACTACCGGCGTAATTCCGGTAATTGATACGGAAGCGGAAACAATCGTCGCATTCGGTACAGCCATTGCTCCATCAAGAAGAGTCACAATACTTGAGAACGACGTCGTATCCGAAGAGTTCAACACCTTAAGCGTCTTCCCTTCGAATCCGAGAATGTCCGTTCCATCAGGTGAATAATTATCACCATCAGTTACTGGACGAAGGAGCGTACTCGAACTAAATGATTTCGTACGTGTATCCCCAAGTTCCGTCCATGAAACAACTAGATTGTAATTCATCGTGACCGCCCCACTAACTTGTGCAGACGTGTAAGTAAACTTAAACGATGGAAGCGTAGTCACTCCGAACAATATAGGTGAAACGCCAGAAGCGCTTGCAGTACCGTTAATGTTCGTGATCGCAACACCCTGTCCTGTTATGGAGTCCGTAAGAGAAATCGCTCCACCTACATCACTTAATGTTGTCGGCAACGAAATGAAACTCGCCGGCATAGAGTTTGATGCGATGATTGGATTCAACGTGTACAGGTAACTTCGCGGATATCCAGCAAAATCATAATTCTGTGGAGACACATGAGCGATGAGCCCTGTATAATCCACATACGTTCCCGTAACTCCGTTTAACCGGAGCGTAACTGGACCCGCGTTCAACACAGATGACTGAATAGTATACACAATACGGTTTCCGGAAATTAACTGGTGTGTGACCACCGTACTAGGCTGACCAACAACACCAATAGATCCGATATCCGTAAGCGTAAATCCATTAACAGGATTTCCTGTGACACTGTCGCGAAGAAGCACAGTAATCGTATCTGTCGTAACAGACTGATTGCTTGCCGCCAAGATTCGTGACTGATTCGAGCCATTGAATGTTTCCGGCAGATCCGAAATTTCAGCATTCAAGTACGGCTTAATCGTATTTCCCGCAGTTGCAGGACGAAGAATGAAGCTTCGCACAGTGTTGTCTGTGAAAGATCCATAGCCTCCATCATACGAAACGGTAATAGACGATATCGAAACAGTAGTGTCAGATCCATCTGAAATGGACCGCAGATTCATATATACACTGTCCTGACCGATAAACTGAATTTCTGATGTCAGCACAGGTACTCCATCACGCGTCGCCGTAATCAATGGATTGGTATACGAAATATACCCACCCGATATGTTCGGTAATCTCATCCTGAATCCAACACGCGTTACCGCGAAAGGAGATGAGATCACACTTGATGGTAATCCGCTTATTTCGATCAATCCAGCTGGTGTCGATAAAGGTTGCCATTTCTGCACAAACGTACTATGTACACTCGGTAAAGAATCAATGTACAAGTATGTGTTCGTCTGCACATCGACAGCATTCGCCCTGATATTCCAAATATTCAGAACATCCGGATCGGTTGTTAAATACCGATTCATAAACGACACTGTTACAATTCGTGACTGTTGATTCACTGAAAACAAAAGTGAGTTGTTCAATGAATCATTTCCTGAATTAAACGATCCGCGCAGAGAGTTTTCATCAATGCTTGTGATCGTTACATTGGGAATCGTTGGAATGCCAAACTGGAATGATGTCCGTGTATTCGTCAACGGATGAATCGCCTGAACACTTGATGGAAATCCTTCGAGTGAGAGAGTTGTGTAAATCCGATTGTTTGTTACAACAAACGGTTCAATATGCGTTAAGAGTCTCGCATTATTGTCCGTCACCCACCGTGGATTACCATTGTCAGTGTAGAAATATTTTGTGGAGTCAATCCACAAATCATTTCCACCAGACGTATTCAGTGTACTTGTGTTTAGTGTAATCGTAGCAGTGTCACTCCCGGCATAATTCAATACGTATGTTACAGGAATCGTTCCGCCCGTGAAACGAGCAAACAATTGAATGCTTGTAGCAGGAACCGTACTTGGCGGAGGAGTCAGATTTGCGAGCGATGCCTTGATCGGCACCGGCAAAAGTGTCTGACCGTTTGCCGCTTGAATGAAGCTTGGAGCTGTTAACGTAATTGTACTCGCCGGATTATACTGATTCGTTACCGTACCGCTCTTCTGAACAATAAACTGAGCAAACGGATGTGACGTAGGCGTGTACAAGAACTGTCTGCCATTATCAAGATAACGGAAGGATCCGTCATACAACGACACCGTCGTCGGAGAAGTAACGGCTGACTCATTAAACCTAACACCAAACTGGTACGTCGAGTTGTTAAGCTTAACCATAGGAACATAAGAAATTCCGATATTTGGATTTGCTACAAGTATCAGGCTTAGTATTGAATCAAGCGTAGATACAGGAACACCTCCATTATCATTCAACTGTATTGTTCCGATGAGTAAAGTATCAGCATTGTCTCCGCTTACATTAACAGGAGATGTCATAGATACTGTGGCACCTATAACATTCCACTGGCTCGTACTAAACGGAGTGAAATGAGTAATCACTCTCGAAGAGCGATCAACCACAGTCCGAAGCCCAAGCTGATCCATAAACTGCGCACGAAGCGAATCGAGAATGAAATCATTCCCGTTAAACGCGACAAGCGTAGCCTGATCCGCATTGAGATACAGCGAGTCCGTGCCAACATAGGAAACTGTCGAAACAACACCTGAAGGAGCCCAATACCCGAACAACATGATGTTCGTCAAAGGAATATTTCCTCCTGTTGTTAAATCTCGCCATGTTACCAATGCGCCTGCACGAACCTGTGCTTGACCTTGTTGACCAGTTACTGTTCCTGGCATCGTAATTGTCGCAGTACTTGCCGGATTATAAGTGTTCACCACCGTACCGACTTTTCTTACAACAAACTGCCCTGCCGGCGGATTCTGCGTAATAACTGTAAACCTTCGTCCATTGTCCATATACTGGACCGAGACTTGGTTTATGGTTATCACATTATTTGTAACTTGCGACTCATTAACCCTCACATAGAAATGAAGTGTTGAGCCGTTTATCTTCGCTGCTGGAACAATCGTAAATGGTATGTTCGGGTTCATCGTAGCAACAACAGATATAATAGTATCAGCCGTCGTTACTAGATTGTTGTTCGCGTCTCTGATCTGAAATCTTACATCGAGTAATGTATCCAAATTATCACCGCTCACCCATACGACTGTATCTGGAACGATAATAAAAGGATCTTGTACCGGTTGAACCCACTGGTTCGTACTATATGGTACAAATTGATCTAGTGTTTGAGACACTCTATCAACAACCGTTCTTTGAATTCCATAATCCAGAAATGTCATACGAACAGAATCTTTTACAAGCGCGTTACCCGAAAATGCAGTCAAAGAGCTTGTGGCAACTTTCGCCCGAATAGAATCGGGACTTACATTAACCACATACCCTTGTGGACCTGTCGGAGACCAGCGATAAAACAATTGATAACTTGTTAGAGGAATATAATTTCCTGTCACAACATCTTGCAATTGAATACGCGCATCATCGCGCAACGTATCCTGTCCTGCCAATGCAACGACTGTTCCGGAAAATCCGGTAATTGTCGCTGTATTTGCTGGATTGTATTGATTACCCGTTCCTCCTGTGCGCTGAATAACAAATTGTGCAAGCACAGAAGACTGGCTTATCGCAACTTGTGGCACACCAGGAATTCCAGTGTCCGTATAATACGCAAGTATCTGTGTCAACGAAACAGTGTTCGATGTCACGTGACTCTTATTGAAAGTCATACTTACTCGTAACACAGAGCCACCAACAACAGATGCTTGAATCGTCATAGGAAGCGCTGGATCCGTCACAAAATACGCAGCAGTAAACTCCGTAAACGTATTTACTGGAATACCTAATAATCTATCCCACCACTGCAAATCAAAAGTGATTGAAGTATCCGCGTTCTGATTTGTTACAAAAAAAGTGGCCGGAATCGTAGGAATTCTAGGATCTGTCTCAAGCGCCCACTGCATCGTACCACCACTATTCCGAAGAATAGTGATTGAACGTTGCGTATAAGGATCGTTCACATTTACGTAACGAGTTAGCGAACTATCGTAATAAACGATATTGGCATTACTAAACGCCATTCTAACTCCATTCTGCGGGACATCATTGCTCCGAAAACGAATGTTAACGACATTACCAGTTATCCATTGTCTATAAGATATAGATGGATTAACGGTGTCTACCTGGACACTCAACGTAGTCGTCGGTTCGATGTTATGCATGTAACTTCCACTGTTATTATCACGAGCGGAAATCGTCCATGATATTGTCGTAGAGTCAGATGAGTTCGCAGTATAAGTTGAGCTTAATCCCTGCCAAACAAATGGCACTTCAACATTATACCTTGCCGTAGGAGTGTTTATTGGATAAACAGTTACGACTGGCACTACAGGAATGTTTGATCGTGAACGACCTATTCCAGCAGAATCATAATTAAATGACGCGCGAAGATTTAGGTTTGTAATTTGCGCAACACTTTCGCCTGTCCACCCCGCAGTAACAAGATTTCCATTCGTAGTGAATGAAAAAACAGGATTTGTGGGCGAAGTCGTTATCGCTAAATTAGTAAAGTTCACGATACCACCATTGCGATTTGCAATGACAGCCGTTCCTTGTCTGGAATTACTTCCGGCAACTGATTGCCATATGGGTGAAGCAAAGTTCACAAACATAGTATCATCAGGAACGACAACTGCTCCATTTGTTCTTGGAGTTACCAAGAATGAATGAATATTTCTGTCAGAGAAAATCCTTACAAGCCCATTATCAACAAAGGCGACATCCGCTTGCGAAATTGTAATAATTTCGTTTTGTGTGATACTCGCTGATCTGAAGCGTACAGTAATCGTAATCACTCCGGAATTAACAGAAACGATTATTCGATATCCTGATGCCATAAGAGACATCGTCGAATTTTCTCCTGACTGTCGCATCGTCTTTATTACGGACGATGTTTTCAATAAAGGAGCGTCTTCAAGATCGGACACCGAATGCGTCTTTGTTAATTGACGAGCGTGCTCATTTCTGGTTTTTTCCTCAATCTTTTTGACATATTCATTGTTTCTGTCAAACGAGATCTTCTTCGCGCTGTTTTCGTCAATCATACGATCAACGTCATCACGCGAAATCTTTTTCTTTCCACCTCCAGTCGCTTTCGCTACTAGGCTCTGAGGAATAAAAGTTAGTGTGAGACCCGTTAATTCATCAAGAGGAATATAAGATTGATTCGAGTCACGAAGACGAAGCTGAATAGCAACGTCTGTGGAATCGTTTGTTTGGTGAGCCTGAGTTACTGCCGGTCCGTTAAATTCTAATACACTCGGATGGTACTGAAATTGCACACCTTCCGGAACAAGAGTGTAAATAAATTCACCCTCGCTGTTCTGATGAGTGTACGTACTACTTCCACCCTGCAAATTCGTGTATGTAACAGTGATGTCACGAACACTGAGCTGTGACGCCGATGTGTTTGGAATACTTGTCCGAGGAGGTTTAGCAAAAATCGAATCTCCGCGAGTTAATACAAGCGTATTTTTAGCAAGCGCAGCTTGATTCAAATACACATTATAATTTGTAATACCATTCACAGGAACATGCGTTCCGTTCTGCATCAACAACACAAGTTTCATATTCACACGAAGCGTATCTATTACGTTTGGCACATTAATGACACTCGTAAGAGGATCTCCGTTCGCGGTACCAGAAATAATAATTCCTACAGGTGTAAGAACTGTTTGATCTGTCCGCGTAACAGGCAAAGAAACAAGCGACGTATCGCCAGTAGAAAAAATAATCCTTCCACGACAATTTTGAGCCAAAACAGTAATATATGACTTATCAATAGCCATTATATCGACCGTTGGACTCTGTGCTCGTTTGTTATAACCTGGTTCACGTTCGAACGTTCCATCGTTTTGCTGATCAATTTGTACCTTGGAAACATTAGCAAGTGTTTTTTTCAAATCACCGTCCTCATTTCCTTTCTTAGCTAATCCACCAACAGTCTCGATTCGTACATAAAACGAATCGTCTTGCGTGGAGTAGTTTTGGTACATTGACGTAACAACATAACTCATGCTTCCTTCCGGAAGAATCATTATGTTAAATAACACATCACAATCCCCAAAATTTTCGGCATCATTCGCTTCAGCATACTCAATATGCATTGAAACGAGATATGTATCCGGATTCATAACCATGCTTTCAATCATCTGAACGCTATCGCTTTCGCCAAACTGTCCGGCCCCGATAACGCTTAGTGTCGGCTGGATCAACGTGGTATCTCTTCCATCAATCCTACGAACAGTATTAACAGAAGAAACTTCTGTAAACTTATATCGCGGATCAATTGAAAAGCGCCACGACGCATTCTGCTCGACCTGAAGCTGATAAGTAAAATCAGCGGTCGTAAGCTTTTTGAGGATCTTAGGCTGGTTTCGAAACCCCGGATCTTCTGCACATCCGTCCACAAAGAACGCAATGTACATAAACGGAATCAGCATTAACCAAGAGATCAACCGGAAACCGGGATCAATTGGTGTTTCGTGTTTTCTTCTTTCAAATAACATAATAACCTCCTGTGCCTGTGGCACTTTTGTTTGTTTTTTAACTGTGTTTATTTATTATTTATTGTTTATATTATAATCTTTTTATCGTGTAAAATTACTATAAATAGCTAAATTAGTCAATACCTTGATTTTGGGCTTATTTACTGGTATTCTTAGCGCATTATGAAAATCAAAACGGCTTCCCTTACATCAAAAACTCGTCTCGACACATTCTTAAAAGACACCTTCTACACTGATATGAGTCGAACACAAGTACAAAAACTCATAGAAAACGGTTCTGTTGTCGTTAATGATGCGCGCGTACCCAAACATTGTTTTATTACAAACAAAGACACGATCGAAGTATTAGACGCGCAAATACCAAAAGAAAATCAAACAAAAAAACCAAAGGTTAAAAAGAACTCTCTACTAAAAGAAGCTCGGACGAACGATAAAGAAGTTTTATCAAAAAACAAATCATCCGCACTCCTTAAAAAAATAAAAATAATTGACGAGACGAATGATTTTGTTGTTATTGAAAAACCAAGTGGAATTATAGTACACCCAAACGATGATAAAGATGTTAATCCAAGTGTTGTTGATTGGGTACGCGCGCACTATGATTTAAAAAATGTTGGAGAAGATTCAGAAAGACCAGGAATAGTTCATCGTCTTGATAAAGATGTCTCTGGACTTATGCTTATCGCGAAAACACAAGGTTTTTATAAATATGCAAAAAAACTCTTTCAGAAAAGGTCAATAACGAAAAAATATTACGCACTTGTTATAGGATCTATCGCGAAGGAACATGGAACAGTTGATTTTTCAATAGAACGTTCACGACGTAGTGGAATCATGGCAGCAAAACCAGCAGGAGCATCCGACAGTGCGAAAAAAAGTGCAACACTTTTTGATGTGTTAACCAGATTTGATGGATACACACTTCTCGATGTTCAACCGCTCACAGGACGCACTCATCAAATTCGTGTGCACATGAGAGCAATAGGACACCCAATAGTCGGTGATGTACTTTATGCGATTAACAAACACAAGTGGTCCAAATCTCTTATCAAAAAAACCACTGATCTTGGCCGTGTTTTCTTACACGCGCACTCGCTTTCGTTCAAAGACATGAACAAAGAAACACACATATATACGAGTCCACTTCCAAAAGAACTTGCTGAGTTTCTTAAATTATTTTCAAAATTATGACAAACCAAACACTTACGCCCGACGAACAAAAAAGATTTTTCATAATATCCGGACACTCTGGTGTTGGTAAGGGCACCGTCATCGCAGAAATGATGCGCTCACATGCAGATGTTGCCAAAATAATAACACACAACACGCGCCAACCGCGCACAGGAGAAGTAAATGGAGTTGATAGATTTTTCGTTTCAGAAGAAGAGTTTTCGAAACTGGTAAAAGAAAATTATTTTCTTGAACACAACACAGTGTATGGACATTCTTATGGAAGCTCTTTTGATAATATAAAGAAAAATCTTTCAGAAAAAAGTTTTGCAGTGATTGAACTTGATATTCAAGGCGCACGCGCGGTCAAAGAAAAATATCCAAACATAATATCAATATTTATAACAGCGGAAAATATAGAAGAGATTGAAAAAAGGATCCGCGCGCGCGGGAAAGATGATGAGGAAACAATACGGCGGCGGCTCTCTGAAATCAAAAAAGAAACCGAAGCCGAAAAAGAATATAATTATATAATCGTAAATCGAGAAGGCGCTGTCGCCGCCGCCGCAGAAGAGCTTTACGAAATAATCCATTCGCACGGGATTTAATAAAAAACACCAGCTCGCGTTTATGACTTCGAACACACTCCCCTCGCTCAATCCAACAAAGAGGGGATCCCGCCTTGCAGGAATTGTCGTTTAGTTCGAACTTTGTTATTTCGATCGGCCTTGTCATTTCGACCGAAGGAGCCTGTCCTGACGTATGTCAGGGAGAAATCTCCTCGAGCGCAAAGCGCGAGAGGAATCCTCCTCGAGCGCGAAGTGCGAGAGGGTTTTTCAACCAAAAAAACAATTAAAAACACCTCGCAAGATCTTGACAAGTTATAATTTCGCTAATTATAGCCGTTTTGATACTATTTATTTAAAATACGTGTTTTTAGCCAAAATACCCAATAAATGGCTATATATTGACAAAAAACAACCAATAAGATAACATCTCTATCGTTATGGCAAAAGCAAAAACACAGGAATATTTAGAAATTGCGCCGACAGAAGTACGTGTCGGCATGACTGTTCGTGTTCACAATAAAATTGTCGAAAGCGGAAAAGAAAGAACGCAGGTTTTTGAAGGAATTATTATCGGTAGAAAACACGGAAAACAACAGGGCGCTACGATAACGATTCGCAAAGTATCAGATGGTGTCGGTGTAGAACGTATTTTTCCAATACACTCACCTGTTATTGCAAAAATAGAAGCTGTCAAACAAGCGAAGGTACGAAGAGCAAAGCTCAACTATCTGCGCTCCAAGACCAAGCCTCTCAAAGAGACATCAATCAAAACAAAATAATCCCGACGTACGGGATTTTTTATTTAAGTTATCTTGTATTATGAAAAATCGCCGTATGTGATACGGCGATTTTACTTTTCTATAACTATTTTCTAAGGCTGTTCCTGAGGATGTTCTGGTAAAAAAGAACACGACAGATTAAGACTGTCACACTTTGTTATTATAAGTGACATTTGATTTTGGTCTTCTAAATTAATAATAACTTTTTTCTTTTCTCGTTGGCTAATTTGATCAGGCGATACAACAAGTCCTTCACTCAACCAAGTCATTAAACAACCCATACTGCCGACACCTAAAAAATCATCAATAACAAGAATAGGAAAAACATCTTGATTACTCATGTTCTTACTCCGTTTGTTTGTTTTTTGATTTTAATATTTTCAAAACTTATTTCTTTTCATGATATGCCAGTTTTGTTTTTATGTCAATGCTTTTTATAAAAATTTTCCTTATTTATAGGATTTTTAATTAAAAAACTCGTCACATGTTAACGCGACGAGCTATTTTTCTGTGTACGAGCTTATTATAATTGTTTATTTTATAATTCTTCTCAGCCCGTCTTTTCTTTCTTTTCGGGCTCGTATTCTGTATGACACACAAAATCATATGTATCACACATTTGAACCACGCGATTGTATTCGCTTTCGTCTCGTGGATTAATAACAATTCCTCCTGCGCCAGTTCTGCGTACTTGGAGATTCATTTGTTGTAGTTCTTTGAACAACGATTCCGTTTTCCCATGTGTTGTTCCTTCTATGACCAAAGTCCTCTTCATTTCTTTCCTCCTTTTTATTAACTAGTTTCGAGTTTTGTTTTTTTTCTTTTTTCTTCAATCTTATCTATACATGTCATTATTATGCAATTAACAATAATAACAAGCACTAATATTAACGGAATTGAAGTAAAACGCCAATTAAAAATAATTCGTGCAATCGTGTCGTACTCAAAAAAACTAAAAACATATGACACACCAACTAAAATCAGAGGAAGTAGAAACACAAAAGTAACGAGAGACGAAAAAAGGAAATAATTTCTACTTCGAAATCCTATAACAAAAAGATAAGCTGTATAGAATAAAGAAGAGACAACAATATAAACCACGTGGTTTATCTCTGCAAACGTAAGATACGAGCACAGAACACACCACAAAACAAAACCAACGAGACAACCAAGAAAGAATTTTCCAGGATGTTTGTGAAGAAAATAATAAATCCAAGAGTCTATATTAACGAACATGATACACCTCCTTGTTTTCTGCTTTTGACAAGAAACGCTTTTATTAATTAATGTTTTTGTTTTTTAATAAATCTTTTTCATTACAAATTACTATACACAAATCACTTTGTCAATATCTTGTTTTATAAAAACAAAAACAAATAAAATATTGTGTAATAAACTTATAAAACCGTGTTATTAGCCGACAAATTTGAGCCTCTTTTCCATACAAACAAAACCACCAAACCAATAATAACAAAAAACGTCATAGAGGCCATAGCTATGCGATAACTTATTTGATGTATTCCTAAAAAAGCTATGATTCCACCCCATAACAAAGGACCGAACAAAGTAGCAAAACGTTCAAATAAAGTATAGAAAGAGAAACCATAGCCAATCTCACTTTTACTCAAAACCTTACTCATATACGCTCGTGTCACAACCGATGAGGATCCCAATAAAAATCCTGCTACACCACAAGAAATGGAAAATAAAAACACGCTCTTTGATATGGCCATCAGAGGTAGTATAATTATCCAACAAGCCAAAATATATTTTAATGTTTTTAATGAACCAATCTTGTCTGCAACCAAACCCGAAACAACTCCACCAATAGCAGACATTATCAGAACAGTTGCTAGTAAAATATTTTTTGTGGCATCAGCAATATCAAAAACTCTTTCAAAATAAATTGAGAAATTATTTGAAATCGTTATCAGTGCATCATTAAAGAAAAAAAACGACACGAGTATCGGAACAGCAACAGATATAATAAAAAATGAAATCATTTTTTTGAAATACTCTTTTTCCCCCTCTTTTAATGATTGGATATTAAGTTTTTTTATCTTCGGTCTGCTATCAACAAACGAAATCATCATAGGAAGAACCAAAACGAGAAACAAAAGTAGTGATGGAAATAATGGGGATAATCTGTTATACGAGAACGGTATAGCTAATAAAAGCCCTGTTACTTGACCCAGGCTATTAGAAAACTGGCCGATACCTGCGGCACGTGCCCTGTGTTCTATGTCTGCCACATCTTCTATCAAAGTATTATAAAAAACAAAAGATAATTGATAAAAATATTGTCCTAATAAAAACAAAACAACAATTATAAAAATATACTGGGTCCCCAAATATGCAAAAAATACTGCGAGTCCGTAGCTCAAAAATATTCCTATTGTAGAAAAATTTAGTAAATATTTTCTTCCACCATACTTATCTGTAAAAGAAGCGAGTGTTGGTGCAGACAAAAAAAGGAGAATGGATGCTATAGCAAACACAGCGTTATACCAAAAATCAGATAAGCCACCATCTATTACCATCCAAGCTGAAAAATACAGAAGAAAATTTATAAAAATAATTGAATTTGCAAAATCATATAGAGCCCACTGGAACAGCCTTTTTTTATTCATAATAAAATAATTATATCAGAAATACACATGATTCCAATATATAATAAAATATTTTGTCACAATTTTATATTAATATATAAAAATAAGGATATAAAATCCTTTTTTAAATGGCCCCGTCACATCTTCTCGTGAGCGACATGGCCCGCCATGAGTGAGGAGCGAAGCGACGATCGACAGAAAGAATGGCCCCGCCATGAGTGAGGAGCGA